>CAXTMV010000217.1:0-9617 GCA_964245425.1 uncultured Flavihumibacter sp. | reverse complement strand
CTTATATTAGAGCCCGGGTTTAATAATAGCTTTGCTTATGCGTATTTTGAGAAGGGTGCCCACGTATTGGCTTTTCCAGTTATTTGGCTGGGGAGTGTTTGTGCTGGTAAATTCATTTTTTAATTATACCCTCGACGGAAAGCTGGACTGGAAATTCTTTGACAGGGCGTTGATCTATGTAGTGCTGGGCATTGTTTTCAGCCACCTGATGCGCTGGGCCATCCACCGCTGGGATATTTTAATCAGGCCTATCGAACACCAGGTGCTCAGTTTCATCTTTCTTACTTTTATCTGCTCTTTTGCCATGAGCACGGCTGAAACTTCTTTGGTGACGATGTTTGATCTGTGGCGCCAAACCAGCAAGGGGAAAGCGCTTCCCTTCTCAAAAAATGTGTTATCCAGCTTTTTTACTACTTCTTTTTACCTTTTTATCTGGAACTGTATTTATTATATCTACCATTATGTGCAGAAAAGCCAGCGCCAACAGGTGGATACCCTTAAACTGGAAGCCCTGGTAAAGGAACTGGAATTAAAGACCATCAAATCTCATATCAATCCCCATTTTATTTTCAATGCCTTGAACAGCATCCGTGCGCTGATCGACGAAAACCCTTCCCGCGCCAGGGGAGCCATTACTGAATTAAGCAATATCCTGCGCAGCAGCATGCAGGCAGATAAACTGGAAACGGTCAGTTTTGAAAGAGAACTTAATATTGTAAAAGATTACCTGGCACTTGAATACATACGTTTTGAGGACCGACTGAAAATTGAATACGATATCGATGAAGACACACTCGACCAGCCGGTGCCGCCCATGATGCTGCAAACCCTGGTTGAAAACGCTATTAAACATGGCATCAGCAAACAATTGAGCGGGGGCATCGTAAAGATCATCTCCGATTTTAAATATGATCACCATGAACTGGTAGTACAAAATACCGGGCACCTGAACGGTTCTTATAACGCAGATGGATTTGGTTTAACCAGCACCCAGAACCGGCTGCACTTGTTATTTGGTGAAAAAGCAAATTTTTCGATTCATGAAATCAATGGCAATACAGTTGAAGCAAAGGTAATTTTGCCCGTTGCTGCTGCCGCAATAAATTAAAATTGATATGATCAGAGCTATTATTATTGACGATGAAAGGCTGGCCCGGAATGAACTGAGAAAATTATTAACCGATTTTCCTGAAATAGAAGTGGTAGCAGAAGGCGCCAATGCCAATGAAGGCCTTGAAAAAATAGAGACCATCAACCCTGACCTGGTTTTCCTGGACATACAAATGCCCGGCAAGACGGGTTTCGATATGCTGGCCGAACTGGATAAAGCACCCCATGTTATTTTTACCACTGCTTATGACGAATACGCCCTGAAAGCTTTTGAAGTAAATGCACTTGATTATTTACTAAAACCCGTAGAACCCGGCCGCCTGGCCGATGCCATACAAAAATTGCATATCCAGGAAGAAAAAGAACAAAGCCTTAACGGGGAAGTGTCTATTAACCGCGACCTGCTGCACGAAGATGACCAGGTATTTGTAAAAGACGGTGAACGCTGCTGGTTTGTAAAGCTGAGCGAGATCCGCTTATTTGAAAGCGTGGGTAATTATGCCAAGGTTTTCTTTGGCCCCAACAAGCCGCTGATCCTTAAATCGCTGAACGCGCTGGAAGAACGGCTGGACGAAAAAACTTTTTTCAGGGCCAACCGCAAACACATTGTCAATCTCCGGCTGATCGATAAAATTGAACCTTACTTCAACGGAGGACTCTTGCTTGAAATGAAGGGCGGCGAAAAAATAGAAGTCAGCCGCCGTCAAACGGTTAAGTTTAAAGAAATGATGAGCTTGTAGAGAATGCCTGGTATGCTAATGTGATGAATGTGAAAATTCAATAATATTGTAGGGGTGGGACTTGCTCCCACCCTTTTTGCGCCGCAAGAAAAAAATAATAACACTTAAATAAACGGTATGATAAAAGTATTGGCAACAGGCTTACTGACAACCATCACATTTTTTTGTGTTGGACAGAACCCAGACAATATCATCAATGCAAAGGAAGTGGAGCGTATTGAGAAAACATTGTCGGCCGACGACATGCGTGGCCGGCGTGCCTTTACGCCGGATATTGAAAAAGCCGCTGATTTTATAGCAGCCGAATTCAAAGCCATTGGCCTTGAGACCTGGAAGAACAGTAGCAGTTACCGCCAGGCATTTACCATGGTTACGCCCAAATTGATCAGTGCCAGCGTTGTACTTGACGGCACGGCCGCCGATCAACCTAACTTCATCGTTGTTACTTCGCAGGCAACACTTAAAATCGATCAGCAGTCTGGTTATGAAAAAACCAGCATTGCGGCAGGCGCCAATCTTTTCAGCGAAGCATCTAAACTGGTGCATGCAGGTAAAAATTATATCGTACTGGTGGATACCAGTTTTTCAAAGAATTTTCCAAGGCTGTCCGGTTTCCGGAGAAATATTTTTAAATCGTCTACCAGTACCGTCTTTATTCTAACGGCAACGAACCCTGCCAATTACCAGGTAACGGCCGAGCATGAAATAACCGAATCAACCCTGGCCAATGTAGTAGGTGTATTGCCCGGTAAAACAAAAGCTACTGAATTTGTGGTATTCTCCGGTCACTACGATCACCTGGGGGTTGGCAAACCCGTAAATGGAGATTCTATTTACAATGGCGCCAACGACGATGCAGCGGGTACTACCGCCGTGATCATGCTGGCAAAATATTTCAAGGCATTGGGCAACAATGAGCGAACCCTGGTGTTCGCCGCCTTTACGGCTGAAGAGGTAGGAGGCTTTGGTTCGCAATATTTCTCCCGCCAGTTTGATCCCGCCCGGGTAATGGCCATGTTTAATATTGAAATGATTGGCACAGAAAGCAAATGGGGTAAAAATTCGGCTTATATAACGGGCTATGAGAAAACCGATATGGGTAAAATACTGGAAAAAAATTTAGCCGGTACTGCATTTACATTTTACCCTGACCCTTATACGGCTGAACAATTGTTTTACCGGAGCGACAATGCAACACTTGCCCGCCAGGGCGTACCGGCGCATTCCATCTCCACCTCTAAGATGGACAGTGAGCCCAATTACCATAAAGTCAGCGATGAAATACAGACCTTAGACATGGATAATATGGCCATGATAATAAAAGCCATTGCTAAAAGCTCGGGCACCATTGTAAGCGGAAAGGATACGCCTACAAGAGTGAATACAGCGGACTTGCGATAGCTTTTTTAGTTTGTGGTTCGATGGTTCAGCGTTTTGCCGCCAGCTGCTGCGCGAACGGACTTTGACCTTTAGAACCCGGAACTATTGAGCCGTCAGTAAAATATCCCTTACCAGGTCGGCCCTTTGCCAGCGAATAAGGTGATCAACGCCCGGCAATGAAATAAAACGGGCCTGCTTGCCGGCCAGTACCTGCCGGGCAAAATCAAGGTTGTCGTGCGAAACGATGTGATCGGCTTCTCCCTGAACGGCTGTTACCGGCACCTGTAACCGGCTCCAGAGCGGCAACAAGGTTCGTAATTCGGCAATATGACTGTATTTCTCATCGGTGGCTATTTTGAAATAATGGGGCAGCATCCATCTGAGCGGGCCGTGGTGTACATATTTGTTGAACCACCAGAACTTTTCCTTATCGGGATCGATGGCGGCCGCCAGCAGCAATACATGGTAAAACGCCGCCGGATGGTCGATGGCGATCCGGGCCGCAATAGGGCCGCCATATGAACTGCCCATTACTATCCCTTTTTTAAACGACCTGTTTAGCCGGAGTGCGCTGTAAATAATCCGGGCCTGTGTTTCGATACTGGTAACAGCTTTATGGCTGCCTTTGAAAGCAGAATAATGATACCCGGGGCGGTCAACTGAAATAACCTGGAAATGAGCGGTCACTGCTGTATCGGCCAGCAGGTTCCTGCTGCCATACCAGGCCCCTGGTGCACCATGCACAACCAGTAGCGGCGGCAGGGTATCTGCGCCGGAAACGGCGCAAAACAGTTTTACAGAGTCATCGAGAATGGTAAAAAATGTGGGCTTACCCGGTTTGTCGCGGAAATAGCGCTTTATCTGCCGGCTCGATTGTGTAAAACGCCGGAAGCAGCCGGAAAAAAGAATAACCAGGAGAAAAAGTGGCAGGAGGAAACGCATGGGAGAAGATGGCTGATGTCTGATGTATTGATATATGATTTCTTTCTTCATGCAATTACGCAACTCTTGCGCCCCTGCAGGGCTGGGGATATTTTGCTAAACCTTTCTCCGGGGCTAACATCCCTGGCTGAGTAATACAGCCCTTTGGGGCCTTGCAGTTTGGTTAGTAAGGCTAGAATGCTGAAAGGAAATAATTATCCGCCAGGTATAGCAAAGGCTCTTTTTTTCTTTGTTCTATTAGTTCAGAAATCTGTAGGCACTGTTAATGCATGTATGGCGGCACTCATTTCTTTAATCAGGGAAGGGTCTTTTTCTATGGCATTGCCAATCACCAATACATCGGCCCCGGCTTTGCAGTTACGATAGGCTTTTTCCGGATCGGTAATACCACCCCCTACCAGCAGGGGTATCTCGATGCTCTGCGCAACTTTTTCTATCATGCTTTCCGAAACAGCTCTTTTGGCGCCGCTGCCGGCATCCATATAAATGATTTTCATGCCCAGCATTTCGCCGGCCATGGCGGTGCACATGGCAATTTCATTTTTATCTGCCGGTACAGGAGCGGCATTGCTGATGTACGAGACCGTGGTAGGTGCCCCCCCGTCAATGACCATATAACCGGTAGAAATGATTTCCAGGCCGCTTTGCTTTACGGCGGCGGCGGATATCACATGCTGACCAATCAACAGTTCAGGATTGCGCCCCGAAATAAGCGATAAGTAAAGCAGTCCGTCGGCATGCACGGAGATCTGGGACGGACTACCCGGGAAAAGGATGGCAGGTATGGTACAGTTTTTCTTGATGCGCTGCACCACTTTGTCCAGGTGGTTGGAAATAACCAGGCTGCCACCCACGAACAAATAGTCTGCTTTGGCCGCTGTGGCCAATTCGGTCAGTTCGTCTATCTTTTCATCATTAACCTTATCGGGGTCAATGAGCACGGCAAAGGATTTTTGTCCTTTGGCTTTCTTATCCAGTAATTGCTGATACAAACCGGTCTTCATCAGGCATTGTTACGTGTATTGCAAAAATGCAAAATCTTTTCCAAAGCGGCTAACTTTTATAAACGGTTCAGGGTATTAGGTTTAAGGTGTGCGGTTTGCGGTAAAACCGTACCCCTTACCTCTTATACCCTGAATCTTAATTAGACTTTTTCCTGATCAATTCCAAAATTTATTTTGGCGCTTTTTGCCTGTCGTTGTGTGCAAAAATTAAAAGAGTCGCTGCCAGCGTGGGTTACCAAATTGTTAACTGAATTTTTCCACAGGCTGTGCGTATCTCAGGCTTCAGAATATGAAATGCAAAAGATATTTTCGTTTTCCTCATTTTCTTTACTAACCCGGAAATTAAACGCTCCATGACAAATAAGACAAAACCTGCCAACGGCCTGGTGTTCAGCCGCCGTTTTACAAAAGACGCTGTAAGCGTATTCGACCAGTTTGAATACGATTACCGTACCTCTGTTATCCGTAACCCAAGCGGTGAAGTGGTATTTGAAATGAATAATGTAGAAGTGCCGAAGCAGTGGAGCCAGATTGCAACCGATATTCTTGCACAAAAATATTTCCGCAAGGCAGGCGTGCCCCAGCCAGACGGGTCGCTGGGCCGTGAAACCTCTGCCAAACAGGTAGCCCACCGCATGGCCAATTGCTGGAAGGTTTGGGGTGAGCGTTACAATTACTTTGCCTCTGCACAGGATGCGGTTGTTTTTTATGATGAAATGGTATACAGCATTTTAAACCAGGCCTGTGTGCCCAACAGCCCCCAATGGTTTAATACCGGGTTATATGAAAGCTACGGCATTAAAGGAAAGCCGCAGGGGCATTATTATGTAGACCCTGTTGACAGCGTATTGAAAAAATCTACTTCGGCTTATGAGCGGCCCCAGCCCCATGCCTGTTTTATATTGAGCGTAACAGACGACCTGGTAAACGATGGCGGCATTATGGATCTCTGGGTGCGCGAAGCCAGGATATTTAAATATGGCAGCGGCGTAGGTACCAACTATTCCAATATTCGTGCAGAAGGCGAAAGGCTCAGCGGTGGCGGCACCTCTTCCGGCCTCATGAGTTTCCTGAAAATCGGCGATCGGGCCGCCGGCGCCATTAAGAGCGGTGGCACCACCCGCAGGGCCGCCAAAATGGTTTGTCTAGACCTGGACCACCCGGAAGTACTCGATTTCATAGACTGGAAAGTGGAAGAAGAAAAGAAAGTAGGCGCCCTGATCGAAGCCGGCTATGCCAGCGATTATGAAGGCGAAGCATATAAAACCGTGAGCGGCCAGAACTCCAACAACTCCGTTCGCATTCCCAATTCTTTTTTCGACAAACTGGAAAAAAATGAGGACTGGGAACTAAAAGCCAGGACAGACGGACGGGTAATGAAGAAAATACCGGCCCGTGAACTGTGGAATAAAATTGCCTATGCCGCCTGGCGCTGTGCAGACCCCGGTACCCAGTACGATACCACTATCAATGAATGGCATACCTGTCCGGAAGGCGGCCCTATCAGGGCTTCTAATCCCTGCAGTGAATATATGTTCCTGGATAATACAGCCTGTAACCTGGCTTCTGTAAACCTGCGCCAGTTTTTTGACCAGGATAAAAATGTATTTGATGTGGAAGGTTTCCAGGATACCTGCCGCCTATGGACAGTGGTACTGGAAATCTCTGTATTGATGGCGCAATTTCCCTCCAAAGAAGTAGCCCAGCTATCGTACGATTACAGGACCCTGGGCCTTGGCTATGCCAACCTGGGCTCCATGCTGATGGTGAGCGGCATACCTTACGACAGCGAAGAAGCGCGGGGCATTGCAGGTGCCATAACGGCTATCATGACCGGCATCGCCTATAAAACATCGGCAGAACTGGCCTCTATTCTGGGCCCCTTCGCCAAATACGAGGAAAACAAAGCACATATGCTGCGGGTCATGCGTAACCATCGCCTGGCCGCCTACGATGCAGACGAGTATGAAAACCTTAGTTTAAAACCGCAGGGCATCAAAGCAAAATATTGCCCCGACAACCTGCTGAAAGCCGCCACCAAAGCCTGGGATGACGCTGTGCAGTTGGGCGAAAAACATGGTTACCGCAATGCACAGGTAACAGTGATAGCACCTACCGGCACCATTGGCCTGGTGATGGACTGCGATACTACCGGCGTGGAGCCCGATTTTGCCCTGGTTAAATTTAAAAAACTAAGCGGCGGCGGTTATTTCAAGATCATCAACCAGTCTGTACCGCAGGCACTCAAAAACCTGGGTTATGATCCCAAACAGGTAGATACGATTATCAAATATGCCGTAGGCTCGGGCAATTTTGCCGGGGCACCCCATATTAACCACCAGACGCTGAGCGAAAAAGGCTTCCTGGCAGACGAGATAAAAAAACTGGATACTGCCGCCGTAGCTGCTTTTGAGATAGGATTTGTTTTTAACGTGTATACCCTTGGTGAAGCCTGTTTACAACGGCTTGGATTTAAACCAGAACAATATTTCAATTTTGAATGGAATTTGCTGGAAGCACTGGGTTTCACAGACGAACAGATAGATACCGCCAATGATTATATCTGCGGCACCGGCACCGTAGAAGGAGCACCTTTTCTGAAGAATGAACACCTGCCTGTTTTTGATTGTGCCAATAAATGCGGTAAAAAAGGCGAACGCTTTATCCATGCTTACGGGCATATCCGCATGATGGGTGCCGCACAGCCTTTTTTAAGCGGCGCCATCTCTAAAACCATTAACCTGCCCAACGAGGCCAATGTGGAAGAAATAGCCGATTGCTACCTGCTCAGCTGGCAGCTCGGTTTAAAAGCAAATGCGCTTTACCGTGATGGTTCCAAGTTGAGCCAGCCACTGAGTAATAAATCCGATAAAAAGAAAAAAGAAGAAACAGAAAAAACACCTGCCCGCCAGGAAGAACAGCCAGCCAATTCTAATATTGTTGACATGAGCAAGTTAACGGTAGAAGAGTTGCTGGAAGAAGTACAGAAACGTGTTCAGTCTTCGCCCGATACAAAACTAAAACGCCAGCTGGCCATGATCGTGGAAAGAAGAACCCTGCCGGCAAAACGCCGTGGCTTTACACAAAAAGCAAAGATCAACGGCCAGGCCCTGTTTCTGCGCACCGGCGAATACGGTGACGGCACCGTAGGAGAAATTTTCATCGATATGGCCAAAGAAGGTGCCACCATGCGTAGCATGCTGAACTGTTTTGCCATTTCTATTTCTATTGGCCTGCAATATGGCGTTCCGCTGGAAGAATTTGTTGAAAAATTTGTGTTTACACGCTTTGAGCCATCGGGCATGGTAGACCACCCGAATATTAAAACCACTACCTCCATCGTAGATTTTATTTTCCGCGCACTGGCCTATGAATACCTGGGCAGAACAGACCTGGTGCATGTACTTGACAAACCCGAGATATTAAATACCGGTACAGACGATTGGGATGAAATACCTACTTCACTGGAGTATGAAAAGAAAACGCCGGAGCTTAGCGATGTACGTATTGTGGCAGCGGCCGTTAAAACGCCCGAACACCAAAGCGCAAAGGGCCACCAGGGCAAATCCGTCAATGCCTCAAAAATGGATGGCAATGGGCTGGATGCTGTAAATGCAGCCGCCAAAAGCATGCAGAGCGATGCGCCTGCCTGTAATACCTGTGGCCATATTACCATTCGCAGCGGCACCTGTTATAAGTGCCTGAACTGCGGCAACAGCATGGGTTGTTCATAATATAAAGAGTGAGCCGCCCAAAAAGGGCGACCCACTCTACAAAATCTTTTTAAGGCGGCTTACTCTTCTTTATTTTGACAGAGCAAGTAATAAAAAAGAGTGAGCCGCCCAAAAAGGGCGACCCACTCTTTTTTATTACTTGCTCACTATGACCTGCTCACCCTTTTTGTTACCTGTTATTTCTTATTTCCATTGTTTTTTCATGAATTTGCCCAGGTATTTGCCAGCATCTGCATAACATTCTGCCAATCTTACACCGGTATCGTAATCGTTACCACCAAATGTTCTGCCTTTTGCATTTTCCACACTTATTTTAGCAATTATTTTAGAAGGATTAGCCGTTTCAACGATCCAGACTTCAGCATCTGTTTCTGCATTTTTGCGAGTAATGTACACGTTAAAACCAGGCTCCGTGGTAAGTGTCTTATAGATTAATGTGTATTTGGCATCTTTGTAATCGCCGGTACTTAAACCGCTTTCCCGCTCAAACAACTCGTCGAATTTAGGTTCAAACATATTGTGCCGGTCGGCTACCCAGTCTTTGGCCCAACGATCTCCCTTACCCGGCTCCTTTTTGTTGTAGTCGTCTGTCTTTTTAGCAATGTATTCTGCTTCCGTTGCAAACTTACCTACGCTCATATGATCATAGGTAAACTGCGTATTGATCTTTTTTTATAATTCCAATGCGAAATTATCGCCTACATACA
>CAXTMV010000216.1:4788-9646 GCA_964245425.1 uncultured Flavihumibacter sp. | reverse complement strand
CCGGTAATAAGCAGGTTCTCTGATCTTTCAATGAAGGTGCCATCAGATAAAGTGACCAACATCTCTTTTGTAATGCCACGCTCCGGCGTACAATTGATTTGTTCCGGCGTTGCATTGTAACGTAGTTTGGATAGCCGCAGGTAAAGTTGTGTACGCTGATAAATCCGGTGCCCGGCTTCAGCTTCTGCCAGCAGCCCGATTAAGGTGTGGGGCTCAGGTTGTTGGTGTACGGGCTGCTGGATAACGGCTTCATAGCGTTTTGCCATACCGGTTAACTGCAGTTCCATTAGTTGGTCAAGTGTACTTTGCTGGTTCATATTGATGTTATTTTAATGCTGATAAAAAATACTACTGATACGCGCCGGGGCCGCGCAGGTTACTGTGCTCAGGCACCTGGAACAGTTCTAACTGGCTGTCCGGTTCACATTGATCCTGGCCAGTGGCAAGGATGTTCTGGATGATGCGGTAATTAAATGTGTGTCCTTGTAATGCCCTTGTACAGGCGGCTTCCAGTCTTGGACTACCATATTGTATTTGCAGCCGCAGTATACCCCGGCAGGCATTGTAGGTTTGCTCAGTAAAGGCCCTGGTTTTTAGTACCGCATCCATGTACTGCCGCGCAGCGGCACCGATGGCGGAGGCCTGCGATAAAAAGTAATCCGGTGTCCAACCCTTTTGTTCATAGAACTGCTGGTGTCCATCGGGCATGTGTTCCCGGGTAGTAGTAAAGCCATGCTTTTTATAACTGCGGGTGTGCAGGGCAATACGCTGGTGTAAAAAATATATTTCCACCACATCGGTATCATAAATAACATTCACCTGTTTACTAATATAGGTGTAGGGAACACTGTAGTGATGATAGTTCTCTCCAAGGGTAATATGATAGTTCTTCTGCACCCTGGCAGCGGCCTGGTGCTTTATTACAAAGCTTTCCGCCGGCAGCGGTTGCAGCAATGGTTGTTCCTCAGCAGTAAATTGCTGCAGGCGGCTATGGTCTTTAAGCTGGAAGAGTTTTGCATTGTGCAGGGCCAGGCGCTGTTGCATGGCGGCATTTAATTGCGGCAGGCTCTGGAAGATTTCTTCCCTTAAAGGAGCATAAATGCGCTGGTAAGCGATGCGCACTTCATTCTCCACGGCGCTCTTATCCTTTGGCCTTGCTACACGGGTAGCCAGCAGGGTTATGTTGTAGTGCATTGCCCATTGCTGCAATGCCTGGGTAAAGACCGGTTCATAACGGCAGGACTTTGTTACTACCTGCTTCATATTATCGGTCTTCAGGCTTAAGGGCACACCACCAAAATACTGGAGGCAGGCATTAAGCCCTTTTATTACCTGCGGGATGGTAGCATCAGCCAGTGCCATCGCAAAGGTATATTTGCTGTAGGGAAGTACACAAACCAGCACCGGGCAGCGGATTATCTCACCGGTTTGCCGGTCAACATAACTCATTTTATCACCGGCAAAATCAACCATGACCATGGCCCCGGCTTCATGCGTGAGGTGCATAGTTGCCTGGGTATGCTTACCAGCCGCTTTTAGTAAAATACAAAACTGTGTGTAGCGGAAGGCGTCCTGGTATTCTTTGCGGTATTCTTCCCACAACAGCAGGCGGGTTACCCGGGTGCGTTTGAGCTCCGACAAAAAGTAGCTGGTGCGGGCAGCAAAGTCAACCTTGCGTTCGTTCAGGGATTCCTCGTTTGCAGGCGGGGCTGTATAAACAATGGCGGCCAGCTCGCTGTCAGAAAGTTGCCGCAATGCGGTCAGGCTGAGTTCAGCAGCCTTTAAGCGGTTTGCATAAAGGGTTACCGGTTGTCTTGCAATCCCCAACTGTGCAGCAATGGCCCTGAGTGAAAATCCTTTCTCCAGCAGCTGTATAATGGCGCATATCTGTTGCATCGATATCACTTGATTAGCCATGCTTTTATGAACAAAGCACGACAGTTATAAAATGGTATCAACAACTCAAATTAACCAGGTGGTAAACATTACGCCGTATTGTCAGCAATAGCACCCTAAAACTGGTAAACTATCCACTGAAATAAATACTTCACACCGCCAGTTCACTGGTAAACTATGAACTGAAACAGTGGTAAACTTTGCATTGAAATGAGTGGTAAACTATGGTGCGTAATATGCAGTTTTTGACTCAACCTTTTTATGAATTTCAATATACTTTATCCACGACGGATCTTTATCGATCGAGCTAAATGATATTTGTGAGCTTCTTTGCACAGAAAGCCAACCATTCCCATATTCGACTGTTATTGCGATATCCGCAAGCAATAATTTTAGTTTTGAATCTGATATAAAAAGAGCATATAATTCAGCTGCAGCCTTGATATCACCGGTCAGTACCTGCATCTCGTACAGTCTCATTGAAAAGGAAAAATAGTATTGGCCGGTAGATTCTGGAATATCTATAATCAGTGGAATGCTACTCTCCAAAATATCTTTGATATTGTGTTTTAGAAAATTCTTAATTGCTAAGAAATTTTTTTCCCAGATTGTAGCCATACGAAAGTTTTATAGGTTATAGTTAATTTGATCGTTATTTATTTCGCTTCAACCTTGCATTAATTGAATCAATGACCCGCTCTTGCTCACGGGCTCCGCCGGCGTACCAGACGCAGCTATCAGCTCATAAATCCCATTTTGAGCCGCCCAGGCCGCTATCCACACCTCTTCTTACTTTCCAGTAGAAATATGCCTGGCGGGCTGTATCCTGCCGGTAAAGCATCTTCAGTTGCGCGAGACTATCAGTAGAGTGATAGAGAGACGAGCACCCTATAAAAGCAACTGCCAATATGAAATAAAATTTGCACAAACTGTTTCTTTTAAAATTCCTGAATGCAACTATGTTCCCAAGCCTCTCATGTGTCGAAATCGTCTCCAAAACAGACTGCCATAAAATGACCCGAAATTTAAGAAACTTTAATTGAATATTTCCGCAGGGTTCTGCTGATGGAGGGACAAATTCAAACATGGGATGAGGTTTATATATCTAAAATACGGCTTTCGCAAATGCGACGAAAGAAATTTTTTCTTCCTTGCGCGTCTCTTCGATGCTTTATATTCGTTTTATGTCGAAGTATCTGCTGTTTGTATTGTACAAAGGATTAAAGTGATCACACGTATCTTTTTGATTAGTCGCATGAATTTGACAATACCCGTTTCCGATTACAATGAATTTAGCAGCTTTACTTTGATCTACGCTCGAAAAATCCAGGGTATTATGTATGACATGGTTTCGTATATATCCATCGATAGAAATATTACCACCATTAAAAGTGAATCCGTGACAATTCCTGAGTTTAGAAAGAAATGAATGCAGGGGAGTTAGTTCAATTGATCTGTTTCTCCCATTAAGTCGGAATTCAAAAAAGATTTTGGATTAGCAGGAACCAAATTAATATGATTTCTTGCAATTGGATTTGCACCAGGGCGATTAGTAGGGTAAACCTATCCCAACGATATTTCGAACTATCACACGGTCTTACTTGCCTTCAGCATTATCAGCTATTCTTGCTCTACATCTTCACACTTAGGCTTGCAAGCTATTTGCATAACCTTTAATTAGTTTCCTTCAATCCGTAATTGTCAGAAAACAATGTTGTTAAAATTAGTGGCGTAGATTTTGTGGGTTGACGTTTGTATCCTTCTGCTCCGAAAGCTTCCCATTCTGTTTGCACCTTTAAACCTAATGTATTAATATATCTAACTTATTGCAGTACGATTTTGGATATAAACTTGTTTGTATTGCTGCAGGTGTTTTTATTATTTATCTTGGCTATCGCCTTTTCGCGAAAGGCTTTTTTCGTTCTGCTGGCTCATTGGAAGGGGAAATCAAAGGCACGGGCAAATTGACAATTACAAACGCGGCTCCAGGAACATTTTTTACTGCGCTAGGAGCAATAGTGATTTGCTGCACGGTCTTCAAGGGCTTTGAACACGATGAAACACTTAAAGAGGAAACTCAGACAGTTGCCGGTAAAGAAATCGAGCATCAAACGGCTTATATCGGAAAACCTATTCAGATATTACGAGATTTACATATATCAGTCGATCATTATTACTACGATTCTAAATCTTTTAAATCCAGCAAGAAAGGCCATTACGCGCAGGTTGCAGAAACAAAATCTGTAGATGCTACAATAGATTCCTTCTTGCATAATGGTAGTCTTCTTCCACCTCATGTCATAGTGGACTCTACGAAGAAAAAATTGCTAAAAATACAGTATGATACAATCAAACATTTTACTCAGACACATTTTCGCGGAAAATGCAGTAATATTCCACTTTTCGATGACGAAGAAGATTCAGTTTTGAAAATCCCTGCTGCAACAGAACAAGGGTTTTACAGGGATGCTTCCAAAGATGAAAAATCAAATCTGAAGAAATTTGAAAAATAGGGGCGGTTTTTAAAGAATCGAATCATATTACACCAATTCAAAAGCTCGGGTTCAGTTTCACTATTCCATAGTCTTGCTTGTTCAACTGCAAAGTGTTTTGCCGGATGGACAATTGTTGAAACTAATGGATATCGCCGAGTAGCCTATTATGACATTGCTCTGATTGGCAAAATCACTTGCAATTATCGAAATCTTTCGATGCTGATTATTAGACTTTCTTTTGATGGCTTATTCAAGTTTTAATTGAGTGTGCATTTCTCGCTAAAAAAGAAATCTTTTGTGACGGCGTCTAAATTCTCAATGGGGGAGTAATCAATTGCATGGGCAAATCGCTCCTGGATTTTTCCCAACCATTGATCCTTTTTGCTGTCAAGTACTAACCAAGGGGCATTATTCAAAACTATAGGCATTCCCTGGGCTGCGAGATGCAGCTCGGCCCGTGCTTGGGT
>CAXTMV010000216.1:0-4778 GCA_964245425.1 uncultured Flavihumibacter sp. | reverse complement strand
TCGTTGGCCGAAACAAATAAACAAACATGCCTCAACTCGATTGGCCCCTTTGAAAAATGACATTTTCTTTTGCATGTCTGGCAAGCTGTTGGTATTCCTATAACTTTCATTGTTTTAGTTTTTTAAAAGCTGAGGTACAAATTTACAGTATTTCCTCGTAATACTGGTAAACACTGAAAATAAAAATTATCTATCAATAGTGTTGTGTTGTCTTGCAATTGTTAATTTTTGACGGTATATTCATATTACTAAATATTACTACGATGGTAATGGAAGCCAAAAAAGGGAGGGGTAGGCCAAAAACTAGACTCCATAATCCCGAAAGGACCGCAGCAAAAGGAACCAAAGAAGGCGAAGAAAAGTATATTATCATTGCTAAAACTGAGTCTATCGAAGCAATGAAAGACGTCGCTTATTGGGAGCGGCTGACAATAAAAGACACATTCGAAGAGGCAATGGCCGACCGTGTAAAGAAATATGAGAAAAAAAATGGCCCACTAAAAAAAAGGATTAAATCTTAGCTGGAGGGTTTTTTTCAAAAACATCGGGTTGATTGATTGCAGAAGATATTCTACCGTTCCATTTTTGTTTTTTCGAAAAACTACCAAACCATTATCGCGAGCCCACTGCATTATGCCACTTCTGCCACCCCAACCAGTCAGCTCTTGAATTACTGATGCTTTTACCCAGGTAGAATGCAGTGTTTTAGAATTCCGAGAAAGCGCATTTATTTTTTTTTCTATTCTTGTGAGCATTTCTATTATCATTGAATGTTGCTGATTCATCTTGTATTTGTTAAATTAATTAGACCCTAAAAATCGATTATTTATTTAATACTTATCTATTCAATATATTAGACAAAATAACTTTTCTACGCAACCACCATAGTATGGAGCACTCTAAAGAGACAAAGAAAACTTTGGAAATCTTTTGGAATGACAAAGGCAAGGCTAATAAAATAAGAAGTCAACTTAACGGATTCTTAGCTGCTTATATTGAACCGGTGACATGACGGATTCTAGTTTCGCCTCCAATATGGATATGTTTGATGTAATAATGATTGGAATGGAGCAGAAGGGGCGTGTTAAAAAAGATGCTTTCAACAATGACTAATTTGGTCTTTGACTATTATTCAGTTTTACGATTGGCTATTTACAAAAAAATAAGACAAGATGGAATTTCTTATCGGTGATTGCATTTATATGGTGATTTTTTTTGACCACATATCATTCTCAAATATCCTTTTATGAACTCTAATTTCTGCTATTGACCATGATGCTCGCGCATGACCCCGAATATCAAAATTCATAATTAATAAGTGTTCTTTCGATCTAAAAAGTCCCAATGGTCTGACCGTTTCTTTTTTACGGTTGGTGCCATATTGATATTTTCAGGCCGGTATTCAGAGGCCCTCTTCTGAAACCAAGCATCGTCTGCTCTATCGATGCCAAACACTGCAGCGGCAGCTCTGGCATAAACTCTACAGTCAAGCGGCTCGTTTCTATTATATTTCTTTTTCCACTGGTAAACATTGAAACCTTTACCGTTGGTTGTTCGCTCCAAAGTTTCAGCAGTGAGACCCCTAAAGAAGGCTGCATCATATTGAGGGAATTGGCAATAACCGGCGGGATAGCTGCTATCGCCAGTAACTTGTAGATTTAACCATCCGTACAATTCTGATTTTATAAGGCTTACACCAATGTTCCAAACTTTGACACCACTAATTTTATCGCCCTTTCGACTTGTGTCCACCTGGCGTGGCACTGAGATCATTAGTGATTGGCTATCCTGCCCTTTTGTTGGTATTACTTTATCAGGACTATACTTTCTGCAAAAATTGTATACATGAGTAGTATTATACCCGCTGTCGATAGCTGTAATTGAAATAGGCATGCGGCCGCCATCCTCCCGTGGAATAAATTCTTCAATGACCTTAGCGAGTTCTATCCAGACAACTTCTGCTGCAGTATCGCCAAGTAATACTCGGTAATCAATAGATTGACTGCGCTTACCTTTCATCCAGCCAACAATTTCCAGTTCTAATCGGTCCCGCTGAACATCGACGCCCATAGTAATTAAGGCAACGTCAGCCAGTGCAACCCCCTGCTTGAAATCTTCCCGCCGGTTATATACAGCTTCCCAGCTGGGCACCTCCCCTTCTTCTTTCCAGGTTTCACCCAGTTTTGTATTAGTCCATGTGATCCGCTTCGGTATGTCGCCTTCTGTGTCGTCGTACTCTTTTGCCATTTGCGCCCAGCTATACCATCCAAGCGGTGAATACAAAGCGTTTATAAAATATCCGAAGGTTATACCGTCCTCTTTTTCCGGAAGTCCTGCGACCCATTGGCCAGCTGCAAGCATCTGAGTTTTATGCCTTTCAGAAATCATTGCATTGCAATGGATGCATTCATATTGTATCGCAGAATATTTTCCTTTTTCCCAGCGTAATCGATCGAAAATTAATGCCTGCGCACCGCCGCACTTGGGGCATGGTACATGGAAAAATCGTTGCCCTGTCTTTTGAAACTCTGCATCAATGGCGCTGGCGCCCTCCCGCGTTGGTGTAGAAGTAATGAAGATTTTTTTCCTTGCGCCGAAAGTTATAGTTCTTGTTTCTGCCAGGCTGATTGCGGATCCTTCGCCGGCAACATCCATCGGGAACCGGTCTACTTCATCGAGGTAAACAAATTTTATTGCAGCGGAAGCAAGGCCCACCGGGCTATTTGCCCCAACCATAGCAACCGAACCGCCTTCGAAAAACTTTTCAAGCATTGTGTTGCTGCTGTCCCGAGACTTTGACGGCTTAATTTTCCCTTGTATTGAAGGGGTATCGTCAATCATTGGCTGAATCCTTTTCTTTGACGTGCTTTTCACCATTGCATCGGTGGGCATTACATACAGCATCGGTGCCGGCGCCATGTCAATGATATAACCAAGCCAGTTGTTTCCGCTCTCGGTGGCGCCCACCTGAGCAGACTTTTTAAAAACAATTCTTTGGGCCGGGCTGCTGGAAGATAGCCGGTCCATTATTTCGCGCAGGTATGGTGTGCGATCTGTCCTGAACCGTCCGGGCTCGGCAGACGTGGGACCTAATATGCGCCGTTCATCGGCCCATTCCGAAACGGTCATTTCTGGATCCGGCTTTAATCCGCGTAGGAACCCTGCATGAAAGGAAACATTAATTTCTGTCATCTATTTCGATCTTTTGAAGCGTGCTTAGAATTTCCAGGACCGAATTTATTTCGGCCTTTAAAATGTTTTCTGCCTCGATGATAGTTGCTGCGGCACGTACGGCCGGCATTACCCTGGCTGAAATATTATGGAATGCTTTTTTTACCTGCGTGGCCAGGGCATAACCGGCTTTATCTACGTCCGTCCGTTTAAGCAGGGATCCTTGCTTTTCTGCGAGTTCAATATTTTTTATAGCGCCTTCAATCAGCACCTTTTTCCGCATGGCTTCATTAAATGTATCGGTTGCCGACAGTTCGATGCGCACACTATCGCCAGCCGCGCTGATTATTGCAACCGAAGGTGCCTGCGGGATGGTAGGCGAGAGTTTACCGGCCTTTTTCTTGATCGTTGGTTTAGCGCTTCCGGCAACCTTGTTTTCAATTATTTTTTTTGGCAACCTGGTTGCCGCTTTTATAAAACTGTATTCGGCGCCGGCAACCGAAGGAATAATCTTCTTCATCATGGAATCATAACCCTTAACAAGCTTGCCTGTTTTGATAGCCTTTTGAACGGCCGTTTTGCTTACGCCGATTGTTTTAGCGTAAGCGCTCACTGAAATTTTCTCGTCATTTTTCATAAAAAAAATTTGCGGCAACTTGTAAAAACACTGTCACTATCGACATTTTGGGGCTCAGGGTAGCCGCAGGGATGCCACCAGCCGGAAGGACCCAATGGGGGTCCAACCCTCCCACCAAAAGGCGTATTAAAGGCCTATGACAGTGCGCCAGGTGGTAACCTTGGCCTAAGGTTATATTTCTTCATATCCTGCCCGCTTAATACTAAGACTCGCCATAGACCGCATATTACGTTTGACAGCATTCTTACTGCTTACTTGCTGGTACTGTTCTATCCCGTAACCCAGGTGGAAGAAACAATATGTATGTTCTTCAATTTGCGTCACGGCGGTTACTTCTGCCTCGCTGTAATCCTGGTCATCCATCTGGCCCCGGTAGTAACCAAAGCGTGTGCTATGTGGCGTCATAATTCTTATTTCTTTGAAACCGTTTTCTTCTACAATACGGATCATGATATCATGGTCGTCCGATTGAACAGCGGGCTTTAATATTTCATAAAAAGAATCAGCGGTCATATAGCTTGTTTAATGGATTAGTTAACCCTCAGCTTTGCCAGCTGTTCTGCTGCAGCTGTCGGCATTTCTGCCAGAAGGATTACGTAAATTTTTTTGTTCCGGGTAAGCGCTTTAAAAGCGGCTTCACTGTAATACACATGGTTGATATCGTCAAAAAGTTCTTTAGGTCTGTAAAGGTGCCTGGTAAAAAAACGGATTTCAGTCTTTCCATATTTGCTCAAATGCGGGAGCAGCCTTTGCACCCGGTCGATATCACCGGTTTTGATGGCCGTTTCTAATTTTATAAAGTAATCCCTGGCTGTTACGGTATTCATTGTCTTTGATTTAGCGACTTTCTGTAGAGGTAACAAATTTTGAAAAGCCGAATTTGTTACTATTAATTCTTTGTGAATCAGTTCAATAATTCAAAAAATCGGGGTAACAAATTTATTTAGCCTTCCGTCTGAGTATTTTATTA
>CAXTMV010000215.1:0-9656 GCA_964245425.1 uncultured Flavihumibacter sp. | reverse complement strand
GTCATTATTAAGCAATGCCTGCACAATGGTATCGGTATTGCGGTTCAGCAGGCTGATTTTGATATCGGGATAGGTTTGGTGAAATTCTGACAATACTTTAGGTATGATATAAAGTGCCACCGTAGTACTGGCACCCAGCTTTAGTTGGCCTTTTGCCTTTAGCCTGTTCTGAACAGTGCTGATCTCAAATTCAAGCTGTTTTTGTATGTTCTTGGCTTGTAACAATCTGTCGTACAATATTTTACCGGCTGCCGTTAAGGAAATGCTATTGCCTTTTCTTTCAAATAAGGGGCTTTTGTAGTTTTCTTCCAGCGCTTTGATATGCTTGCTGATAGCCGGCTGGCTGATGAACAGGACTTCGCTGGCCCTGGAAAAACTAAGGTGATTGGCAACCTCTATAAATACTTCATGGCGAACAGACAGCATGTTCAAAGCTAACAAGGATTTGGATGGATCAACAACCGGGATCAAAGGATTTATTGGATTTAAAGGATTTATCGGATAAATTAAAATTATTGGCAAGCCAATCAGGCACGGTCATTCTTAAAATCTACGTTAATCCGCGTTATCTTTGCGGCCACGTTTAACAGTGCCGAACGGCGATAAGAAATTATTAAATCTATTTTTGATTCATGGATGTACATTTTAATCCCGATAAACAACACACTTTAGGATCTGCAGTGAGTATTTCCGGTACCGGTCTTCATACAGGCATTAATGTAGACATGACCCTGAAGCCGGCCAACCCCGGTTTCGGCTATCAGTTTCAGCGCATTGACATGCCCGGCCAGCCGGTCATCAAAGCGGATTGTGATTTGGTAACGGATGTTTCAAGGGGTACTACACTGGAAGACAACGGGGCCAAAATAAGCACGGTAGAACATGTGCTGGCCGCGCTGGTGGGCATGGGGGTAGACAATTGCCTGATAGAAATCAATGGTCCGGAAACACCCATTATCGACGGCAGTTCAAGCCCTTTTGTAGAAATAATAGAAGATGCAGGGGTTGTAGAACAGGATGCCGCCAAAGCCTGGTACACCATCGATACCAATATTACACATTACGACGAAGTTAAAAGGGTAGAAATGGTGGCCATGCCCGCTATGGAATATAAAATCACTACCCTGATCGATTTTAACAGCCCGGTGCTGGGTACCCAGCATGCGGGCCTTAAAACCATGGGCGATTTCAAAACAGAAATAGCGCCCTGCCGGACATTCTGTTTTTTACACGAGCTGGAATTGCTGCTGGAACACAACCTGATAAAAGGCGGTAATATCAATAATGCCATTGTGGTAGTAGATAAGCCGGTGACCACAGAAGAAATGGACCGCCTGGCAAAAGTATTCGGCCGCGATAAAATTGAAGTAAAAAGCGAAGGCTACCTCAACAACCTTGAACTGCGCTACCCCAATGAACCAGCCCGCCATAAATTACTGGATGTAATTGGAGACCTGGCATTGATAGGCTTCCCCATCAAAGGACACATTATTGCGCACCGGCCAGGCCATTCTACCAATGTAGACTTTGCACGGAAAATTAAACAATATATCAAAAAGAACAAACACACCAAAGACGTTCCGGTATACAATCCCAACCAGCCACCATTGTATAATTCGCAGCAGTTTGAAAAGATGCTTCCTCACCGCTTTCCTTTCCTGCTGGTTGATAAAATTATCGAGCTCACGGATAAGCATATCGTAGGCATCAAGAACGTGACCATGAATGAGCATCATTTTGTAGGCCATTTTCCGGGCAACCCGGTCATGCCCGGTGTACTACAGGTAGAAGCACTGGCCCAGACAGGCGGAATTCTTTGTATTAACAGCATGCCAGCAGGCGATTACGATACCTATTTCCTGAAGATCGATAATTGTAAGTTTAAGCAAAAAGTAGTGCCTGGCGATACCATGATCCTGAAAATGGAATTGATATCTCCGGTCAGACGGGGTATCTGTGAAATGCATGGCACCGTTTATATTGGCAACAAAATTGCAACAGAGGCAGATCTGGTAGCACAGCTGGTTAAGAGGTTGTAAGAAGGTTTGAGGCGTAAGGCGGGGGGCTGGTCTGTACGGGTTCGATGGCGAAGCGTTGCCGCAAAACCTTACAGTTTAAACCCCAAACCCTAGGCCTTCTCCAAATCAAGCTTAACAATTATTAAACAAAAGCGAAGCCTACCTTCGACAACACGAAGCCGTATACCTACGTTACTAACATGCGTTAATTATTGTTTTAGCAGCTTCCGTGCTTTTGTATACTTTTGCACAAGGGGCTTAATTTTTATCAACCTCAATCGATTAATTGAAACCCAACCAACAACCAGATCGTCCCAAATTAAGTCCCGTTGGGGGCAATGCGCCCATTGCCGCAAACAAACCAATCCTTAAGAATTTAAACACGATGATTCACCCGCATACCTACGTTCATCCCAATGCACGGTTGGCTACCAATGTTAAAATAGATCCGTTTACCGTTATTCACCAGAACGTAGAAGTAGGAGAGGGAACCTGGATTGGCAGCAATGTTACCATTATGGAAGGTGCCAAGATTGGCAAAAACTGCCGCATTTTTCCGGGCGCCGTTATAGCAGCCGATCCACAGGATCTTAAGTTTGAAGGCGAAAGCACCCGCGTGGAAATAGGCGATAATACCACCATCCGGGAATTTGTGACCGTTCACCGCGCCACCAAAGACCGTTGGGTGACCAAAGTAGGCAAAAACTGCCTGATCATGGCGTATAGCCATATTGCACATGATTGTTCCATTGGAGACAATTGCATCATGAGCAATAATACACAGGTGGCCGGTCACGTTACCATGGGCGACTGGGCCATACTGGGCGGCATGTGTGCCGTGCACCAGTTTGTACAGATTGGGCAGCATGCTTTTGTAAGCGGCGGTTCCCTGGTAGGCAAAGATGTACCCCCTTATATAAAAGCAGGACGGGTACCATTGAGCTATGCCGGCGTGAATTCTGTTGGCCTGAAACGCCGGGGCTTTACGGTAGACAAGATCAACCACATTTTAGAGATATACCGCATTATTTATAATAAGGGAATGAACACCAGCCAGGCACTCGAATACCTGGAAGAAGAATTTGCCGCCTCCGACGAGCGCGATGAAATCGTAACTTTTGTGCGCGACAGCAACCGCGGTATCATTAAGCGTTATACAAAAGGCAGTACCGATGACGATATCGCTATCTGATGCCGGCAAACGTTTTAACCGCGAGTGGATCTTCCGACATTTTACTTACCGCTTCAATACCGGGAACAGCTATGCCATTGTAGGCCCTAACGGCTCGGGCAAATCTACCCTGCTACAGGTTATCAGCGGGGCGGTAGATGCCAGCGAGGGGAAGATAGTCTTTAGCCGGGCGTCCGGCGTCGGGAGCCTTCCATCCGGAGCCGATGGTCTTAAGCCGGCAATCATTGCCGCAGAAACATTCTACCAGTCTATCTCCATTGCCGCGCCATACCTGGAATTGATCGAAGAAATGACAGTGACAGAATTCCTGCAGTTTCACCAGCATTTTAAACCCTTGCTGACAGCCTGCTCTGTTCAGGAGATCATTGCTGTGATAGGCCTGGAAAATTCAGCGCATAAGCAAATCCGTTATTACTCTTCGGGCATGAAACAAAGGGTTAAGCTGGCACAAGCCATTTTCTCCGATGTGCCCGTCGTATTACTGGATGAGCCCTGCACCAACCTGGACAGCAGCGGTATCGCCTTGTACCAGCAACTGGTAGAGAACTATTGCAAAGACAGGCTGGTTATTGTAAGCAGCAATGATGAGGCGGAATACGGATTTTGCAAAGAGAAGGTGAACCTGCTGGAATTTAAATAAGTTGCCATGATCAAAAGCAGCTATAGTTTTATCAATTACTATTAATGCTGCTGCCTGTTGGCTGCCTTACGCTGCTGCCCGCCTGCTTTTGGAAACGATGCAAATCTGTGATCAACGCGCATTTCAAAATCACCTTTGGCTGGCAATCAGCAAATTAAGGTCGGTATATTTTAGATCGAAGCGCTGGCTCAGGTAGAAATTGGTAAGGGCTCCTTTAAAAAGATAGATGCCGCTGCGCAGATGTACCTGGTGCCAGACCAGGTTTTCAAAACCCCCTTCTTCGCCGGCTTCCAGCAATAAAGGCATCAAGACATTGCTGATGGCCTGGGAGGCCGTACGGGCAAAACCAGAAGGTATATTGGGCACACAATAGTGAATGACCCCGTATTTCATATAAATGGGAAGCTCATGCGTGGTGATCTCGGATGTTTCAAAACAACCGCCGCGGTCTATACTAACGTCTATGATTACACTGCCAGGCCGCATATTGCTCACCATTTCTTCCGATACTATCATGGGGGTGCGGCCGGTATCGGAACCAAGCGCACCTACTGCCACTTCGCAGGTTTTTAATTGTTTGGCGAGGATGCGTGGCTCTATAACGCTGGTCCACATACGCTGACCGATATTGTTCTGCAGGCGTTTTAATCGGTACACGCTGTTGTCGAAAACTTTTACCGAAGCACCCAGCGCCAGCGCCGCCCGGGCCGCAAATTCGCCCACAATGCCGGCGCCGATGATAATGACCTTGGTTGGCGGAATGCCTGAAATGCCACCGAGCAATACGCCCTTTCCATGATTGGCCGAACCCAGGTACTGGCCGGCAATCAGCATCACCGCACTGCCGGCTATTTCGCTCATGCTGCGAACGATGGGATAGGAGTCGCTGTCGTCTTTCAGGTTTTCAAATGAAATGGCAGTCACTTTTTTCTCCATCATTTTCTCCAGTATCTCGGATTTCAGTACGCTGAGGTGAATGGGAGAGATAATAACCTGGTTAGGCTGTAAAAATGGAAGATCTTCTTCAATAACGGGAGCGCTTTTTACCAGCAGCGGCGCCCTGTACACTTCCGTCTTTTCATACACAATTTTGCCACCGGCTTCAGAATAATCTTTATCGCGGTAATGAGAGGCATCGCCTGCATTGTGTTCAATAATTACCTGGTGGCCATTGCTTACCAGTACACCCACTGCATCGGGCGTCAATGCAATCCTGTTTTCCTGGAAGGCGGTTTCTTTGGGTATGCCAATTACCAGTTCGGAACCTTTGGGCTTCACATCTAATTTTTCTTCCAGGGTTTCATAACTAAAAGAAGTGCTGATGATTGGTTTTGGTTGCGACATGCAGGATAATTGTGATGGCTATAATGGTTACGTTACCTGGTGACGAATGGGTGCCCCGCGCCTTCAACGCCACTAACCAGGGTAAAAGGCACAAAATGCCCGCAACACGGGTGCTGCGAGCCATCAAATATACTTATTTATCTGCTACCTGCATCCGCCTGGTTTGTGCATGTGCATCCACAACGTCCAGGTAAACATGCAGGCTGTCATCCGGAAAAAGGGCGGGCGCCCTTTCCGGCCATTCCGCCAGGCAGGTATGCCCGCTGTACAGGCAATCTTCCACACCGGCACGGATGGCTTCTTCTTCGCCCTGTAAACGATAAAGGTCAAGGTGGTAAACAATGCCTTCCGGCCCGGCATATTCATTAATAATAGAAAAAGTAGGGCTGCTCACCGCGCTGCTCACCTGCATGGCCCTGCAGAGCGCGTGAATAAAAGTGGTCTTGCCGGCACCCATCGGGGCGTGAAAGGCAAAGACCCTGCAGGCTGCATACCGCTGCCGGAAAGCAAGTGCCGTTTCCATAATATCCTCCAGCGTAAATATCCATTCCATGTACCGGGTTTGCTGCAAATGTAAGTAAGTTGAATAAGGCAGGTGAAAAGCCGCCGCCAAAATAGTAATCCATCCAATAAACAATGTTTGCAACCAGGTGTAGTTATTATTTGTTATTTAGCAAGCCCCCCGTTTTACGATACTGTAAATTTGTGGCTATAAAAGCATCTATACAGAATGGAAAAGGAAACACCCGCGTTGGTTAACTGGAAAGTGGAAGGCATGGATTGTGCCAATTGCGCCCTTACTATTTCTGCTTACCTGAAAAAGCAGGGTATGCAGGAGGTAAAAGTAAACCCGGTCAGCGGCGAAGTGTTATTTGAAAAAAAAGAGTTGGGTGTAACCGAAGAGACACTTAAAAAAGGCATCACTGATCTGGGTTATACCGTGCTGGCTGCGGACGCGCCCGCGCCTGCCGGCAAAAGCACCAATAAATTTCTGCGCTACCTGCTGGTAGCCGCGCCGTTTACAGTACTGCTGATGTTGCATATGTTGCCCCTGCACCTTCACTGGCTTATGCACCCCTGGCTGCAGCTGGTGCTTTGCCTGCCTGTATACATTACCGGCATGCGTTTTTTTGGCCGCAGCGCCTGGAAAAGCCTGGCCAATGGCATCCCCAATATGAATGTATTGATTGCCCTGGGCGCAACGGCCGCCTTTGTTTACAGCCTGGCCGGCACAGTGCTTAACCTGGGCGAAACCTACCTGTTCTATGAAACAACGGCCAGCATCATTACCCTTGTATTCCTGGGCAATTACCTGGAAGATGTTTCGGTAGCAACCACGCAACGCGCACTCAGGAAGCTGGTTAAAAGCCAACGGGTAATGGCCAATATGATTGCTTTTGATGATCAGCACCAGGAAGTCATCTTTCCATTGCCGGGCGACCAGCTAAAAGAAGGCGACCTGGTATTGATCAAATCGGGCGAGCAGGTGCCTGCAGACAGTAAAATTTTATGGGGCGATGCCAGCGTAAATGAAGCTATTATTACAGGCGAAAGCCTGCCGGTCGTAAAACACGCCAAAGACAAATTAATTGGCGGCAGCCTCCTGACAGACGGCACGGTACGCGCACAGGTTACTGCCGCCGCCAGCCATTCTGTATTGGCCAATATCATCGACCTGGTAAAGAAAGCGCAGGGAGACAAGCCGCCGGTGCAACAACTGGCCGACCGTATCAGTGCCATATTTGTACCGGTGGTGCTGGTGATCTCACTGCTTACTTTTGTCATCAATTATTTTGTGCTGCAGCAATTCGGGCCTTCGCTGTCCAGAAGCATTGCCGTACTGGTGATCGCCTGCCCCTGTGCAATGGGGCTGGCTACCCCGGCAGCCATTGCCGTTGGACTGGGCCGTGCCGCGCGCAATGGTATTCTATTCCGAAATGCAAAAAGCCTGGAAGCTTTTAAAACCATTCGTCAAATGGTGTTCGACAAGACCGGTACCCTTACCACCGGCCAGTTTGTGATACATGCCTGGCAACTGGCGGCCAACACAGGTATCACTGAAAGCGAATTTCAACAGGTTGCTTTTTCACTAGAAAAATATTCCAATCATCCCATTGCCCAATGTATTACCACGCAATGGAAAACCAGGCAGGACATCCGCTGGCAAAAAATAGAAGAGATAAAGGGCCTGGGCATGAAGGCGCTTAGCAAAGAAGGCATTGAATACCGGGCAGGATCGTATAAAATGGCAGCCCACCTGACCAAGGAGGATGCGCACAATATTTATATCTTGAAAAATGATGTATTACTGGGATGGGTAGACGTAAAAGACGAGACCAGGCCGGAAGCAATGGCCGTTGTTCAGTATTTTAAAAGCAAGGGCATCAAAACGTATCTGCTCAGTGGGGATACAATGGCGGCAACAACGGTATTGGGCCGGGCATTGGGCATCGATGAAATAATGGCCGAACGATCGCCTGCAGAGAAAATGGCCATCGTAGCATCATTGGCCAAAACGGCGCCTACGGCCATGGTGGGAGACGGCATCAACGATGCACCGGCCCTGGCAAAGGCAACCATTGGCATTTCTATGAGCGATGCATCGCAGGTGGCCATGCAGACAGCCGATATTGTGTTAATGAATAAGGGACTGCAGAAACTGCCTGAAGCGCTGGGCCTGGGAAAGCATACCCTGCTGACCATTCAGCAAAACCTGTTCTGGGCATTTTTTTACAATATCATTGCCATTCCTTTTGCGGCAACCGGTTTTTTTATCCCCGCTGCCGCAGCGCTTATCATGGGCCTTAGCGACGTGGTGCTGGCGGCTAATTCGGTGCGGTTATTCGTGAAAAAAGTGACGTAAAACCTGAAGCTGGCAAAGGTTCCGTTTGCAAAAAATAATGCTTATTTTGCTTGAAACCTTATCAGTATGTTTTTAGCATTGGCCCATACAAGGCTGCATGTTTTCGGTATGTCCAGGCAATTTGTATTAAGTTGTTACCGTGTAACAACAATCTTTCCCAACGAAGAAAAATTGTCTTTGATGCAACAAATCAGGCTGGCTGCATTGCCAGTAAAGACGCCTTAACGAAACCGGACACTTATTGGTTAGAACTTTTCAGATGCTTTCAAAAATGATCGGTCAAACGAATGTGGGATAACAGCAACGATCCGGATAAAATACCTGGTGCTTCAGGTTCGACGCCTGATGCTTCACGTCTTACACCGCAAAACATCCTCCGCCAGTATTGGGGCTACAACCATTTCCGGCCATTGCAGGAGGAAGTTATTGAAGCGGTTCTTGCAGGCAAAGACATACTGGCCCTGATGCCCACCGGGGGCGGCAAATCGCTCTGCTACCAGGTACCTGCATTGTCTTTGGAAGGATTATGTCTTGTCATCAGTCCGTTGATAGCCCTAATGAAAGACCAGGTAGAAAACCTGCGTAAAAAAGGCATCACGGCCTTTGCTGTTTATGCCGGCATGAAAAGGCAGGAAGTGATGAATACATTAAAGACCGCTGCTGAAAGCAATTGTAAATTCTTATATGTATCGCCCGAAAGGCTGCAGACCAGTCTCTTTAAAGAATACCTTCCGTCGTTGAATGTGCAACTGATTGCCGTAGACGAAGCACATTGCATTTCTCAATGGGGATATGATTTCAGGCCTTCGTACCTCCGCATTGCCCTGTTGCGTGAAGAATTGCCCGGCATCCCCGTGCTGGCTTTAACGGCTTCCGCCACACCCGCTGTGCAAAAGGATATTTGCGAAAAGCTATCCTTTAAAAAAGAACTTATTTTCCGGCAGTCTTTTGAAAAGCCATATCTTTCTTACAGCGTATTTAAAACAGATTCGAAAATTAACAAGCTGGTCAGTGTACTGCAAAATGTGGCCGGCAGCAGCATCGTATATTGCAAAAGCCGGCGGGGTACAAAAGATATTGCAGCACAATTACAATCGTACCAGCTGGAAGCGGATTATTACCATGCCGGGCTGTCCGTTGATGAACGAAGTAAAAAGCAGGACAACTGGATTGCCAATAGGACCCGCACCATGGTGTGCACCAACGCCTTTGGAATGGGCATCGATAAACCTGATGTAAGAACCGTTGTTCATTTTGATGCCCCTGATTGCCTGGAGAATTATTACCAGGAAGCGGGCAGGGCGGGCAGGGATAATAAAAAAGCCTATGCCGTTCTATTGTACCAGTCCGCCGATCTTGCAGCCCTGCGGGTTGAGCCCGGTCAGGACGTGCGCGATCGTTCCGTCCTTGCCGGATGCATCGAGGCCTTGCAGGACGAGGAGAACGGAGCGCGTCGCCTCGGCTCTCAGCCGGCGATGAAGCTCGGCGAGCTCGGCGACGAGCTGCTCGAGGCGCCCGAGGCCGGCCTCCTTGTCTCCAAACCCGAGGCGGCTTCCGGGATCTTGGTCTGCCAGCCGGGCTGCCTTGCCGGGTTTGACG
>CAXTMV010000214.1:0-9974 GCA_964245425.1 uncultured Flavihumibacter sp. | reverse complement strand
ACAATATACTATTAAAACAAATAAGCCATCCTGTCTGAGCAAAATGGCTTTCGATATTATTCCTTGCCTGTGTTAGAGCGCCAGTATCAGGTTTTCGTCTTTGCTTTCCAGGATGGAGCTACCTCCATTTAAAAACTCATCTACTTTTCTTGCACACTCCCGGCCTTCGCTGATGGCCCACACAACCAGGCTTTGTCCCCTGCGCATATCGCCGGCTGTAAATACCTTAGGAATATTGGTCTTGTATGCTTTTTCCGTTGCTTTTACGTTACCCCTGTCATCCAGTTCTACGCCCAGTTCAGCCACCAGCCCTTGTTGCTGCGGATGAACAAAGCCCATGGCCAGTAAAGTCAGTTCGCAGGGTATTTCCCTTTCGCTGCCGGCCACCTCTGTAAACTGGGCCGCTCTTCCATCGGCACCGGAGGTCCACTCCAGGTCCACAATTTTGAGTGCTTTCAGGTTTCCTTTACCGTCGTTTATAAATTCTTTGGTTGCTACTGCCCAGTGTCTGTGCGCGCCTTCTTCGTGCGAGCTGGACACTTTGAGCGTCATAGGATAAGAGGGCCAGGGCATATAGGCTGTTCTTCCCTCGGGTGGCTTTGGCAATAATTCGAATTGGGTAACCGATGCGGCGCCATGCCGGTTAGAGGTGCCCACACAATCACTGCCGGTATCTCCCCCGCCAATCACCACTACATTTTTGCCGGTGGCCAATAACGCTTCCGGAAAAATATTACTTTCTGTCTCCGGGTTGGCATAAGGGTCCTTCCCGGCATTTCTTTTATTTTGTTGTTTAAGAAACTGCATGGCATAATACACGCCCTTGGTATCGCGGCCGGGTATGTTCAGATCACGTGGCACGGTTGCGCCACCGGATAATACAATGGCATGGTTTTCTCGCAGCAGATCATTGATGCTGACATTCACGCCCACATTGGCATTACAGATAAACACAATTCCTTCTTCTTCCAGCAATTTTATCCTGCGGTCGATCACCCATTTCTCCAATTTAAAATCGGGTATCCCATACCGTAATAAGCCGCCGGGCGCATCATCTCTTTCATAAACGGTTACCGTATGGCCGGCATAATTCAACTGTGCTGCCGCTGCCAGTCCCGCAGGCCCCGAACCTATTACCGCTACTTTTTTACCGGTCAGCACATTGGGCTTCCGGGGTTTTACAAAGCCTTTGTCGAAAGCTATCTCTATAATGTGTTTCTCGATCTCTTCGATGGTAATGGCGGGCTGGTTAATTCCGAGCACGCAGGCTGTTTCGCAGGGAGCGGGGCAGATACGCCCGGTAAATTCAGGAAAGTTATTGGTAGACGTTAGTATGTCATATGCTTCCTGCCAGTTCTTATGGTATACGGCGTCATTGAATTCCGGTATTACATTGCCCAGCGGACAACCACTATGGCAAAAAGGAATGCCACAATCCATACAGCGGGCCGCCTGCTGGTTTAGTTTTTCATCCGGGTACCTTTCTATAAACTCATTGTAATGAAGCAGTCGCTCCCTTACCGGCTTTTTACCCGGCAACTCTCTTGTAAATTCCATAAAACCCGTTGGCTTTCCCATTGCAGTCCAAATTTTGTTTTTGTATTCTATTTGGCAATAAGCCATTGCAGCGGGCGGCGGTAAAGGCCGCCCTGTTCACCTGATGATTTACGCCATCAATCGACCAACCAATCAAACTAATTCATTATCCGCCTGCTTCTACTTTTTGCTTTTTCTTTTCGCTCAGCACCTTTTTATAGTCTTTGGGGAACACCTTTACAAAATGTTGCAGCTGGTTGTCAAAGTCATCTAGTACAAAGCGGGCCACGTTACTGCCGGTATAGGCATAATGTTTTGTAATCATGTCATTCAGCAGGATGGCGTCTTCTGCATCAACCGGATCCAGGTCTACCATTTCCTTATTGCAATTTTCAGCAAAGCGTCCTTTTACATCATACACAAATGCAATGCCTCCACTCATACCGGCGGCAAAATTTCTACCGGTATCACCCAATATAATTACGCGGCCACCGGTCATGTATTCGCAGCCATGATCGCCTACCCCTTCTACCACTACATGGGCGCCCGAATTGCGTACCCCGAAACGCTCACCTGCCTTGCCTCGTATAAATGCTTCGCCGGAAGTGGCGCCGTAAAAAGCCACGTTGCCAATGATGCTGTTATTCTCCGCTATAAAAGTTGCTTCCCTGGAGGGATAGATAATTAACCTTGCACCACTCAAACCCTTGCCAAAATAATCGTTGGCATCGCCTTCCAGTTCAAGGGTAACGCCCCTTGTATTAAAGGCGCCAAAACTTTGCCCTGCCGTACCGGTGAAATTGAAATGGATGGTATCTTCGGGCAAGCCTGCGGCTTTGTATTTTTTGGTGATTTCGTTCGACAGGATGGTGCCAGCCGTTCTGTCTGTATTACGGATGGGGAAGGAAGCAACTACCCGCTGCTGCCGGTCGAGCGCAGGTTGCGCCGTTTCAAGCAGTTTCCAGTCAAGTACATTGTCGAGCCCATGATCCTGTTTTTCCTGGTTATAGATACCGGTATAGGCGGAGGCAGGTTCTTTGTACAGGATGGGCGACAGATCAAGCTTGCCATATTTCCAATGATTGATATTTTCACGTTTCTCCAGGTTCTCTACCTGGCCAATCATTTCGTTTACGGTACGGTAGCCAAGGTCAGCCATAATTTCCCTGAGTTCCTGCACCATGAACCGGAAAAAGTTAACAACATGTTCCGCATCGCCGGTAAATCTTTTTCTCAGTTCGGGATCCTGTGTGGCTACTCCTACCGGGCAGGTGTTCATATGGCATTTACGCATCATGATACAGCCTTCCACTATCAGGGCTGCTGTGGCCACGCCCCATTCTTCGGCACCCAACAGGGCTGCGATGGCGATATCGCGGCCGGTTTTCATCTGGCCGTCTGCCTGTACTACTACCCTGCTGCGCAACTTGTTTTTTACCAGGGTTTGGTGTGTTTCTGCCAGTCCCAGTTCCCAGGGCAGTCCTGCATGCTTAACAGAACTGATGGGCGATGCGCCGGTACCGCCGTCGAAACCGGCAATCAATATCACATCTGCCTTTGCCTTGGCCACGCCTGCTGCAATGGTGCCCACCCCTGCTTTTGATACCAGCTTTACATTGATGCGTGCTGCGCGGTTGGCATTTTTTAAATCAAAGATCAGCTGTGCCAAATCTTCTATTGAATATATATCGTGGTGCGGCGGTGGGGATATCAACCCTACGCCAGGTGTTGAATGCCTTGTTTTACCAATCCATTCGTCTACTTTATATCCTGGCAACTGGCCGCCTTCACCGGGCTTGGCGCCCTGGGCCATTTTTATCTGCAGCTCATCTGCCTCGGAAAGATATAAACTGGTAACGCCAAAACGGGCACTGGCCACTTGTTTAATGGAGCTGCGCATAGAATCGCCGTTGGGCAGTTTCTCATACCGCCGCTCATCCTCCCCGCCCTCACCGGTATTGCTTTTACCCCCCAGGCGGTTCATGGCAATGGCCAGGGTTGTATGTGCTTCCCATGAAATGGATCCAAAACTCATGGCGCCGGTGGCGAAGCGCTTGTATATATTTTCTGCAGGTTCTACTTCATTGATTGAAATGGCGGGCCTGTTTCGCTTAAACTGGAACATGCTGCGCAACGTAACGGCCTTCTCACCCTGATCATTAACCGCTTTTGAATATTTCTTAAAGGTGGCGTAATCATTCATCCGGGTGGCATATTGCAGCAGGTGGATGGTTTGCGGGTTAAACAAGTGGAACTCACCTTTCCGTTTCCATTGGTAAATGCCGCCCGCCGGCAGTCGGTCTACCGGTACATTCTTTTTACTGAATGCAAAATAATGTTTGGCCAGTGCTTCCCGGGCCAGTTCATCGAGGCCAATACCTTCTATCCGCGAGGTAGCACCGGTAAAATAGGTAGCCACCACATCTTTGTTAAGCCCCAGGATCTCAAAAATCTGTGCACCCTGGTATGACTGCAGCGTTGAGATGCCCATTTTAGAGAAGACTTTCAGCAGGCCATCGTTCACGGCCTTGATATAATTTTTCCGCAATTCTTCCCAGGAAAGATGGGTATCCAGCTCATTGTTCACCTTCATGTTCCGGATGCTGGCGAGCGCCAGGTAAGGATTGATGGCGGTTACGCCAAATGCCAGCAGGCAGGCAAAATGATGCACTTCCCATACATCTCCGGCTTCTACCACAATACCCACCTGCCCCCGGAGGCCTTTGCGTATTAAAAAATGATGGACAGCGGCGGTTGCCAGCAGGCTGGGGATGGCCACATGTTCGGAGTCTACGGCCCGATCGCAGAGGATCAGTACTTCGAAACCGTCGTGTACGGCATCTTCTGCATAGCGGCAAAGCCTGTCCAGACCTGCTTTCAGCGAACCGGGTTTACCATCGGCGCGGAAATAGGTTTGCAGTGTTTTTGCCTGGAAAATACCGGTATCGATACTGCGCAGTTTTTCCAGTTCGGTACTGGTTAGTATGGGATGCTGCAGTACAACGGTATGACAATGCTTTGGATCTTCATCCAGCAGGTTACCATTATTGCCCACGAAGGCGGCCAGGCTCATCACCATTCGTTCACGGATGGGGTCGATAGGCGGGTTGGTTACCTGTGCGAATAATTGCTTGAAATAACTGCTGAGGTGCTGGGGCTGATCGCTCAGTACCGCCAGCGGAATATCTGTTCCCATTGACCCGATGGGTTCTTTTCCATCGAGCGCCATGGGTTTGATAATGGTATCGATGTCTTCAGCGCTGTAACCAAAAGCCTTCTGGTATTTTGAAATGGAAGCGTCCGACAAATGAGTAAAAGCTACCCTTGGCTCTTCCAGTTCTTCCAGTCGTATTTTATATTGGTTCAGCCAGTCGCCATAAGGTTTTTGCGCACATATCTGGGCTTTCAGCTCATCATCGCTGATGATGCGGCCCTGTTCCATATCCACCACAAACATTTTACCTGGCTGCAGGCGTCCTTTTTCGATGACTGTCTTTTGATCTACGGGCAATACGCCGGCTTCGGAGGCCATGATAACGCGGTCGTCGTTGGTAACGCAATACCTGGAAGGGCGGAGGCCGTTCCGGTCGAGCGTGGCGCCAATCATCTTGCCATCGGTAAAAGAAATGGATGCCGGACCATCCCAGGGTTCCATGATAGAGGCATGGTATTCGTAAAAAGCTTTTTTTACCGGGTCCATCTGTTCGTTCGCGTCCCAGGCTTCCGGTATCAGCATCATCATTACATGGGGCAGCGAACGACCGGTAAAAGTGAGCAGTTCAATCATATTGTCGAGACAGGCGGAGTCAGATTGTCCGCTGGTAACGATGGGCAATAACATTTCCATTTCTTCCTTGCTGAAAAACCCGGAAGAAAACGCATGTTCGCTTGATTTAAGCCAGTTCAGGTTACCCTGCAGCGTATTGATCTCACCGTTGTGCGCAATGTAACGAAAAGGTTGTGCCAGTTTCCAGGAAGGGAAAGTATTGGTGGCAAAACGCGAGTGCACCAGGCCAAAAGCCGATACTACTCTCTTGTTGGTCAGATCGGTAAAATACCGGCGCACCTGCAGGCTGGTGAGCTGACCTTTGTATACAACGGTTTTATAGGAAAGTGAAGCCAGGTAAAAGCCAATACTGTCTTTACGGACAATACTATTTACGGTATGACTGGCATAATTGCGGAGTACAAACAGCTTGCGTTCAAAATCGTCAGGGTTGGTAATGTGATCGGGACAGGCAACAAAAACCTGTTCCATTTCGGGCTCTACGCTGAGGGCTGTGGGCCCGATGTCTTCTCGGTTAACGGGTACCTTGCGGTAACCCAGTACTTCCAGGCCCAGTTTCTCGGCAGAGCGGTTAAAGATATCGCGGCATTCTTCACGTAAGCGAATCTCCTGCGGAAAGAAAATGACACCGGCAGCATAGCGGCCAAATGACGGCAGGTGGATGCCCAGTTTAATACATTCGTCGAAAAAAAATTCGTGCGGTGTCTGGATCATGATACCGGCACCATCGCCGGTGTTGGTTTCGCAACCGCACGCGCCACGGTGTTCCATGTTTTCGAGTACTGTAAGTGCGTCTGAAACTATCTGGTGACTTTTGTTTCCCTTGATATTGGCTACAAACCCAATACCACAGGCGTCGTGTTCAAACTCGGGGGAGTATAGACCGGTAGTGCTTGCCATCGTTGAAGACAGTTTTGTTAGAAAAAATCAATAAAAATGCAGGTTTTCCGGGTGGATATTCAATAGGCGAGCAAGCAACTGATTAAAAATACAAAAAAATAGGCAAAAAACGCTTTTCAGTATTGAAATTTCTGATTTTATGATGGCGGGATTTAGTGATTGAATCCTGTGCCATGAGTCTTGCTATTTTTTGCAAATCCTGTTCTACTATAACATCCTTCCGCTAAATAAGTTTATCATCCCAATCTTCTGCCAATGACGGCAATATTGTATGTTCCCGCATGCGCCTATATATCATATTCATCACGTGTACGCATTATACCAGGTAACCAAACAAATTATCGTTCTTGTTCAATTCCGTGTAGTTGATCTGAAAGCGTTTCATATTGGTCACCAGCACATCATAATCGCGTCGCTCTTTCAATTCAATACCCACCAGGGCGGGGCCGGTTTCTTTGTTGTGTTTCTGCATGTACTCAAAACGGGTAATATCGTCGTTGGGCCCCAGTACATGGTTCACAAATTCTTTCAGCGCACCGGGTCTTTGCGCAAAGCGGACCAGGAAGTAATGTTTCAATCCTTCAAACTGCAAGCTGCGTTCCTTTATTTCCTGCATCCGATCAATATCATTGTTGCTGCCGCTGACAATGCAAACAACATTTTTTCCTTTTATTTCATTGCGGTAATCATCCAGCACTGCAATGGACAAAGCGCCGGCGGGTTCTACCACAATGGCGTCTTCATTGTACAATTGCAGGATGGTAGAGCATACTTTACCCTCTGCCACCAGGTGTACATCGTGCAATACTTCCTTGCAAATGGAAAAAGTGATATCGCCTACCCTTTTAACGGCCGCACCGTCTACAAAGCGATCAATCGATTCAAGCGTAACTGGTTTACCGGCTATTCTTGATTCGTACATGGCCGGGGCGCCGGCCGGCTCTACGCCAATCATCTTGGTTTGGGGTGAGAATGTTTTAAAATAAGATCCAACCCCTGCACTCAGTCCGCCGCCGCCCACCGGCACAAACAGGTAATCGATCGCCGGTTGATCTTCCAGTATCTCTACTCCTACGGTTGCCTGGCCTTCAATGATCTTATAATCGTCGAAAGGCGGAATAAAAACCATGGCATGTTCCTGCGTATATTTTTTGGCAGCAATGGCGCAGTCGTCGAAGGTATCGCCCGTTAATACCACTTCAACAAAATCCTCACCGAACATCTTTGTCTGGTGAACTTTCTGGTTGGGCGTAATAATGGGCATAAATACCACCCCTTTTACATTTAGTTTCTTACAGCTGTAGGCAAAGCCCTGGGCATGGTTTCCGGCACTGGCACAAACAACGCCTTTTTGTAATTGATCGGGTGGCAGGCTGCTCATCATATTGTAAGCGCCGCGCAATTTGTAAGAACGGACGACCTGCAAATCTTCCCTTTTCAGGTATACATTACACTGGAACCGGCGGGAAAGGTTCGCATTGAGTGACAGTGGTGTTCTGTTTACAATTTTCTTTAACCTTTCTGTCGCCTGCCGGTAATCCAGCACGGGTAATGTATCTGTAACGGTATCCATAATTTTTAGTAATGACTCAATTTTTCAATGGCCTGATCATAGGCAATTAATAATGCCGGCGCCCGGTCTACCGCCCATGCATGGTAGTTATTGGACATCAGCAGCAGGGTGGTACGCAGGTTTTCCGGCTTGCGCGATTCCCAGGACAGGATCACTTTACCGATTTCGTCTTCTACTTTTATGATATGCTGCTGCTGATCATAAATCCTCGTCAGTAAGCGGTACGTATCCAGGTTAAGCCTGGACACCGCATTATTTTGCGTGGCAACTTTCCGGGCCACGTCTGTAAGATCTACCCTCAATATACCGTCCGGCGCAATGGTTTCCCCTAAATGAATCTGCCCGCTGTCTATAAACTGCCTGGCATAGGCCGGGTGTAACAAAGCAGAATCAATATTTTTCAGTACCTGCAGGTGATACCGGTACTGAATGGTTTCCTTGTCTTTGTTTTCAACCAGTTCATCATGCAATTGTCTTATAATCTCTTTTCCCCGGCTGTCTTCGTGTATTTTGCTGAACAGTTCGGTTAACAGCAGCGCCAGTACAACGCTGAAAATAATCAGCAAAGATTCGCCCAGGTATTCCTTGGCATTCCTGACGGTTATTACTTCCGGCAGGGGCGCTTTTTTTGTTGCTTTGGGTACTGGCGCTGTATTTTCCGGCTGTATGTTTTCTTCCATCCTTGCATAATCTTTACAAAAAATGATACTGGACTACAACAGCAACACTGTTCAAACAGGTTATCCAGGATTCTGTTGTATGTGGTTAGTTTAAAGCGGCGGTTGCTTTTTTATCTTTTGCTTCTGCCGGCTGCTGGTTTTCGGGGCGCAGGCTCCGCACGGTTTTACCGGCCTGCCACATTTCGCTTTCACGCAGTTCTTTTAATTCGGCATCCAGTTTCTCGCGGTAATCGGCCTGGCTGTTGCTATCGATGCTGCGCTGGCTTTCTTTGCCTGCGGCAACACTTTCATATAATTCTTTGAATACGGGCGCTGTGGCATCGCGGAATTTTTTCCACCAGTCCAGCGCACCTCTTTGTGCGGTGGTAGAACAATTAGCGTACATCCAGTCCATTCCGTTTTCCGCTACCAGTGGCATCAGCGATTGGGTGAGTTCTTCAACAGTTTCGTTGAAAGCCTCAGAAGGCGTATGCCCTTTGTCGCGCAGCACCTGGTACTGGGCGGCAAAGATACCCTGGATAGCGCCCATCAATGTACCGCGTTCGCCTGTCAGATCACTGTATACTTCTTTTCTGAAATCGGTCTCAAATAAATAACCGCTGCCCACGGCTATGCCGAGCGCAATAACCCTTTCTTTGGCTTTGCCGGTCGCGTCCTGGAAGATGGCATAACTACTATTCAAACCACGGCCTTGTAAAAACATACGGCGCAAGGAAGTGCCGGACCCTTTGGGGGCTACCAAAAACACGTCCACGTCTTTAGGAGGGATGATGCCGGTTTGTTCATTAAAAGTGATGCCAAAGCCATGTGAAAAATACAAGGCTTTACCGGCCGTCAGGTTTTTCTTAACGGTTGGCCATAAAGCTATCTGGGCAGCATCGCTCAGCAGGTAGCAGATGATAGTGCCTTTCTGCAGGGCCTCTTCAATATCAAACAAGGTTTCGCCGGGTACAAAACCATCGCGTACGGCTTTATCCCAGCTTTTAGAATTTTTGCGCTGACCAACAATTACATTGATACCGTTATCTTTCTGGTTAAGTGCCTGGCCCGGCCCCTGTACACCATAACCAATTACGGCCACCACTTCATTCTTCAGTACCTGTTGTGCTTTTGCCAGCAGGAACTCTTCGCGAGTTACTACGTTTTCTTCTACGCCGCCGAAAGTTAATTTTGCCATTGTTTGTTTTTTGGGCTAAGAGAACAAAGAGAAAAAGAGCTTATTGCACCATTCTCATTTTCCTAGCATTGTTTATAAAGATTTAAAAATATCGTATAGGGCTAAAAGACACAGAGAAAAAGGGCCTGCTACATGGCTTTCATTTTTTTCGCCAGCGCTAACAGGGCAAAAGATCATGTTTATTAAGCTGCTATTACTATTTTGTAAAGAACTTCGGTAAGAACGATACCATTCCCTCTTCAGGGCGCCCGGGATTTTTACATACTAAACACTTCTTCCTGCTGGTTCAAAAATTCGTTCTTCACGGTTTCAGAACCAGGT
>CAXTMV010000213.1:0-10061 GCA_964245425.1 uncultured Flavihumibacter sp. | reverse complement strand
TTACCTTCGCTGACAATTTGTAAGATTATGCAAGAAAAAGATGTAAAAAATACAGTAGAGACAGCAGAAGCTGTCAATAGTAATGAACCCATGATGGATATAAACGCCGATTCTGACGTTGCCGGCAGCAACCACCTGAGTAACCCGGGGGCAGACGAACGGGAAACAGAGAAATTTCAACAGGAAGCCGCCGAATGGAAGGATAAATACCTGCGCCTGGTAGCTGAATTTGATAATTTCCGGAAACGCAATGCGAAGGAAAGGATTGAGCTGGTGCAAACAGCCGGCAAGGACGTGATTGTTTCTTTACTGGATGTACTGGACGATTCGGAGCGTGCCCAGCGCCAATTGGAGACCAGTGATGATACCGCCGCCATTAAAGCAGGTGTTCTGCTGGTATTCAACAAATTGCGCAATACGCTGCAGGCGAAGGGCCTTAAACCCATGCTGAGTACCGGCCAGGAGTTCAATGCAGACCTGCACGAGGCCATCACAGAAATTCCGGCTCCGTCAAAACAACAGGAAGGCAAGGTAATGGACGAGGTACAGAAGGGCTATTACCTGAACGATAAGATTATACGATTTGCCAAAGTGGTGGTGGGCAAATAAATTTTTATTCGCCTGTTGTCTGTATTGCGCGTTCGTGTTTTCATTTACAGCATCAAAAGCTGACAGTTTATATATTTTTATGTCAAAGAGAGATTATTACGAAGTACTGGGTGTTGGCAAAACCTCACCTGCCGATGAAATAAAAAAAGCCTACCGCAAAGTGGCCATGCAGTTCCACCCCGATCGCAACCCGGGAGATAAAGCGGCGGAAGAAAAATTCAAAGAAGCGGCAGAAGCGTATGAAGTATTAAGTGATGCCGATAAGAAAGCGCAGTACGATCGGTTTGGACATGCCGGTATGGGCAACAGTGGAAGCCGGGGGTATGGTGGTGCTGGTATGAATACAGAAGATATTTTCAGCCAGTTCGGCGATATTTTCGGTGATGATCTTTTCGGTGGATTTTTCGGAGGTGGCGGCCGGTCGGCGAGAGGTGGTGGCAGAAGCCGCGGCGTAAAGGGCAGCAGCCTGCGCATAAAAGTGAAACTGAATTATGAAGAAATTGCCAATGGCACCAGCCGGAATGTAAAAGTGAAGAAACATGTAGTTTGCGGCACTTGCAGCGGTAGCGGCGCCAAAGATAAAGGCAGCGTGCAAACCTGCGGAACTTGTGGCGGCAACGGGCAGGTAAAACGGGTTACCAATACATTCCTCGGGCAGATGCAGACGGTTACTACCTGCCCTACCTGTAACGGGGAGGGAACAACGATAACAGCCAAATGCGGCAATTGCAAAGGCGAGGGAAGGGTATACGGCGAAGAAATGGTGACCCTTAATATTCCAGCAGGCGTACAGGAAGGCATGAACCTAAGCCTGGGCGGAAAGGGAAATGCCGGTGAAAGAGGTGGCGCCCCGGGCGATCTACTGGTATTGATTGAAGAAGAAGCGCACAAAGACCTGCACCGCGATGGATTAAATGTAGCTTTTGACCTGTATATTTCTATCCCCGATGCCGTTTTTGGAACGCAGCTGGAAGTGCCCACCATTGATGGTAAAGTAAAGATCAAGATCCCCCCCGGTACCCAAAGCGGCAAAATATTCCGGCTGAAAGGCAAAGGTTTCCCGGAAGTAAATGGCTATGCAAAAGGTGATCAGTTGATACATGTAAATGTGTGGACACCACAGAACGTCAGTTCCGAAGAGAAAAACATGCTTGAAAAAATGAATGGCTCTCAAAATTTTCAACCCCGCCCGGAAAAAAGCGATAAAAGCTTTTTCGATAAGATGCGGGAAATGTTTAGCTAACTAAGAGAACAAGGAAAAGAAGAACGGGCGGCGCGGAGAAAAAAGTTATCGCTGTTAGCGCTGTGCGACCCCCTGCCTGTCGCATGCTTGTTGTTCTCTTAGCCCAACCTTGCCGCTCTGCCTTTATTGTATTATCTTGACGCGATTTTATAAACCAACCGTACATGTTATCCGGAAAAAAAGAAGCGCTGGCAGGCTGGGGCAATTATCCTGTTGCGGATTCCTACACAATTATTCCCCGAAATGAAGCGGATTGCATCGCCGCCATGAAAGAAGAAAAACTGGTGGCGAGGGGCCTTGGCAGAAGCTATGGCGACCAGGCCATTAACGACGGTAAATATGTGGCTATATGCAGCAAACTCAATTATTTTATAGGCTGGGATGAAAAAGAGGGTATCCTGGTATGCCAGGCTGGGGTTAGCCTGGAAGAAATCATTTCTACTTTCGGACCCAAAGGCTGGTTGCCGATGATATGTCCGGGTACCAAATTTGTAACCATCGGGGGCGCTATTGCCAATGACATACATGGCAAAGCGCACCATATTGATGGCTCATTTGTGAATTGCGTTATCTCTTTTACCATACTGCTGGCAGATGGCAGCACGGTCACTGCTTCCAGGACCGAAAACGAAGACCTGTTCTGGGCCAATTTCGGCGGCCTGGGACTGCTGGGCGTGATACTAACGGCCACCATCAGGTTAAGAAAAATTGAGACCACTTATTTTAAACAGAAATCGGTGGTGATCAAAGATCTTGACCATATGCTGGAAGCGCTGGATAAATATGATCATGAATACAATTATTCCGTGGCCTGGATAGACGCACTGGCGAAGGGTAAAAAACTCGGCAGCGGTGTGCTGACCCTGGGCAATGCCGCTGCACTGGCCGACCTGCCGGAAAAGCTAAAGGCCAATCCCTTGAAATTACATGCCAGCGGTAAACTGGCGGTTCCTTTTTTCTTTCCTTCCTTTGTGTTGAACGGGCTTACGGTAAGGATGCTGAACCGGGTAATTGCCTTTGTACAGAATTCACCCAAGGAATTTGTGCATTATGAGAAATTTTTCTTTCCGCTGGATGCCATCAACAACTGGAACAAAGGATATGGCAAACGCGGTTTTGTTCAATACCAGTTTGTAATACCTGAAGAAAACGGTCGCAAAAACCTACAGGAGATCCTTGAGATGATCGCCGCCAGCGGCTGTACACCTTTCTTAAATGTCTTTAAAAGAATGGGCAACGGACAGGGTATTCTTTCCTTTCCTTTTAAAGGTTATACACTCGCCATCGATTTCCCGGTTACCAAACAACTGCTTTCTTTTACGCCCAAACTGGATGCAAAAGTACTGGCAGCCGGCGGCAGGCTGTACCTGGGTAAGGATGCCTTGCTGAATGAGTCCATGTTTAAAGCCATGTACCCCCAGCATACAGAATGGTTGTTCATCAAGAAAAAATATGACCCGGCGGGCGAATTCAGTTCCAATATTTCGAGAAGGCTGGGCCTGGGTTAGTTGATCAGTTGATAGGTTGATTGATAATAATGCAAATGCTGGTTGGAGACAGCGAAGCAAAAGAATGCAGCCTTAATAAGGCAGCATGTAAAATAGTTTTAAGCCCGCCTCTTTTTCCCTTTTCCGTAAATCTTCTTTGCTTTTTCAATCAGGGTAATAAATTCCTTTTGCACGGAGTCATTAACGTTATACGATTCGTTGGCCAGGATAAGGACATCCGTCCAGGAAATATTTTTTACATAGGGTGAGTTTTTCAGTAGCAGGGCGAAAGCCACTACTGAAGCGGCAAACCGGTGAGCAGGTGGCAGATCGCTGAATTCTGTATACTGGAAAGGCACTTTAAAAGAAGAAGATCTGCGGGTGGAATCTTTTGGGTTACGATAGTTGACCACCGCTTTGGCAAAAGGGTCGCCCCCGGCGTTATCTGCCGCGGCAATATTGGTATAGGTAGGCGTAATTTCAAAGATAGCCAGCAGGGAATGGCCCGATCCCACTTCTCCGCCCTCCAGTTCACTTAAGGAATCCGCTACGGCTTTTACTTTATTATCGAACCCGATAAGGCGGTATTCTTTTACCAACTGCGGGTTAAAGGTAATGCTGAGATAAGCATCATCTGCCACTGTATACAGGGTTTGGGTAAGCTCTTTTACCAGTACCTTTTCGGCTTCCTTTTCATTGTCTAGGTAAGCAAAATTGCCATTGCCTTTTTTGGCTAGTATCTCCAGTTTGGAATCCTTGTAGTTACCCATGCCCACGCCAAGACAGGTAAGATAGATCCCCGATTGGCGGTGCAGGGTAATAATGTTCTCCAGTTCATCGTCGTTAGCCTGCCCAACATTAAAATCGCCGTCTGTGGCCAGTATCACGCGGTTATTCCCGCCTTTTATAAACTGGCTTTGGGCCAGCCGGTAGGCCGCCTGTATGCCCGAAGCACCAGGGGTGGAACCGCCCGGGTACAGGTCTTCTACTGCTTTACTGATCTTCTCTTTCTCTGCACCGGATGTAGGCTGCAGCCATACGCCTACGGTACTGCCATATACTACGATGGAGACCGTATCTTTCTCGCGAAGGTTATTGATCATTAACTTAAAAGCCGATTTCAGCAGCGGCAGGCGGTTGGGCATGTCCATAGATCCGGATATATCAACCAAAAAAACCAGGTTGCTGGCGGGAACCGTATCAAGGTTTACTTTTTTTGCGCACACTTTCAGGTACAACAGCTGATTGCCGGCATTCCAGGGGCAGCCGGAGAGATAGGAATCAAAATTAAATACACTGTCTTTGGGTGGTTCTTTGTATCCGAAATTGAAATAGTTCAACATTTCTTCTATTCGTACCGCATCAGGTGGTACAATGCTGCCCATATTAATGAACCGCCGCATATTACTGTATGCTGCTTTATCGGTGTTAATGGCAAAACCGGTTTCGGGATATTTACGGGCCGGGATAAATTCATTTTCCAGCAGGTTGCTATAGGTTTCTCCGCCCACCGACCAATTGTGTTTTTTATCCCATTGCATATCTTTTGTAACGGAAACCAGCCGGTTTTTGCGGAGATTGCCGGTTACCCGTTGCAATTTCAACACAATACTAACGTAATTGCCGGCCGATAGTTTCAGGTGCTGTTCCTGGTAGCCTTCGTAAGAAATGGTTACAGAGTCTTCCTGCCGGTTGGAAACGATACCGAAACCACCCGAATTTCCGGTATAAAAAACGTAGCCGGTAGAGAGTTGAATGATCTTGGTATTGGGCAAAGGCGTGCTGGCTTCATCTTTCACTTCGCCGCGCAGGTAGTATTGAGCAGATACTGAAAAGGTGATCAACAAGCTAAGCAATATGGTACCTATATTTTTCAACCGGGTATGCACATTAGCATAGTTAAATCCTGTAAACCAGGCGTATGCAACGGCTAATAAAACGTTTTATCCTACCAGTTGGTATATCTCCTTAATATTTCTGCCCAATCCATCGTAATCGAGACCGTAACCCAATACAAATTTGTTAGGTATAGAAAAGCCAAGATAATCGATCTTAATGGCATAAACAGTTGCTTCGGGCTTATGCAGCAGGGCTGCAATAGCAAGGGATGCGGGTTGCTGGTGAAGTAGCTGAGGTAAGAAATGACTGAGCGTTTTACCGGTATCTACAATATCTTCCAGGATAATAACATGCCGATCTATAATGTCGGTATCTAAACCGATGGCGGTTACTACCTGGCCGCTGGATTTGGTACCTTTGTAAGAAGCCAGTTTTATAAAACAAATCTCTGCATCGATATCAAGGTTCTTAAATAAATCCGAGGCAAAAATAAAGGAACCATTTAATATAGCGATAAAAAGAGGTCGTTTGCCGGCGTAATCTTTGTTAAGGGCATCGGCCATCTGCCTTATTTTTTCTGCGATCTGTGCGGCTGATAAGTAGGGTTCAAATTCTTTGTCGTGAACGCGTAAATTTTGCATCTATAAAAAAAGTTTTGGTTTTATTTTACCGGTGCTCCTCTTTGCTTCCGTAAATCAGTAATTGTTGTCCTATTTTAAGGTCCAGCGAATCCAGCTTATTCCAGGTTTTTAACTGGTCCAGGCTAACGCCATATTTTTTTGAGATGCTGTATAAAGTTTCCTTTGTTTGCACAATATGGGTGGTTGAATCAGCTACCAGCACTACCGTGGCGGTATCCGGGGTTGCTTCCCGCAGGATGGCTTTTTTTTCATCGGCCATCATCGGGCGGGCGGTAGCGATTGCCTGCAGGTATAATTTTTCTCCTGTAGCGGGCAGCAGGTGTACCGTAAGAAAATTATTGGCCAGCAGGTTCTCCATCCGGATGCCTTCCGACTGGCAGACATCATATAATGTCTCACCAGGCTGCATTATATGGAAAGGCGTGGCGCCGGTTTTACGCTTGCGTTGTAAAAAAACCAGCTGATCTGTTTTCAGGACATCGCCATCATCCAAATCATTAAAATCCAGCAGGTGCGCAAAACTGATATGGTGATCTTCAGCAACGGTGAGCAGGGCCGTGCCTTCTTTCACAAAAACAACGCGTGCATTATTGATGTTGAATTCACCTTCGGGATAACTGGGTCTTACAAGAGCAACTGTTGGCTCCGCCATTTCTTTTATGTTTGGCCGGGCGCCCACGGAAGGTCTTACGGCCTGTACCAGTATAGATGAAGTATTGGAAGGCGAAATATTGCCGAAAGCTGCCAGGTCTTCATTGGAGGGAGCTATTTTGCCCATGGCAATTAACGTATACTGCTCCAGGTTATAATCTTCAATCAGCTTAACCAGTATCTGTGCATAGCGGTAGTTGGTGGCATACCCTGCTTTTCTCAGGCCATTTGCCCAGGCTTTGTAATCGGTTGGGTCCAGGTCAAATAAAAAAGCATAGCGGGGGCTGCCTTTTAAGAAATCGGAATGGTCGCGGTAAGATTGTTCCGGTTCCGAATAGCTCCGGAAGCATTCTCCGCGCGCGTCATCGTCGTGGTATACCTTATCGCCGGTCCAGGTATTTTTGCATTTTATACCAAAATGATTGTTGGATTTTTTTACCAGTTCGCTGGTACCTGCCTGCGTTTCATGTATGCCCTGGGCCAGTTTGATGGCTGCCGGTACGCCGGTACGCTGTTCTTCTTCTATCGCAATCCGTTTATAGGTACTGATATAAAGTGCAATATCATCTTCCCGCTGGGCGGCCGTGGTGCCGGCGACACCCATCAATATAAAAAACAAAATAAGCCTGCCCTGCATTAGATACATTATTTTTTAACAATCATCATCAACCCATCACGCACGGTTAACAAAGTATGCGATACTGATGAGTCCTGCTGCACGTATTCATTAAATGCCTGAATGGCTTTTGCATTTTTTCCTTTCAGGGGTTCTTCCAATACTTCCCCGTGAAACAACACATTGTCCGCCAATATTACCCCTCCCCTTTTCAGCGCCGGCAAAACCAGTTTGTAATAGTCAATATACCCGGCTTTGTCTGCGTCTATAAACACCAAATCCCACTGTTCCGGCAGGTGGGGTATTAACTGTAACGCGTTTCCGGTATGCAAAATTATTTTATCCTTTGCATCCGACAAGTTAAAATTTTGCCTGGCCACGGCAGCGTCTTCTTCCCTTAGCTCTATGGTATGCAACAATCCATCGGGGGCAAGCCCTTTGGCCAGGCACAAGGCGCTGTAGCCGGTAAAACTGCCAATCTCCAGGATGCGGCGGGGTTGCAGCACCAGGCTAAGCAGCTCCAGGAATTTGCCCTGCACATGTCCGCTGAGCATATGCGCATGCGGGTGCGCCTGGGTCTGCCGGTTAACCCGGGCCAGGAGGCTATCTTCTGCAGAACTGTATTTTTCTGCATAGGCCTGAACAAGTGGGTGGATGAGATCCATGATGAGTTGTACGTTATAAATTCTACGTTGTAAGTCTTTTGAGACCAAAAATAGCAATAAGCGGTAAACCCAATACCATGTCTTTACCGAAGGTTAAGCAAACGGACTCAAAAGGTATTAGGCAGGACTTACTACTTTTCCTGAAATAGCAAACAGTCCCAAAAAAGTCAGTACGCCATTGATGATAAGCAGCTCCAGGCCTATTTCAAAGTGGCCGAAAAATGTTTGCTGGTATTTGTCAAGAATATAACAGATAACCGGTGCGGCCACACAAACAAGCGGTACCAGTTTGTCGCGCACCTGCCGCCGGGTCAGGATCCCGAAAGAAAACAAGCCCAGCAAGGGGCCATAGGTATAGGTGGCAATCTTCAATATCAGCCCAATCATGCTGGAGTCGTTTACCCATTTATAGATCAACACAAAAACAAGAAAAAAAGCAGCTACCGTTAAATGCACCCGTTGCCGGGTTTTCTTTTTGGCGGAATCGTCTATATCTGTTCTGCGCTGAAGGCCGATGATATCAATACAAAAAGAAGCGGTGAGCGCGGTAATGGCCCCGTCTGCGCTGGGGAATAAGGCTGAAATAAGGGCAATAATAAAGATAGCTGATACCAGTGGCGGCATATAATTGAGTGCAATGACCGGGAAAAGCCGGTCGCCGGTGGCATTGTGCTGGCCCAGCAGGAAGGTTCTCGAGCCTGTTGCTGTAGAAAAATGGCCGCCGGCCGATTCTCCGTACAAATACAAGAGTCCGCCTAAAAAAAGAAACAGCACAATCACCAGCAGCAAAATGATGCCCAGGGTAACCACATTCTTCTGCGAATCTTTCAGTCTTTTTACCGAAATATTTTTCTGCATCATTTCCTGGTCCATGCCCGTCATGGTAATGGCAATAAAGGCGCCTGCCAGTATTTGTTTCAGAAGGAAAGACTTGTTGTTGGGATTGGTAAAAAATATTTTGGAATAGCCTTTTTCATTCATGGCCGCCAGGCTGTCGCCCAGACCCAGGTGCAGGTGACTGAGTATGTAAACTACGCATATGACCAGTCCGGCCAGCATACAGGTAGTTTGCAGGGTATCTGTCCAGACAATCGTTTTAACGCCTCCCTCATAAGTATACAGCAATATCATTACCAGGATGACTAATGTGGTTACCCAAAAGGGGATGCCAAAACTTTTCAGGATGGCTTCCTGCAGGATATTTACCACCAGGTACAGCCGGGCAGTGGCGCCCAGGGTTCTCGACAAGATAAAAAACGATGCCCCGGTCTTGTACGATGTAAAGCCCAGCCGGCTGCCAAGGTAATTATAGATGGAGGTGAGGTTGAGCCGGTAATAAAGCGGTAGCAATACAAAAGCGATGGTAAGGTACCCCAGCAGGTAACCGATGGTAACCTGGAAATAAGCAAATCCTTCGCTGGCGACGGCACCAGGCACACTTACAAAAGTAACACCGCTGAGCGAAGTGCCAATCATGCCAAAAGCCACCAGCATCCAGTTGGAGTTCTTGTTGCCGATAAAAAAAGAATCGTTATTGGAATTACGCGAAGTAAACCAGGCCACTACGAGCAGGATAATAAAATAAACGATGATAAAAGAGAATAATAAAAAAGGCGACATAAGCTGGTAATGGGATTGTTTAGCTGTCTGGCTTAAAATATAAATATCTTTGAAGGTATAAAACTCTTTGTTAAGTTGCGGCCTGGCTGCAAATACCTGATCACCCACCAAAAGTTGTAAACTATGCAGATTGAAGCAGTGGCCGTGTTTTGCGGATCAAAAAAAGGAAAAAATCCGCTCTACATGGAGCATGCGGCAGAACTGGGCAGGTACCTGGCCATGCTAAACCTGCGGCTGATTTACGGGGGTGCAAAGGAGGGATTAATGGGCGCGGTGGCCGATGCTGTCTTGGGTAATGGCGGTACTGCCATGGGCGTCATCCCTAAAATACTATCAGGTTTTGAACACCAGCACCAGGGTCTTACAGACCTGGCGGTTGTACCGGATATGCACAGCAGAAAGAAAATGATGTACGATATGAGTGATGCGGCCGTTATTTTACCGGGCGGCTTCGGTACCCTGGACGAATTATTTGAAATGCTGACCTGGAACCAGTTAAAAATACATGATAAGAAAATATTTATCCTGAACTCCGCAGGGTTTTACAGTCACCTGGTAAATCACCTCCATCACCTGGAAAAAGAAGATTTCCTATATGAATCCATCGAACAAAGAATTATCCTCTGCAATACACCGGTAGAAGTGTTTAACAAGATTGGATAGGGAATAATTATTAATTAAGATTCCTTG
>CAXTMV010000212.1:2976-10122 GCA_964245425.1 uncultured Flavihumibacter sp. | reverse complement strand
GGGCGCTCGCAGCCTTTTCGATGCTGCGTTTTGCTTTGAGGAGGTAACGCAGCATTGTCAACTGTTTCAGCCGACACATTATTCAGCTGTGGAATAAAGCTGACGCAAACCGAAGATTCAGCAACGCCCGTAAAACATAATAATAAATGTTGCTAAATCGAAGATTCAGCAACGCCCGTAAAACATAATAATAGTTGTTGCTAAAAGCGGGGCATCTCAAAGGCCGCTGATATCGATTTTGCCGACAACCAGCTACCTGTATTTGATAATCGTTGAAAACCTTGCTTCACTTGCCTATTAAGAAAAAAAATATTTTTATCCGGACAATAGTAATCCCACAATCTAACCATCAGCCATCGCCTAATTATTCATCATCTCCATACCGGGCTGGTGTTTAACAGGCCTTACCGTAAAACCGGCTTTGCGCAACAGGCTGATGACGCCTTTTTCGCCGCCCAGGTGGCCGGCGCCCACGGCAAACAGGGCTGGCGCATCTTTCATAATAGCCGGCATTTTCTTTACCCAGGCACTGTTGCGGTTGTACAGCAAAAGATCAAGGAATTCACCCATCTCTTCTTCATCGGCTGTTAATTCCTGCATCTTATTCAGGTCCTGCTTACGGTACACTTCCACTAACTGGATATCGGTACTATCGCCCGAAGTGCCCGAACTATCGATCATTTTTACCAGGTCTTTTGCCTGGCGCTTGTAAGGGATGCTGTCGAACACGCTTGCCTGGAACTGGACGGTTTCCAAACCATAAATCGGCTTTTCATCTTTTTTAGCCTCTTTCATAATCACCTGTTCCATACCATCTTTTTCTGCACAGGGGAATTTGCTTTCTGATATCAGCGAAGTAATGAAATAGGGTTTCAGGTGCTCCATCATACTGAAAGGCAGCATGGTCTTTTTGTTTTTAAAATAATCCTTTACGCGCTGGTATTCTTCTTCCGTTAAAAGGTCGCTTAATTTGGTGTTGTTGTTCATATTCAGGTAGCGCATCGCACCCAGGGTTTCCATCATGTTGTCGAGATCGATTTCAAAATAGATTTGTTTTACATGGCTGATGGCAAACCGAAGTGAATCGCTTAGCTGTGCATCGGCCGAACAAAGGAGGTGCATGGTGCCAAACAGGTAAGAGGGCTTACTGATGTGGTTACCGCTGATTTCCCACAGCAGGGTATTTTCCAGTAAAAACGGTTTTTCTTTTCCATTCTTTTTTGTGGCGACGTTGTGTTGTGCCAGCGCCCCCAAGGCCAATGCCGACAGTAAAACAATTATTGCGATGCTTTTCATGAAAGTTTTTTGGGCTGCCAGCCCTTTATGATATAAATTATTTTTCCGGTTGCCCGGTTAAAACCGGTTACTTATTTTGAGCAATGGCAACCTTAGTATTGTTGACTTTTGCGTTCCCTTCTTTCTAAAGACCATTGTATTTCATCTGTTCACCGCTCATCTTTCATAACTGGCTTTATACAAACTTCCGCCTTTATTGAATACCCTTTCTATTTTATTTTCCGTTGCCGGATCTTTTTCTACAGACGGCGCATGATGCGGCTTTATCCGGGCGTCAAACACCAACGGGCCCGTACAGCCCCAGTGCTTGTTTGCTGAAAACGCCCCGATGCCATGTATATCATGTGAAGGATTGCACCTGGTAAAAGTGGCCCATAAAAAATTGTGCAGGCTGGCCGCAATAAAAGCAGCATCGTCACAGACAATAATAAAGACCACCTGCAACAGCTCGTTATTGCCGATGGGGGCATAAACAGCGTTCAATGCGTCCATTTCCACCTGCACATGGCCGTAATCGCTAAAAGCAGGTGCCTGCAGGGCAATGATGCCAGGCAGTACCAGTTGCGCAGGTCCGTACCCACGTACCGCAGACAACCACCCGGGCAATTCAGTCGCCAGCGTTCTTAACCGTTCTCCATAGGCAGCGAATACACATTTGCTGCCACTGTTCAATGCCGTGCCGGAATAGTCGAGCGTATCAATGGTGGTATGGGTATAGAAATGAACATCCCTCGACAGATCAATTCTTTCGAGCACATATGCCAGGTACAATGGAATATCCTGTGTATCCAATTGGTCGCGGTCGTCGGCGGTAATGAACAGGAATTTGGCCAGGCTTAACTGGCCGGTCCCTAAAATATGGTTGGCAATGGTTAATAATTCTGCCGGTTGTTTGGTGGGCATATAAGGTGTGTACCGCTCACTGCCAATGGCCAGCAGCAAGGGGTGTACCCCGGCGGCATCAACTGCATGTACTTCTTTAAGGCCGGGTATTTCCTGTTGCAGGGCATGGCCGGCTATCTCGTGTATGAGCTGGCCGAAACTGGTATCTTCCTGGGGCGGACGTCCGACAACGGTAAATGGCCAGATGGCATTCTTTTTTGCATATACCTGGTGGATGTTCAGCACCGGGAAGGGATGTTGCAGGCTATAATAACCCAGGTGATCGCCAAAGGGTCCTTCCGGTTTGTTTTGCCCCGGCAGCACCTCACCGGTTATCACAAAATCCGCCTCGGTGCTGATGCAGAATCCGTCTTCATAACAATACCTGAAACGCCGCCCGCCCAGCACACCGGCAAAAGTCATTTCACTGACGCCCTCCGGAAGGGGCATTACAGCCGCCACACTATGAGCGGGCGGACCGCCGGCAAACACACTTACTTTCAGCGGCTGCCCTTTTGCATTGGCTTTCGACTGGTGGATGCCAATGCCGCGGTGCAGCTGGTAATGAAGGCCTGCTTCTTTATTAGCCGTATAGTTATTTCCGGAAAGCTGTACCCGGTACATGCCCAGGTTGGCATGCAGGATGCCCGGCTGGTCGATGTCTTCTGTATACACCTGTGGCAGCGTTACAAAGGCACCCCCATCTTTGGGCCAATGCTGCACCTGGGGTATGTCTGACAATTGTATCCGCTCAGCAAGAACCGGTTTGTTGAGCGGATTCTTCAGCGGGATGGCTTTAATGCCGGCCAGGCCGGCGGCCAGGTTTTTCACCGGGTGCCGGAACGCTTTAACAGGATTGTTTTTAAGATCGATCAGTTGCTGAACCAGCGCCAGGGTATCGCGGAAAATAAATTTGCTTCTTTGTAAAGTGCCAAAAATATTGGAAGCCGCCCTGAAACGGCTGCCTTTTACATTTTCAAACAACAGTGCCGGGCCACCGGCTTCATGCACCCGCAAGTGGATGGCGGCCATTTCAAGATAAGGATCGACCTGTTCTTTGATACGGACCAGCTGACCATTCTTTTCCAAATCCAATAAACATTCTTCCAGCGATCGGTATGCCATCTGCTTTATTTGCCTGCAAAAGTAAAACACTCAGGCGGACTAAACTGCGGGATTTTGGGGAGGCTGGATTTTGTTATTTTGTGAGGGGAGGATTTGCCGAATAATACTTAACTGGCCTGGCAGCCATCACACCGCCCCCATCCCGCCATCACAATCTCATTACTTTTTCAATTATATTACAGGCATTGGCAGACCCTTATAAAATACAATCATGGGCAAGGGCAGACTGGAAGCATTCAGCGATGGAGTAATTGCCATCATTATTACGATCATGGTATTGGAGATGAAAGTGCCCCACGGCGATTCCCTGGCATCGCTGCGCCCGTTGCTGCCCGTTTTTGTGAGCTATATCCTGAGCTTTGTAAACGTGGGTATTTATTGGAACAACCACCACCACATGCTGCACGCCGCGCAAAAAGTAAACGGAAAGGTTTTGTGGAACAATATTCATTTGCTGTTCTGGCTTTCGCTGGTGCCTTTTGTAACCGGCTGGATGGGGGAAAACCATTTTTCTTCCGCGCCGGTGGCTTTGTATGGAGTTGTATTGCTGATGGCGGCCATTTCATATACCCTGCTGGCCAGGGCGCTCAGCATGTTGCATGGCGAGCATTCTGCGCTGGCAAAAGCCATGGGCAAAGACAAAAAAGGCAAGATCTCCCTGGTTATTAACCTTGCCGGCATACTGCTTTCTTTTATAAACAACTGGGCCGGCTTCGCCTGTTATGTACTGGTGGCCGGTATCTGGTTTGTACCCGACAGAAGAATTGAAAATGTCCTAACGGAAAAGAGGAACCGGGAAATTGAACATTGAGAATGATGTTGAATGTTGAATTGCTGCGCTAACATGCTGCCAGCACCGGAAATAATTCAAGACTCAAAATCACTATGGTTCGGATAAACTTTTATAGATTGGCCGCTGGTGTCGAATTTTGTCGAAAACCAGGTGCTTGTATTTGATAATCGCTGAAAGCCTTTGTTGCACTTGACTATTACTGAAAAAATTATTTCACCCGTACAACAGTGATTAAAATTCACCATCAACATACATCAAAGGCTGAGCAGTCCGTACCGGTACAGGGTATTAACGGGTTTATTGTCCCAAAAAAGTTCAAAGTCTTCGAGGCCGGCTGTTTCATAATTGTCTTTTAACTCCTGCAGGGTAATTATTTTTGTATTGCTTACAGATAGTTTTGGCAACAGACCGGCCAGCCACGCTGCCTGGCTTGCCGCCAATTGTATTTTATGGTTTTCTTTTTTGGAAACAATCGTGAGGGTGGCCATCTCCCGCTGCTGGCCGTTCTTCGATTGCGTGAAATATTCTACCCCTGTTGTGCCGCCCACCCATATTATTCTGGCTGCCGGTTTGAACTGCGGCCATTCTTCTTCTTTCAATGCCTGTAAAATATAATCGGGCGCCACTTTAGTTTTGGGCGTTTTAAAATCGAACCATTTTTGCAGGGGATCGTCAAAACACATTCCGTGCATGTAATTATGCAAAGATTTTTTTAAGCCATAGGCAAAACTTGGGTGGTCGGCGCCGGTGGGATCAATATGTTCAAGATCATTATTGGCAAAACTGCCGGCGGCAACCACTTTTTTTTGTACCTGGAAAGCGGCAGGGTCAAGCCCTACCGGACTGTGTGCCGTCATGGCAAACTGGTGCCAGAAGGCGGATTGCAGGATGCCGGTTTTGAACAGTTGCCGGATCATTTCCAATGAGTCGATGGTTTCCTGCGCGGTCTGGGTGGGGAATCCATACATCAGGTAAGCGTGCACCATGATGCCGGCTTCGGTAAAATGCCGGTTTACGCGGGCCACCTGCGCCACGGTAATTCCTTTTTGGATCAGTTGCAACAGGCGGTCGGAGGCCACTTCCAACCCACCTGAAACGGCAATACAACCGGCGGCTTTCAGCAGCAGGCACAGGTCGCGCGTAAAACTTTTTTCGAAACGGATATTGGTCCACCAGCTAACTACCAGCTTTCGGCGGAGTATTTCTATGGCCATTGCGCGCATGAGTGCGGGAGGGGCGGCTTCATCCACAAAATGAAAACCATTCTGGCCTGTCTGTTTAATAAGGGCTTCCATACGGTCGCAAAGCAAGGCGGCGGTGACCGGCTCGTACAGTTTGATATAATCGAGCGAAATATCGCAGAACGTGCATTTGCCCCAATAGCAACCATGCGCCATCGTTAGTTTATTCCAGCGGCCGTCGCTCCATAAACTGTGCATGGGGTTTACCACTTCAATGGCAGAGATATAGACATCCAGCAAAAGGTCACTGTAGTCGGGTGTGCCTACTTCGCCCTGCCGGTAATCCTTAACAGCCGGGTTATTGATATAGGCTACTACCCCCTTCTCCAGCATAAAACTGCGCTTCAGGTCCTCCTTCTGTTGGTTTCCGCTCACATAGCCTACCAGGTTTTCTATGGGTGCTTCGCCATCGTCGAGCGTAATAAAATCAAAGAAATCGAACACCCGTTTATCCGTCAGGGATCGAAGTTCTGTATTGGCAAAGCCGCCACCCATCACTGTTTTTACCTGCGGATGGTGTTGCTTGATCCATTGGGCGCACCGGAATGCACTGTACAGGTTACCTGGAAAGGGAACGGAGATGGCCACCAATTTTGGCTGCACTGCCAGCAATTGCTGTTGCAAAAGGTGCGTCAGTATATTGTCTATATAGGCCGGGGGCAATTGCAGGGCAGCATACAATTCGTCGAACTGGCTGGCCGACCGACCCAGTTTTTCCGCATAACGGCTGAATCCGAAATGCGGATCGATGCATTCTGTAATAAAATCCGACAGGTCTTCCAGGTACATGGTGGCCAGGTGTTTGGCCAGGTCTTGCTTGCCCATACTGCCAAAAGCCCAGTTCAGGTCGTCTACCTGTGCAAATCGACCCGCTTCCGGCAGGAAATCTCTTTTGGCGATTAGGTGTGCCAGGGTCGGATTTTTTCCCTGCAGGAATAAAATAACCGCATCGATGGTAGCGCAGTAATCATTTTGCAGCGCAAAAATGCGGGTTGCATTGGCCGACCAAACAGCGGGTTTTGCAGCGGCAAAGAGATCAGACAGTCCCTGCCGGTTAAATATAGCAAGGGTTACTTCAATACCCAGGTCTGCCTGAAAGGCACTGATGCCGCGGGTATTTAAAAAACCTTTGAGGTAAGCCGTCGCCGGATAAGGCGTATTCAGCTGCGTAAAGGGTGGTGTAATTAAAAAAACCGTTGCGCTCAAATCGGGATGTTTAACCGCAAATTTAGGCTTTATTAAGGTCTAAGGTTTCAGGTGGGGGTTCCGGGTTTAAAGGTCGTTCGCGTCGCCCTTCTGCAAAGCCTCCAACCCTACAGCCCAACCTTTTCCAAACCCCGCACCCTGTCAAATATTCACTACATTCATATACATGAAACTTGTTGCACTTTATACAATGGCCATTCTTTACGTGGCGGCCGGCATGTATCATTTTATAAAGCCGCAGGGCTATGTAAAAATCATGCCGCCATGGTTGCCCTGGCACCTGCAACTGGTGTACATTAGTGGAGTTGCCGAAATTGTATTGGGTGCCTTACTTTTTCCGGTGGCAACCAGATCATTGGCGGCCTGGGGAATCATTGCCCTGTTGATAGCTGTTTTTCCTGCCAATATACAAATGACCCTCAATTATTTTCATTATAATAACCCGGCAAAATGGTTAACGGTGGCGAGGCTGCCGGTCCAATTGTTATTGATTTGGTGGGCCTGGGTGTATACATGAATGTAATTAGTAATCATTGTTAATGATGAATCATCGTTGTCCGGATAAAAATAATTTATTCAATAATAGGCAGATGCAACAAGGGT
>CAXTMV010000212.1:0-2966 GCA_964245425.1 uncultured Flavihumibacter sp. | reverse complement strand
ATTTAGCAACAAATATTATTATATTTTACGGGCGTTGCTGAATCTTCGATTTTCGTCAGCTTTATTCTATAACTGAATTATATGTCGGCTGCAACGCCTGACAATGCTGCGTTACCTCCTAAAAGCAAAACGCAGCATCGAAAAGGCTGTGAGCGGCCAAACCATTAAAAGTTTACCCACACAATAGTGATTATGAATTACTAATTACGAATTACTCCCGATAAGGTCCCAGAGATTTCCATACAGATCTTTAAATACTGCTACGGTTCCATATACTTCTTTAACGGGTTCGCGTACAAAGACAACTCCCTTGCCCAGCATGGCACTGTAATCGCCCCAGAAATCATCCGTCTGTAAAAACAGGAAAACGCGTCCGCCGGTCTGGTTGCCGACCCGTGTCTTTTGCTCTTCATTGCCGGCTTTTGCCAGCAGCAGGCAGGGGCCTTTACCTCCTTTGGGTTGTACCAGCACCCAACGCTTTGTTTCAGATAAAAGAGTGTCTTCTACCAGCAAAAAATCAAGTTGGGCGGTATAAAATGCAATGGCTTCGTCGTAGTCGGCCACTACCAAGGCCATGTGAATGATCTGTTGCGTCATCTGATTGCTGATTAAGGATATTGTTATGGGGCGATTGCCATTTAGTCTGCCATGGTGAATTATAGTAAATGCCAGATCATCTTGCCGCATACCGGCCACTTATTGCAATAGCTCATTGATAAATATCTTTTCATTACAAGCGCTGCAAACGGCCAATCACGGAATCTGCGTTGACTGCCTGTAAGATCATCGATGATGCAATAAAAGTGGCAATAGCAACAAAGAGAAATTTCATACTTATTTTTTTAGGTTAATGCCTGGAAAAATGGTGCTCAATACAGGCGCTGTCCTCTCTTTGTTCTCTGGCTTATTTCTTTGCCGCCACACCCGTATCATGCAGCCAGTCGGTTAAGCGATCTGACCATGTTTTGAGGCTGTTAAAAGTGGATCGCTTGCCCATATTGAAACCGTGATCGCCCACGGCATAGATATGCGCTTCTACCGGTACCTTGGCCTTGCGGTGCATTTGTAACAACGTAAGAACCGGTTCGGAACAGCAGGCGTCGTTATTAGACACCAATAAAAAAGTGGGTGGCGCATTGGGAGATACCCTATCCGGCACGGCCAGCGGCCCCGGGTAAATCAGTATCTGAAAAGCGGGCCGCGCCGATAACGCATCTATTGCATCCGGCTTAACAGCATGGCTGTCCTGGAAATGATAGGCCACCCAGCCGGCTACTTCGCCGCCCGCAGAAAATCCCATTACGCCTATCCTGGCCGTATCGATATTAAATTCTTTTGCACGGCTGCGCACCAGCCGCATGGCCCTGAAAATATCCTGCTTGGGGTTTTCTTCCGTATACAGCGTGCTATCCCTGCGGAACAGCCGGTACTTTAATACAAAAGCGGTAATACCAAGGCTGTTCAGGTAAGCGGCGGGGTCGCGGCCTTCAGCATTAAACACCAGGTTATTAAATCCGCCACCCGGGCATACCACCACGGCCGCACCTGTTGCAATGGTTGCCGGAGCCGGATAAACCACCAGCGATGGGTTGTGGATATTCCTGACATACCAGTCTTTCGCCTCCTCGGGTAAATCTTTTTTATTCTCGAAACCCGGTGCTCCGTTTTTCCAGAGATAAATTGTGGTGGCACTGTCCTGCGCATGGGTAAACCGAATACACAGGAACAATAAAGAACAAAGCCAGGATACCTTTTTTAACTGCATAGCGATTTTTTATTATTATCCGGCTAAGCTACGAAACAGGCGTTAGTAATGGCGAACTTGATTCTTTTGCGTGGTGGTGAGGCCGCCGCGAAAAAGCGCCATTACTCATTCCTGATCTTGAGCGTTCGCTGCAATCCTTCTTCAAAGCTGATGGGTTCAAACCCCAACTGCTGCCTGGCTTTGCTGATATCGAAACCGGTTCTGGGCGGCCGGCGCGCGGGCTGTGAGAAACTGCCTGCATCCGCCTGTTCGATCAAGGAGGCATCCAGCTGGCAGATCGCTGCCGTTTGAAGCGCCATCTCATAAGGTGTTACTTTATCTTTGCCGGAAATATGATAAGTGCCGGTAGCATTTTGCTGAATCACCAGCAGAATACCCCTTGCCAGATCTTCCACGTAAGTGGGCGTTCGCCACTGATCATTTACCACTTTTATCTTTTTACCGGCTTCCAGGCTTTTTCTAACCCAGTCGATGATATTATTCCTGGTGCCCGCCAGGACAGCACCGTATACCAGGCAGGTACGCACAATGGCAAAAGAGATCTCACAGGTTTCAACAATACTTTCCGCCTGCATTTTTGTAAATCCGTACCAGCTCACCGGGTTCAGATCGTCCGCCTCCGTATAGTCGCCCTTTTCACCATCAAATACAAAATCGGTAGAAATATAAATAAAATGACGGCTCACCGCCTCTGCACTCAAAACCAGCTGGGCGGTAGCACGCACATTCACCGCTTCACATTGCTCCTGGTTTAACTGGCAGTCGTCTACCTGGGTAACAGCCGCCGCATGTACCACAGTGGCAGGCTGTTCCTTTTGCAGGATGCCCTGCAATAACGGATCATTTGTGATGTCTGCATCATACCAGGTAAACGGGCCGGTTTCGGGTGGAAGGCGGCAGGCACCTTTACCCACGCCGATGACGGTATATCCCTCTTTCAGTAGCAATGGAACCAGGTATTGCCCCAGCAGGCCATTTGCACCGGTGACCAATATTTTTTCTGTCATACAACCAGTTACTTTTTAACGCCGGGTAAAAGATATACCATCTGCCTGCGGAATGATCGTTTATTCATTTTTTTATTATCCTTTTATTAAATACGAAAGATAAACCATCACAGTGTTATTTTTGTGCGGCCTGCGCGGCAATCGGCAGTACGCCAGCCCTGTGTTGGTTAAATAATTAATGGGTTGACTTAACC
>CAXTMV010000211.1:0-10124 GCA_964245425.1 uncultured Flavihumibacter sp. | reverse complement strand
GGTATAAAGTTAAATAAATTATAAAGGAAAATAGAACGCAAGTACAAACGTTACAACCTTTCAAAACAACCTCTATTGAAAAATAATACTTTACCGGCCATCTTACTGCTGCTGCTATTGGTAATGTCAGCTACGCTGAAAGCCCAGCAAATTACCGGTGTCTGGAAAGGAAAGGTGCAATCGGGTAACCTGGAGCTGAAGATCATTAAATCCGGCGACAGCCTCACCGGCACTTCATATTATTATTCATCTAAAAACAATTACCGGCGTTACAGTATCAAAGGCTATTTTGACCCGCAAACCAACGATGTTATCTGGTGGGACGATATTCTTTTAACCGGTAAAAACCCATCCGCCAAAGAAGCGGCTTTAAATGTGGCCGATTTTAACTGCCCGGGGGAAGAGAAGATGCTGCTGGATGGCAGCAGCTCGGTAAGGGATAACAAAGACATCAGCAAGGGGCCGCTTCACCTGCAAAAAACAGCTCATGCTACTTTCCCCGATGAATGGGATTGGGTGATTGATAATTATACAGCCGGCGCCAATGACCCCTATATCATAGACAGTATTGGCCAGCTGGCCGCAGGCCCTGTTGTATATCCTGAAGAAAAAATAGCGCCGGTACCGGCACTGGCCCCACCCGCGCAAAAGCCTGTTCCGGTTGCCGTACAACCACCCGCTGCAACAGCAGCAATAAAAAGCCCGCCCGGCAAGGCGTCTACCAATCAGGAAAAATTTACCAGCCGGCAGAACAAATTGCAAATGGTGATACCTGTTACCGCGCCCACCATTGAACTGCGGTTCTATGACAACGCCGCCATCGATGGCGATTCCATCTGCATTTTCCTGAATGGACATATTCTGCGCGAGCATATTTTACTGGGTGCTGAACCCCAGACCATCAAAATAAATGCCGCCGATTTGCAAGACGACAATGAACTGGTGCTGGTAGCAGAGAACCTCGGTACCATCCCACCCAATACTTCTTACCTGGTAGCTATTGTAGGGCACAAACAATTTGAGGCCCGGCTGTTTGCAGATGAAGGGAGCAGCGCGCTGATCAGGTTTATAAAAGAAAAGTAAAAAAAATATGAGCCATGTAATGCATGTGGAAATGCATCCAATACCGGCCGCTGCAAAAAAGCTACTTGGTTATGAGCGCTCCGGCGAGGCAAAAGAAATCAGACATCATCACATCAGCCAGCTTTTACACAACTACGTTCACCATTTTATTTCTTACGTAAATAATTTTTTTCGGTGCTTTGCCTTCCAGCCATTTTTGTACGGTTTCATTGGCCAGCACAATCTCTTCCACTTCGGGTTGGGTAATGTCTAGTGCAATGCTGATATTGGTCCGTACTTTTCCATTCACTGATACCGGGTATTCTTTGGATGATTCGGTGGTATGCCGGGCATCGTATACCGGGTAAGCAGCATCCAATACACTGCCGGTATTACCCAGTTGGTGCCAGAGTTCTTCCGAAATATGGGGCGCATAAGGAGTTAACAATACCAATACCTGATCCAGCACTTCTTTTTTATGGCATTTGATCTCATTGAGATCGTTTATGCAGATCATAAAAGTGCTTACGGCTGTATTGTATGAGAAGCGTTCCGTATCGTCTTCAATTTTACGAATGGCTTTATGCAATATTTTCAATTCTTCGGGGGAGGCTTTTTCTTCCTTCCATATTTTTCCCTTTGCTTCGTCAAAAAAGAGGCGCCATAATTTCTTTAAATAACGGTGCACGCCTTCAATGCCCTTGGTATCCCAGGGTTTACTGGCTTCTACCGGCCCCAGGAACATTTCATACATGCGAAAAGTATCGGCGCCAAATTTATCCACCAGGTCATTGGGATTAACGGTGTTGAATTTTGATTTGGACATTTTTTCCGTTTCCACACCGCAGAGGTACTTGCCATCTTCCAGAATAAATTGCGCATCGGCATATTCCCCATTCTTCCATTTTTTAAATGCCGTGGTATTTAATTCTATGCCATCTACAATATTTACATCAACATGCAATGGGGCTTCTTTCCAGCTTGCCCCGGTGTTCACAGGTGTTGATTCAATTCCCAAAGCAGCATGGATTGCTTTTATAGATTCCGGAGCAGGCAGCCGATCCAATATTGTTTTGGAAATAAAAATTTGCTTTCCTGCTGTCAAATTGATGTTACTATCAGGGTTTGGCTGATAATAATCGAGCCTGTAAACAAACCGGCTGCTACCTGTTATCATCCCCTGGTTCACCAGCCTTTTATACGGTTCCTCATGACCGATATACCCCAAATCATATAATGCCTTTGTCCACATACGGCTGTACAGTAAATGCCCTACGGCATGTTCGGTACCGCCCACATATACATCTACCTGGTTCCAGTAGTCGCTGACCGATCGATCACAGAAGCTGCTGTTGTTATGCGGGTCCATATAGCGGAGAAAATACCAGCTGCTACCGGCATAACCGGGCATGGTGGAAGTTTCCCTTATTCCCTCCCGACCTCCGTCAGTGGAGGAGGAATTAACCCAGTCTTTCAGATTTGCCAGTGGTCCTTCGCCCATGGGGCCGGGTCCATATTTGTCTACATGCGGCAATTCAAGCGGCAGATCTTTTTCATCCAGCGGGTAGGCTTCCCCGTTTGTCCATACAATCGGGAAGGGCTCTCCCCAATAACGCTGGCGGCTAAAACCTGCATCGCGCATTTTATAATTGATCTGCCTTTTGCCAATGCCCATTTCCACCAGTTTTGTAATCACTATGTCAATGGCATCGCGCATAACCATGCCATTCAGAAAGCCGGAATGGGTAAGGATGGCATCCTTTGTCGGATTGGCTTCGGTACCATCATAGGCATCCCCGATAATATTGGTAATCGGGATATTAAAATGTTTGGCAAAATTATAATCGCGTTCATCGCCGCAGGGCACGGCCATAATGGCGCCGGTTCCATAACCTGCCAGTACATATTCTGCTATCCAGATGGGTATTTCTCGGCCATCAAAAGGATTGATGGCGTAGGCGCCCGTAAAACAACCGGTAATCTGTTTTACTTCGGCCATGCGTTCCCGGTCGCTGCGGCTTTTTACATAGTGCAGGTATTTGTCAATGGCATCCTGCTGTTCCGGTGTTGTGATCTTGGCTACCAGCTCATGTTCGGGGGCTATCACCATAAAGTCTACCCCAAAAATTGTATCGGGGCGGGTGGTGTAAACGGTAAGTTGTACAGACGTGCCGGGGCTGAGGTTAAAACGAATTTCCGCGCCCTGGCTCCTGCCTATCCAGTTGCGTTGTTGTTCTTTTAATGATTCCGAGAACTCCACTTTCTCCAGTCCTTCCAGCAACCGGTCTGCATAAGCGGTAATGCGCAGGTACCATTGCCGCATTTTCTTTTTTTCTACGGGATGTCCGCCTCTCTCGCTTACACCGTTTACCACTTCATCATTGGCCAGTACGGTGCCCAGGGCCTCGCACCAGTTTACCTCACCGTAAGAAGAAAAAGCCAGTCGGTAGTCCATCAGGATCTCCTGCTGCTGGTTGGCTGAGAAAGCAGGCCATTCTGCTGCGGTAAATATTTTTGATTTTTGATGTTTAACTGTTGCATTTCCTTCTTTTTCAAAAAGGCTGATGAGCGTATCAATGCTTTCAGCCTTGTTCAGAAAAGGATTGTACCAGCTCTTGAACAACTGTAGAAAGATCCATTGGGTCCATTTGTAATAAGCAGGATCGCTCGTGCGCACTTCGCGGCTCCAGTCGAAGCAAAAGCCTATCTTATCCAGCTGGCTGCGAAAAGTGGCAATGTTTTTTTCGGTGGTGAGGGCAGGGTGCTGGCCGGTCTCCAGCGCATATTGTTCTGCGGGCAGGCCGAAACTGTCGTAACCCATCGGGTGCAGTACATTAAATCCTTTCAGCCGTTTATAACGGGCATAAATATCCGAAGCAATATAACCCAGGGGATGGCCTACATGCAGGCCGGTTCCACTGGGGTAGGGGAACATATCCAATACATAAAACTTGGGCTTGGAAGATGCATTGCTAACGCGGTAGGCACCTGTTTCCGTCCATTTTTGCTGCCAATCCTGTTCAATCTTCCTGAAATTGTATTCCATATTTGCGTTGCAATTAATTATTTTATGATGACCGGCAGACTCGCTGCCGGGTTGCATGGCTTACAAGTTACAGAAGACTTAAAGAAATCCTAATTGTTCGTCTTACCCGGCAACGGCTGAAATATTTACCATGCGCCATCGTTAAAGAGGCTGTAAAAATAGCGATTGTGCTGCAGAATCCGCTATTTTTGCCCTTTTCAAAGTAGTACAGACCCCATTAAATTATTTACTTATGGTGCAATTGGGAAAATCATCCAGCAAGCGCTCCCAGCCATCTTATTTTATGGCTATCCTGGGCGTATCGCTGATATTAATCATGCTGGGTGTACTTGGCTGGCTGGTCATCAATGCCAACAAACTGGGCCAGTATTTTAAGGAAAATGTAGAAGTGCGGGTGTATGTAAGAGAAAATGTTTCGGCCAAAGACAGTACAGCGCTGGTAGAATATGTGGGTTCGCGGCCCTATGTAAAATCTTCGGAATATGTGAGCAAATCCGTGGCCCGGCAGAAATACCTGGAAGACGGAAACAAGGACTGGGTAGGTGTTTTGCAAAACAATCCGCTGCCGGCCAGTATTAATTTCAAAGTAAAAAGCGAATATGCCGTAACGGATTCCCTGCAGAAAATACAGGCCGACCTGGCACAAAATATTGCCGTTAGTGATGTGCAATACCCCCAGTCGCTGGTGAGCAGCCTGAACAATATGATACGCAAAATAAGTATCATATTGCTGGTGGTGGCCGTTGTTATTTCCATCCTGGTAATTGTTTTAATTGATAATACCATCAAACTGGCTATGTTCAGCAATCGTTTCCTGATCAAAACCATGCAAATGGTAGGCGCTACCCGCAGCTTTATTGCCCGGCCCATGAATATGCGCGCCATTCTGAATGGGGCGCTCAGCGGCATCATTGCAGTGCTGGCCATTATTGGCATTATCATTTTTGCAGAAAAATGGCTGCCCGAGATCAGGGCCCTGCGGGATTACACGCTCCTCTCTGTACTTTTTCTCTCCATCATATTATTGGGGGTGGTCATCTCTTTTGTAAGTACCCACCGAAGTGTTATTAAATACTTGAAAATGAAGCTCGACGACCTGTATTAACAGCAATTTTTGCCGGTCGGCCGCCATTAACTGCTGTATTTTATTATATTGCAGCTTCAATAGCAGATCATGAACGAAAAAAAGCCAGTAACTGTTAAGCGTTCCGAACCTCTTTTTGCCAAAGAAAACTATAGGTGGATGATTGGCGGCATCGTTGTAATTGGCCTCGGTATGCTGTTAATGGCCGGTGGTAAAAGCAGCAACCCCGCAGTCTTTGATCAGAAAGAAGTATACAGCCCGGTACGCATTACCTATGCGCCCCTGTTGATCATTATTGGCCTGGCACTGGAAATTGTGGCTATTTTCAAAAAGCCAAAAAGCAATGCATAAAACGATTCGATTAAATATTGAAGGGCGATGAGCAATCATCGCCTTTTTTTTATATGTTGCGCCGGTAATTAAACCTGTTTCAAGCTTATGAGCACCATTCATGCTATTATTATTGCTATTATAGAAGGACTTACTGAATTTCTGCCTATTTCTTCCACTGCCCACATGAAATTTGCCAACCCCCTGATTGGCGAAGGCGAATCCGCTTTCAGGGAGATGTTCGAAGTAGTGATACAGCTGGCCGCCATTCTTTCCGTGGTAGTATTGTACTGGAAAAAATTCTTTGATTTTAAACGCGTCGGTTTTTATATAAAGCTGGTCATAGCGCTGATACCGGCGGTTGTTTTTGGCATCCTGCTTAAAAAACATATTGACGCCGCCCTGGGAAACCTGGTTTTTATTGCCTGTGTAATGATTGTGGGCGGTATTGTATTGCTGTTCATAGACGGCTTCTTTAAAAAACCGGTGGTATTTGACGATGCGCAGATCAGTTACAGGAAATCATTTGTGATTGGTTGTTTCCAGGTATTGTCGATTGTTTTTCCCGGGCTGAGCAGAAGCGCAGCCACCATTATCGGTGGTCTCAGCCAGAGGTTAGACAGGAGTACGGCTGCCGAATTTTCCTTTTTTCTGGCCGTACCCACCATGCTGGCAGCTTCAGTTAAAACCCTGTACGATGTGCACAAACACAACCCGGAGGTTTTTGCAAAAGACAATATGACTACCCTGCTTATTGGCAGCGCAGTGGCTTTTATAGTAGCCCTGCTGGCCATCAAATTCTTTATCGGGTATGTGCAGAAACACGGGTTTAAATTGTTTGGCTATTATCGCATTGTGCTGGGGCTGATAGTGCTGCTGCTCATTTACAAAGGCATCATTAAATAATGTGAAGAAGAATGTTATAATGTGTTGAATGTGCGAATGTGATAAATGCATTTGCTCAGCAACCCGAAAACAATAATACCATTGTTTGGTTTTCATTTACCACATTTGTCACCTTATTCAAATCAGCCTATTATTTCTATGCAGACCGCTTCTAAAAAAGTAATCAATGGCTGGGCGTTGTACGACTGGGCCAATTCCGTCTACAGCCTGGTGATTACGTCTACCATTTTTCCAGCCTATTTTGAAGCCGTAACCGGCGACGGAAATGATGCGACTGCCAACGACAGGGTATTGCTTTTTGGCCGTCATTTTGTAAATACTTCTTTATACAATTATGCGCTGGGGATTGCTTTTTTGATTGTGGCGCTGTTATCGCCGCTGCTGTCTTCCATCGCCGATTACAAAGGCAATAAAAAACAATTCTTATTTTTCTTCTGTACCATGGGCAGCCTTTCCTGCTCTGCCTTGTTCTTTTTTGAAAGGGGCAACCTGCTGTACGGGCTGGCCTGTATGGTGATAGCCTGTATCGGGTTCTGGAGCAGCCTGGTTTTTTATAATTCTTACCTGCCGGAAATTGCCGCACCCGAAGATCGCGACCGCGTAAGCGCCAAAGGGTTTGCCATGGGTTATATCGGCAGCGTTATTCTGCAAATCATCTGTTTTGTATTTGTGCTCGCAAAGCCTTTTGGCATGAGCCTTGGTTTTGCGTCTAAACTTTCTTTCCTGCTGGTAGGTTTATGGTGGTGGGTATTCGGGCAGGTTGCACTCGCCAAACTGCCCCCTGGTACGCCATCGCATAAACAAGGAACGAGTACCGGTAGCCTGCTCACCAACGGGTACAAAGAATTAAGCAAGGTCTGGAAACAATTGGGGCGGTTGCCGGTACTCAAGCGTTTCCTGGTGGCTTTTTTCTTTTATAATATGGGCGTTCAAACGGTAATGCTGGCAGCTACGCTGTATGGCAAGAGTGAATTGAACATACCCACCACCAACCTGATCATCGCCATCCTGATCATTCAGCTGGTGGCCATTCCCGGCGCTTATACCCTGGCTAAAATATCCGATAGGATCGGCAACTTCAAAGCCATCATGATTGCAATCGTTCTCTGGATACTAATTTGCATTTTGGGTTACCTGGTGCCCCGTAATGGCGTCTATGCTTTTTACGGGCTGGCAACGGTAGTAGGATTTGTGATGGGGGGAATACAATCGCTTAGCAGAAGTACCTATGCCAAGCTGATGCCGGAAACAAAAGACACCACTTCTTTTTTCAGCTTTTTCGACGTAACAGAAAAGATCGCGATCGTGATTGGAATGTTCAGCTTCGGGTATATCAACGAGCTCACCGGCTCGCAGCGCAATTCAGTGCTGGCACTGATGGTATTCTTTCTTGCCGGGCTGATCATACTTTCTACAGCGGTACGCAAACAAAATAAACAGGCACAGCCGCCCAGCATATGAAATTATATACCATTGATACGGGTTTTTTTAAGCTGGATGGCGGCGCCATGTATGGTGTGGTACCCAAAAGTATCTGGAACAAACTAAACCCGGCAGATGAAAACAATTTATGTAGCTGGGCCCTCCGCTGCCTGCTGATCGAAGACGGCAACCGGCTGATACTGGTAGATACCGGCAATGGCAACAAGCAGGACGCAAAATTCTTCAGCCATTATTATTTATATGGAAACGATACGCTGACCACCTCACTGGCCAGGCATGGCTTTACACCCGATGATATTACCGATGTTTTTTTAACACACCTGCATTTTGATCATTGCGGCGGCGCCATTGTAAGGGAGGGCCACAAACTATTGCCGGCATTTAAAAATGCCGTGTACTGGAGCAACGAACGCCATTGGAAATGGGCCACCGAACCAAATGCACGCGAGAAAGCCTCTTTCTTAAAAGAAAATATTTTGCCCATTCAGGAAAGCGGACAGTTGAAATTTATTGCCGTTGGCAACGAAGCTTCACGCCTGCAGCCATTTGCTTCTGGTATAACGGAAAACCTTTTTGTTATGCTGGTAAGCGGCCATACCGAGGCCATGATGCTGCCTGTTATACAGTGCAATGGTAAAACGATCGTATACATGGCTGACCTGCTGCCTTCCGCCGGGCATATACCGCTACCCTACGTAATGGCCTATGATATGTTTCCGATGACCACCCTGGAAGAAAAGAAAATATTTCTGGCAGAGGCACTGAAGAAAGAATACATCCTGTTTTTTGAACACGATCCGATGGTGGAATGCTGCACACTGAAGATGACAGAAAAAGGAATCCGGGAGGATAAAGTCTTTAGCCTGGCATCTGTAGCCGGTAATCTTTAGTCATTAACCGGTACCGAGACCATCGGCTAATGACTTCCGACGTATAAAAACTATCTAACGGAGACCAGTGATGTTAAAGGGTAACGTAAATTCCGGTAGCCCATCATATCTACTTTAATACTGCCCACGCTGATGGGGCTTTCCACCCGCAGGGGTAGGTGATTGCCGTCATCGCTTACCCATACAATCATTTTTTCACCTCCTTCAAAAATGGTTCCCTTTACCAGCAGTGGTTTGAATTTGATGGCCCTGAATTTTCCATATTTTGTTTTGATGATCTCTTTGCCCATATAACGGATATACAAATCATACTTTTCATTGTCGAGAAACATGGTAAAAGGGATCTTGTCGTCTACTTTATATTTGGAAAAATTGATGTTGCGGGCGTAAAAGATCGCACTTACCACATCCTGTACACAGTCAGGCACCTGGAAAACACCATTATTGGTGATAGCAGTATTGGTTTGTCTGTTAAAGGTTACGTTCTCGTATTTTTTATAACCTCCTTCATCCACATTGCGCAGGAATTTAACCGGCTGCAGGGTGGCGGTATCTACAAAGGTTTCATATTTATCGCGCACTTTGAAGAAGCTGTCATAGAAGCTATAGGTTTTTCCCTCGCCAGTGATGTGATAGACCGGCTTATTGTTCAGGTGTTCCAGGTTTACTGTAAAGCCGGCTTCACCGGCAGCAATATAAACACCCAGTGTATAGTAAACAACATAGGTACTGGTTTCGCCTGCCGTAAAGGCAGTATTGCGGATGCTGCAAAATTCATCTCCTGCGTTCAGCACCAGGCAGTAAAGCAGCAGGAAGAAACAGGAGAAGGTTCGCTTCATTTATCAGAAAACATTTTAAGACTTAAAAATAACAAACTACCGGCTAATGCCGGCACAACAAGATTAATAAACCAGATGGCGGTGGCGGCGCCAGCAATGCCAAATTTGTTTGAACTAACCAGTGTAAACAACAACAGACTCACCTGTCCGCGTATGCCTAGTTCTGCCAGTGCAATTGTAGGTGTGATGGCAAGAATCAGGTACAGTACGCTAATCAGCCAAAAGGAGTGCCAAAGGCCTGCATCCACATCGAACAGTTGCAACAGTAAGATATATTGAATTACAAAAATGATATAACGCACAAACGACAGGCTCATTGTTCTTAACAAAATTGTAACAGGAAGATCTTCTATAACGGCAAGGTGCTGCAGAAACGCTTGCGCCCGGGGTATTTTTTCGGCCCATTTGATAAGCTGGCCCAGCCTGAAATACAACAGGAATAAGCAGCCGGTCACCAGCAAGGTACCAGACAACAACACCTGTATCCATATATGATAGGCCGAAATGCCGGCCGCCGTCAGCTC
>CAXTMV010000210.1:1000-10184 GCA_964245425.1 uncultured Flavihumibacter sp. | reverse complement strand
GTGATTTGCACAAGAGAACAATATTTTACGGTTTCCATCAGTGCTTCAAATAAGTTGCCGTTGGCGATGGCTGTTTTTTTGAGTGCCTCCAGTTTCTGCGAGGCAATGGCTTCGTTACGTGTATGAAAAGCCTGGAGGTTGTGTATTTGCTGGTCCCGTTCTTCCTTACTGCTCCGGATTACTTCCGAAGGTAAAATGGTAGGGCTCCCTTTTTTATTGAGGAAAGTATTTACGCCGATGATCGGCAGTTCGCCTGAATGCTTCATGGTTTCGTAATGCAGGCTTTCTTCCTGTATTTTATTGCGCTGGTACATTCTTTCCATGGCGCCGAGTACCCCACCTCTTTCGCTGATGCGGTCAAACTCTGCCAGTACGGCCGCTTCTACCAGGTTGGTCAGTTCTTCCAATACGAAACTGCCCTGGGTAAAATTTTCAGTGCCTGCTGTTCCCAGCTCCCGGTTAATGATCAGCTGGATGGCCATGGCGCGGCGCACGCTTTCTTCCGTTGGGGTGGTAATGGCTTCATCATAGGCATTTGTGTGCAATGAATTGCAGTTGTCGTAAATAGCATACAATGCCTGCAGCGTGGTACGGATATCATTGAAGTCTATTTCCTGCGCATGCAAGCTGCGGCCACTGGTCTGGATATGGTATTTCAGCATCTGGCTGCGCTTGTTAGCCTTATAAGTATATTTCATTGCCTTGGCCCATATCCTGCGCGCCACCCTGCCAATTACGCTGTATTCAGGGTCCATACCGTTGCTGAAAAAGAACGACAGATTGGGTGCAAAATCGTCTATCTGCATCCCGCGGCTGATATAATATTCCACATAGGTGAAGCCGTTAGATAAGGTAAAAGCCAACTGAGTAATGGGGTTGGCACCGGCTTCTGCAATATGATAACCGCTGATGCTGACGCTGTAAAAATTCCTGATTTTATTATCGATGAACCAGGCCTGCACATCGCCCATTAATTTGAGTGCAAATTCGGTGGAAAAAATACAGGTATTCTGCGCCTGGTCTTCTTTTAATATATCGGCCTGTACCGTGCCTCTTACCTGTTGCAGCGTAAAGGCTTTGATATTATCATATTGTTCTTTCGGCAATACCTCGTCGCCGCTCAGTCCCAGCAGGCGCAACCCCAGTCCACTGTGGCCCTCTGGCAACCTTTCGGGCGCTGCCGGGTTGTAATAGGTTGGCTTATTTTGAATGTTGAATTTAGCATGTTGAATGTCGTTTAACCGGTTGTCCATTGCATGCTCCTGTATATATTTCTCGCACTGCTGATCGATAGCGGCATTCAGAAAAAAAGCCAGCAACACGGGGGCTGGTCCATTAATGGTCATGCTAACGGAGGTTTTTGGATCGCATAGATCAAAACCGCTGTATAATTTTTTTGCGTCGTCGATGGTGGCGATGCTTACACCGCTGTTGCCAACTTTTCCGTAAATATCGGGCCTGGCAGCGGGATCTTCGCCGTAGAGCGTTACACTATCAAAGGCAGTGGACAACCTTTTTGCGGGTTGATCTACCGATACATAATGAAACCGGCGGTTGGTTCTTTCGGGGCCGCCTTCGCCGGCAAACATACGTGTGGGGTCTTCACCTTCGCGTTTAAGCGGAAATACGCCGGCTGTAAAAGGAAAGCGGCCCGGTGCATTTTCCTGCGCCTGCCAGGTAAGTACATCCCCCCAGTCTTTGTATTTTGGCAATACCACTTTTGGTATGCGCAACCCGCTTAAGCTGTGGCTGAACATGGGTTGGCGTATGATTTTATCGCGAACAGCGTACTGGTAGTAATCTTCCTGGTAGGCTTTTATTTTTTCCGGCCATTTCTGTATCAGCTTCCGGCTTACGGGGGTAAGCTTGCTTTCATAAAAACTGATCTGTTGCTGCAAGGCGGCTGCGGCGGCAGAATTGTTTGCCTGGCGAAGAATCTCCATCGCACCCTGTAAGCGGTACAAGCTGGAAGCAATGGCCGACTGGTCTTTAACCAGTTGATCATAATTCCGGTTATTATCTGCAATCTCAGACAAATAGCGAATGCGCTTTGGCGGTATAATGATGTTGCTGTCTATGCCGCTGCCTGCAAACAAAGGCGTATAATCTCCCCAGCAGACGCCTGTTTTTTCTTCAATGGTATGCAGCAGCAGGCTGAACAATGCATTTACGCCCGCATCGTTAAATTTATTGGCAGCAGTGCCTATTACGGGGAGGGTTTCATCTTTCGCCGTCCAGGCGGCATGGTTACGTTTGTATTGTTTGCGCACTTCGGCCAGGGCATCCAGGGCGCCGGCTTTGTCTGATTTATTGATGCAGACAATATCTGCATAGTCGAGCATATTTATTTTTTCCAGTTGGGAGGCGGCTCCGTATTCAGGAGTCATCACATATAAACTCAGATCACAATACGCCGTAATGGAGGCATCGCTTTGGCCTACGCCCGCACTTTCTATGATAATGCAATCGAAGGCAGCTTCCCTGCAAATGTGCACGGCGTCGTGCAAGGCACTGCTTACCGAGGTATTGTCGTCGCGGGTTGCCAGCGATCGCATATAGGCCCTTGTATGAGAAATGGCATTCATGCGGATGCGATCGCCCAGCAGGGCACCACCTGTTTTTTTCCGGGATGGGTCAACAGAAATAACCGCAATGGTTTTATCGGGGAATGTTTGCAGGAAACGCCGCACTATTTCATCTGTAACAGAAGACTTGCCGGCCCCGCCGGTGCCGGTGATGCCGATGATGGCGGTCGCCTTCTCCCGACCTCCTCCGGTAAAGGAGGGATTGAGCAAGTTTATGTTTTTTTCTTCAATCTTCTTGTCGGGCAAATTCGAAAGCCTGGTATAAATTTTATCTAAAACATGTTGCAGTTCGTATACTACTTCATTATTTGTCACCCTTATAACTTCGTAACCTATTTTTTTTAATGCCTGCGATCTTTCCTCGTCGTTTAATTTCATGTCAGGAAGCTGGTGATAATTACCATCTACTTCAACAATCAAACCTTTGCTCAGACAAACAAAATCAGCAATAAAGCAGTCGATGATATGCTGTCTGCTGAATTTATAACCTTCCTTTTCACTTTTTAGCTTATCCCATAAAACAGACGCTGCAACCGTCTGCTCCCTGCGCTGGGTAAGTGCAAATTCTTTTAGTTTTCCATACAAAAGAGGGTTTGCTTTAAATTGATTAACTGTTGGTGAAGACCCGTCATATTTTTTTTCGGCTGTAAGCGTTGCTTCTGCCTCCGTGATGGCCCGTGCAATTTTGCGGATGTCTTTTTGCTCGCCAAGCGGAAACCCATTCTTCCAATCTTTTGCAGCCAGCCAAAAAGCAGCCTGCCGTACGGCTCCTCCCCCACCGGGAGCGATCGGGAGAGGGCGGCATAAACCAATCACTTCCTCAATCATACCTTCCAAACCCATTTTGCGGCCGTCATCAGGACTGTAAATCTTTGTAATGCCATAGCGTTGCAGCTCACTGATTTCCTGTGGGAGAATGGTGCCGCCTCCGCCGCCAAATATTTTAATATGGCCGCACCCGCTTTCGTCCAGCAGGTCTTTCATGTATTTGAAAAATTCTACATGGCCGCCCTGGTAACTGGTAACAGCGATGCCATGCACGTCTTCTTCAATGGCACATTCCACTATCTCCTGCACGCTGCGGTTATGTCCCAGGTGTATGATCTCGGCCCCCCGGCTTTGCAAAATACGGCGCATGATGTTAATGGCCGCATCGTGCCCGTCGAACAGGCTGGCTGCTGTTACCAGCCTTATTTTGCCGGGGAATATTTCACTCATAAAAAGGTATAGGGAACAAAAATACAATATTTGCCCCCTGCAAGTTAACACTTGTTAGTTTGGTTTCAAAGGGTAAAAGCAGTCTTCCGGGCGCGGCAACGACCGGTTTTTCCGTATCCGCCGTGCATAGGTTTGCAGCGCCTGCACATTTGTTATACATTTAACGCTGTTATAATAAGCTATGGATACAATTCTGTTCAATAAACTCCGGGCGGAAGGGCTTGTGAGCGAAGCATCCCTGCAAAAAGTACAGTCGGCGGAAAACAGCCAACTGTTTTCCCTTCACTGGGAGCTGAAAACCCTGCTTTACCTGGGTGTATTGCTGCTAAGTGGTGGACTGGGCATACTGGTATACAAAAATATTGACAGCATTGGCCATACGGCCATCCTTGTTTTTATTACCCTGGTCAGCGCCGGCTGTTTTTTCTATTGTGCAAAAAACAAATTGCCTTTTTCTGCGGGTAAAGTGGCTGCGCCCAATGCATTCTTTGATTATCTATTGTTACTGGGTTGCCTGGCTTTTGTTACGTTTATCGGCTACCTGCAATACCAGTACCATACTTTCGGCAACCGGTTTGGGCTGGCTAGTTTTATACCCATGGCAGTTTTGTTTTTTTCGGCGTATTATTTTGACCACCTGGGTGTTCTTAGCCTGGCCATCACCAGCCTGTGCGCCTGGGCTGGTATATCGGTAACGCCTACCCGTATTTTAATCGACAATCATTTCGATAATCCGATCCTTATTTTCACCGGGCTGGTAATGGGCGCAGGCCTGGTAGCAACTGCTGTCGTAAGCCGGCTGCGTCATTTTAAAGCCCATTTTGTTTTCAGTTATACCAATTTTGGCATGCACATTCTTTTTATCAGTGTGCTGGCGGGCATGTTTGAATTTACCGGCTTTTATGCGCTCTGGTTTTTGGTACTGGCGGGTATTGTTTTTTATTTTTACCGCGAAGCGTTGCGCAGCAGATCATTTTATGTGTTGCTGGTACTTACCCTCTACGGCTATATCGGCCTTAGTTATGTGGTGATGCGGTTGCTGTTCTTTACGCTTGATTCAGATGTTGGCGGCATATACCTGGCCTTTTTTTATTTTATAGGAACGGGTATTGCCCTGATCTTTTTCCTGGTTAATATCAACAAAAAAATTAAAGCTGCATGATTGCTTATAACGATGATTGGCTAAACAACCGGCTGGTGAGAGAACAGGCAGACGAGGCCGTTACCAGGCAATGCATCACCGATGAAGAAAAAGGACGGGTATACGCCGCTTACCCGGTTGGCTTTTACCATCCGAATTTTTTTGTTCGGACAGGCCTTTTTATCTTAACTGCCATCATTGTTCAGTTTACCCTGGGCCTGTTTACGCTGTTGATTTTTACTGCCTCGCATGCAGACGGGTTTGGCGGGCTGCTTATTTTTTGGGGATTGCTGATCTATGGCGGACTGGAATTGATGGTAAAAAAGCATCATTTCAAATCTGGTGTAGACGACGCCCTGCTGTGGATGTTTGCCGTTGGTTTGGTGGCTGGCATTAACCTGGTAACCAATGTTCCGGCATTGGCCAATGCTATTATTATTTTCGTATTGGCTGGCGGGTTGTTTGCCCGTTTCTGCAATGCAATAATGGCTGCTATTGCTGGCATTGCATTGCTGGCAATTGTTTTTTTTAGCCTGGTACAACTGGGTGCGCTGGCAAAAGCCATTGCTCCTTTTGTTATTATGATGGTTGCCATGCTGCTTTACCTGTTTATACAGCGGCAGCTGAAAAACAGCAGATGGAAGCATTACAATAAGGGATGGTTGCTGGCATCCGTTACCGCACTGGTAGCGTTGTATGCTGCGGGCAATTATTATGTGGTGCGGGAAGCCAGTGCAGCCATGTTCCACCTGGACTTACAGGAAGGGCAAAGCATACCTTTTGCATGGTTGTTCTGGCTGTTTACCGTTGCTATTCCTGTTGTATATATTATCCAGGGCATACGGCTGAAAGACGCCGTTTTATTGCGGACAGGCTTGTTGCTGGTAGGAGCCGTTGTTTTTACCGTCCGGTATTATTATCATTTTATGCCTGTGGAAACGGCCATGGTTATCGGGGGCCTTTTATTCATTGGCACAGCTTATGGACTCATAAAATATTTGAAAGAACCTAAATACGGATTTACGCATAAAGAACAGGATGATTCCTTCTTTATGGACAAGCTGCAAATAGAAAGCCTTGTAATAGTGCAAACTTTCAGTTCGCCGCACCTGCCTGCTGACACCGGCACCCAATTTGGGGGCGGAACAGGAGAGGGTGGGGGCGCCAGTGGCACCTACTAAGAGCACAAATAACTCCTTGCTCTCTTAGCCCTTTGTTTGCTTAGTTTTGCATTTCATACACGCTGCTATGCCCAAACGACTGCCCATACTGTTATCAGCCTTTTTATTTTCTTTTTGCATACACGCCCAGGATCCCTGGAAGATTACGGCCAGCAGCATCGATCCTGCTCATTATTATGGTATCACGGTCGCCAATGGCATGATCGGAATTGTCAGTTCTCCCGAGCCGTTAAAAATAAAGGATGTGGTGCTGGCCGGTGCCTATGACCTGTACGGCAGGGGCCGTGTTAGTAATTTCCTGCGCAGTTTTAACCTGCTGAACATGAACCTGGATATAGACGGCCATCGTATTGCTGGCAGCGACGCCAGTAATATGAAACAGGAACTGGACATGCACCATGCAGCCTTTACCACGTCTTTCGATTATGCCGGTAAAGCCAGTATCACCAGCACCTATTATTCCCTGCGTCAATTACCGTACACCGTACTAATGGATGTTGCTATTACCGCTAAAAAAGATATTACCATTACCGGTGCCAGTGTAATGGAGGCCCCCGACGCGTTGAAGGACGTGCAGAATTATTACAACGAAATAGACCGGCCACATGTAGTCATCAGCCTGCTGACCTCTTCTGCAAAAAGTCCTACCGGCAAACTATTGATGTGCGCATCCAATACTTTCCTGTTCAGCGAACCGCATGGCCAGGAGCCAAGGGTGATACATGAAATGTGGGATAATAACATGCACCTGATGAAATTCAGTAAGACCATCAAAGCCGGTGAAACCTATCGTTTTTCCGTAGCAGGCTCCTCCATTACATCTGCTCACCACGATGATCCGTTGAATGAAGCCGAACGCCTGACCATTTATGCAAAACTGGAGGGCCGTGACCGGCTGCTGCAGTTTCATAATAAGGCCTGGGATGAATTGTGGAAAAGCGATATCAGCATTGAGGGCGATCCGCAAAGCCAGCAGGACATACACAGTATGATCTACCACCTGTATTCATTTGTAAGAGAAGGTACAGCCTTATCGCCCTCACCCATGGGCTTAAGCGGCCTTGGCTACAACGGCCATGTTTTCTGGGATACCGAGTTGTGGATGTTCCCGGGCCTGCTGGTATTACATCCCGAACTTGGAAAAAGCATGGTGGAATACCGTTATGAAAGACTGGAAGCGGCCAAAAAAAATGCTTTTGGAAAAGGCTTCAAAGGAGCCATGTTCCCCTGGGAGAGTGCTGCTACGGGGGTAGAAGAGACGCCGGTCTGGGCGCTGAGCGGACCCTTTGAACACCATATTACCGCCTGCGTGGGCATTGCCGCCTGGAATTATTATTGCGTAACGCAGGATAAAGTCTGGCTGAAGGAAAGGGGCTGGCCGGTATTATCGGCCATCGCCGATTTTTGGGCCAGCCGGGTAGAAAGAAAAGGTTCCGGACAGTACGATATCAATAATGTGGTAGCGGCCGATGAATGGGCCGAAAATGTAGACAACAATGCCTTTACCAACGCAGCTGCCAAAGCCGTGCTGCAACATGCTACCGAAGCAGCCCATATACTGGGCATTGCAGCAGACCCCGACTGGATGAACGTATCCAACAACATCCCCATTTTACGGTTAGACAATGGCGTTACCAAAGAACACGCGGCTTACCATGGAGAAGGCATCAAGCAGGCCGACGTAAACCTGCTGGCCTATCCTTTAAAGGAAATCACCGACCCCAAACAGATTCGCAAAGACCTTGAATACTATGAAACCAGGGTGCCTAATGAAGGTACCCCGGCCATGACACAGGCAGTATTTGCCACTTTATATGCCCGGCTGGGCGACGGTAAAAAAGCGTTTCATTTTTTCCAGGATGCCTATTTACCCAACCTGAACCCACCCCTGCGGGTGATTGCCGAAACAAAGGGTGGTACCAACCCCTATTTTTCTACCGGGGCGGGTGGTATTGTACAAAGCATACTGATGGGTTTTGGCGGACTGGAGATTACCTCTAACGGTATCGTGCAAGTACCATCAGCATTGCCCGAGAACTGGAAGCGGCTGACATTGACCGGTATTGGCCCGGAAAAAAAGACATTTACGGTAAAACCGGCTGTCAGCAGCAAATAAATCGCCCGATATGCCTATGTTTGAGAAATTATTTTATCTTAGCGCTCATTTCTGCTTAAAAAGGGATTGAAAAAGATTGCTTCCATATTGCTCCTGGGCATTTTGCTGTTCAACTGGTGCGGTTACCGCTGGGTAATTAACTTGGTGCAGCAGAATGCGGATACCCGGCTGGAGGCAAAGCTTGACCGGAACGATTATGATGAATCGCAATTACTGGAAATCAAGGTTCCGCTGAATATGCCCTACCAGACAGACTGGGCCGGCTTTGAACGTTGCGATGGTGAAATAGAAGTGAACGGTCTTCATTACAAATACGTAAAACGCAAAGTGCAGGATGGCCAGCTGGTACTTAAATGTATCCCCAACCAGGTAAAACAACGCCTGGAATCGGCCAAGGATGACCTGTTTAAAATCAACAACGACCTGCAGCAGGACAATGCCGCTAAAAAGACCGGCGTTCCGGCGCCCACGCCCGTAAAGAATTCGCTGAGTGATTACGATAACCTGCAACAACTAAGCATTACAGCTTTATACGCAGCAGCTTCCGGATCTTTATACAACCTTTACCAGCCCAAAGTGGTAAACAATCTTTTTCACGCTACCCCCGAGCAGCCCCCCGAAGCATAACCTGCTGTCTTTTCGTGCACCAATGTATAACTGCTTTCTGTAGTATATGTGTGCATTCATATTTCAATCATTTACATAATGAAGAACATTGTAGCGTTTGCTATCATCTGCAGCATCCTTGTATCCTGCAAAGAGAAAGGCAATTATACCGCCGTCACACAGGATCCATTAATGTTTAGCAGAACCGTGTATGAACTTAATAACGTGGTAATGGGTAATAATTTCAGCCCGATTGTAGCTTCCCGCAATTATCTCTACGCTTCTGTAGCAGCCTACGAGGTAATGGCAGGCGCCTACCCGGCCAAATATGCTTCGC
>CAXTMV010000210.1:0-990 GCA_964245425.1 uncultured Flavihumibacter sp. | reverse complement strand
TGATTATGATTTTGCCGCATTGCTGGCCTACTGCGTGCTGGGAGAAGCTGTCACTTTCCCCAAAGGCAGTATGCAGGATTATACAGACAGCCTCAAGAAAATGGTGGTAGACAAGGGCATGCCCGAAGAAGTACTGGCCAATACCATCGCCTATTCAGATACCGTGTCGGCTGTGATACTGGCCTGGAGCAAAAAAGACAACTATGCCCAGACCAGGAGCGCTTCTAAATACAATGTGATTGATTCTCCCGGCCGCTGGGTGCCAACGCCACCCGCCTATGCATCCGCTATGGAACCACACTGGAACGAAATACGCACACTGGTGTTGGACAGCGCCAGCCAGTTTGTGCCACCGGCCCAGTACAAGTTCAATATGACCGATAAGAACAGCGATTATTATAAGGAAGTGATGTTAAGCAAAACTGCCATCGACAGCCTTACACCGGAACAAAAGCATATTGCCAATTTCTGGGACGATAATCCGTTCAAATTAAATGTATCGGGGCATGTTCAGTTTGGCACCAAAAAGTTTTCGCCCCCCGGCCACTGGATGAGCATTGTTGGCATTGCAGCGGAAAAAGCAAAAGCCGATTATGCTACTACGGTATATGCTTTCGCTATTACCGCCATTGCGCAGTTTGATGCATTTATTGAATGCTGGGACCAGAAATACCGTTCCAATACCGTGCGCCCCGAAACGGTGATCAATAAATACATCGATCCCAACTGGCAGCCGCTGTTGCAAACGCCGCCTTTTCCGGAATATACCTGCGGCCATTCAACCGTTTCTTCTGCCAACGCAGAAGCACTGACACATGTGTTTGGCGACCATTTCGCCTATACAGATACCACGGAAGCAGAATTTGGTATCGACAACAGGTCTTACCATTCTTTCCGCGAAGCGGCGCTTGAAAATACATGGGCCAGGTTTTATGGTGGTATTCATTTTCACCATTCCTGCCTGGTCAGCAATGAGTATGGGAGAAAGGT
>CAXTMV010000209.1:1019-10207 GCA_964245425.1 uncultured Flavihumibacter sp. | reverse complement strand
ATTACTGCCAGGTACTTGAGCTGCACAGGCAATCCATATTTTCTGAATACCAGGTCCATAGACCTGAAAGGCGACTGGCTTCTTTCTTTTATTTTTACCAGCTCTTGATTGTTCTTTTTAATGTAGCTACGGACAAACTTTACTGCATTCCTGTTCAGCTGCACTTTGTGGGTAGCGGCTACCCGGGTATTTTCTGCCAGCACATCCTGCGCAAAGGTGCTGGTGGACGAATGACGAAAACTGGTAAATGGCAATGTAATAAAAATGAATACAAGGCTGCAAAATACAGCCGTTGACAATTTTGAATACAACATTGTTTTTATTTTTGAGGTAAAACAATGCCGTCCCTGAAGAATTGGATTGCGAAAATTAAAGATTATGCACAGGGGTATTGGAAGAAAATGCAGTGAAAATCCGGGGGTACGGTCAATTTAGGCTTTTCAATGAAACCGGGTACTGCATCAACGCATTTGGTATGCTGATGGAACAAAGATAACAGGTGGTTCCGGTAAATCATAGCCGGCAGTACGAGGTAAAACTACGATTAACAGCCGGGTCATTTGGTTCTCATGGCCTTAGAAAATATAATTTTATTCCTTGTTTTTGTCTTTTTATTTACAGGTGCCTGCTGCTTAATTGTTGACGGGCCTGGTATGGCAACGGGGTAAAAACCGCCTCTGCTGTAAACTGATTAGCCGGCAGGTTGGTATTTTAAGTATTATTGCGGTGTATTAATTAAAAACGATTATTCCGGCATGAAACAGGCAGTTGATGTATTACTGGTAGACGACGATAAAGACATTTGTGTAATGGTAGAGACCATCCTGAAATATGCAGGTTACCAGGTACAATCCTGCTCTTTACCCGACCAGTTGCCGCAAATAATGGCGGTTACTGCGCCCCGCCTCCTGCTAATGGACATGTTATTGTCGGGCATCGACGGCCGGGATGTTTGCCGGAAGTTAAAATCCGATGCCAGCAGCAGCGCCATCAAAATTGTGATGATGTCTGCCCATCCGGATGCAGACAAAAGCTGTCGCGAAGCCGGCGCCGATGATTTTATATCCAAGCCTTTTGATATGGACTTTTTTATTGTCAGAATAGGAGAGCAATTGAAAAGCAAGTAGCCCTTCTCACAACGCGCAAACACCTGCAACGGTCTTACAGCTTCTGGCCATCAGCTTTCTTCACTTCGCTCTTTTCAGCATATCCGCATTGCTGATGGTCATCATCCGTCCAACAGGGCGGCCGTTACGGTAAGTTATCACGCGCATGACAGCTGCATCTTTGGGTACGCTTACAGAACTATTTGTATAACGGGGATAAAAATTATCAGGATAAGAATTGTCAAAGCTGTAATACAGTTCCAGCCCTTCTATCTCCATATCAAAATCAACTTTCAATCCGCCGCTGCTGTCTTTGCTTACTTTTATGGAAGCATCATACATACTGGGCGCATATTTTACACCTGCCATATTGTACCGGTCAAAGTGTTTTTCTACCCGGGCGGTGAAATCTTTCCAGTTTTTTAGCGTGGCCGGGCTCCAGACAGATTCGGCTATTGCAAAAGCCCGGGGCCATACCATGTACTGCAGGTGACGCATATTGTATACCTGTTCGGTCCATAAATTGGCCTGGCCTCCTTTGATCAGTTTTTCATCGACACCTTCCGGAACCGGGTTGAATTCGTAAGCCGTTTTCAAACGAAGCGACGCGTACACAGGCGGTTCAATGGCGGCATCGCTCTGCATGTAATCGAGGTAGGTAAAGGTAGTGGGGCTCATGACCACCTGGTGCCCCTGTTTGGTGGCCTCTACGCCACCTTTTATGCCCCTCCAGCTCATTACGGTGGCATTCGGCGCCAGTCCGCCATCCAGTATTTCATCCCATCCAATCAGTTTTTTCCCTTTGGATTCCACTATTTTTTCAACCCGTTTTTCAAAATAGCTTTGTACTTCATCCAGGTTTTTGAGGTTTTCTCTTTTCATCAGGCCTTTTATCGCTTCACTTTTCTCCCAGAAATTCCGGGCGGTTTCATCGCCGCCAACATGTATGTATTCAAAAGGAAACAGCGCGGCTATTTCTGTAAACACTTTGTCTAAAAACGCATATACCTTATCGTTAGCCGGGCAGAGGGTATTGTCCAGTGTTCCATAAAAATGCCCCTTGGGCGGCCAGATCATAAATTTCTCGCCGGAGTTTACCCGATAAGTGCCTGGTGTGCAGCTCAGTTCAGGATAAGAGGCAACGGCAGCCAGGCTGTGACCCGGCACATCCACCTCCGGTAAAATATTAATGAACTGGTCTTTTGCATAGGCCACCAGCTCCTTTATGTCTTCCTGTGTAAAAAATCCGCCGTAAGTACGGGGCTCATCGGCAGCGGGTTCCGAGAAAGTACCAAAGGTGCCTGTCTTCTTAACATTCCAGGCACCTATTTCTGTGAGCTTTGGGTAGGCTTTGATCTCGATGCGCCAGCCTTCATCGTCCGTCAGGTGTAGGTGTAGCAGGTTAAATTTGTAGCGGGCCATTTCATCTATGAATTCTTTTACCTCCTGTTTGGTAAAGAAATGCCTGGATACATCAAACATCAATCCCCTCCAGCCAAACCGGGGGTAATCGGAAATAGCTACCGCCGGCAAGGTCCAGCTGACCCCCTGTACGGGTGTACGGCTTTCGATGGCCGGGGGCAGCAGTTGCAGAAGGGTCTGCATCCCGTAAAACAATCCTGCCGGGCTGGCCGCCGTAATGATCACCCCCTCTGTGCCCGATGTTAATTTATATTGTTCGCTGCCCATTGTCTTATCTGCCAGCAGTACCAGTTGTATGCCTCCTTTTGCAGCAGAAATACCCTCTTTCAGCACTGGCTGAAACCCGGTACCGGCCTGGAGTTTTTTAGCCAGGTAGCCAGCCACCTGCATGCCGGCCGGAGATGCTTCTATGACCAGGGCGGCGGGCAGGGTAAAACTGCCTTCCAGCCGTTGCAGGCTCACCGGCTGGGGTATTAGCGAAATATCGGCAACGGACTGACTGAAGCTGGCAACGGTGGCCAGCAGGCTGAATACTAACAAAACTGTTTTTCGCATGCGGTATCGTTCTCGCTTGCAAAGAAAAGGAATCACTACCGGCAAAACGGGTCTTGGCGGCCAGCCCTTGGTATGGTTTTATTGCACGCTGGCAGAAAGACGACCCCGCAATTCACCATCTGTTAACAATTAATTCTTCTTTAATCTGGCGGTAGTCTATAACTTGTATCTTCTAAAACTGAATCACTCATCAAAAAATTTACAATGAAAAAATTACTGATTGCCGCCGCGATGCTGGTGTTCAGCACAGGTATTTTTGCGCAAACACCGGCTAAGAAGGATGCAAAGGATTCTAAAATGTCGGCTGTTAAGAAAGACACTGCCAAAGCCAAGGTTGTTCCGATGACAAAAAGCACCACAGCAGCTGGGCCAACAAAAAAAGACGGTACGGCAGACATGCGGTATAAGGCCAATAAAGACGCCGCAGGCGCCAAGCCCGCGGCACCAGCCGGTCCAACCAAGAAAGACGGCACTGCAGACATGCGCTATAAGGCCAATAAAAAGGATTCTGCAAAGAAGAAAAATTAGTGATTAAACATTCATTGTGTTATACAGCCTCCCTTGCCGGGAGGCTTTTTTTTGACTGCCCTGTTATGGTTATTGGCTGTCCAGTAATATTACCGGGCGTTTTTTTGGCATGAATTCATAAACCCTATATTTGCCTGTAATCAAAATAAACAGCATGAAAACCTTTATTGTACCGACTGATTTTTCCGATACCTCCAAAAACGCGGCCCGTTATGCAGCCAGCCTTGCCCAACAGGTGCCCGGATCACGTATCATTTTATACAATGTGTATGATAAAATAGATACCGAAAGCAGTGACGGCTCTGTTGTTTACAATGACCATGAAGGGCGTAAAACCATTATGGAACTGGCACTCGAAAGCGTAAAAGCAGAAATGAACAGCATTGCCAGCGGTCTTGACATTACCTGTATTGCCGAAGAAAGAAGCTCTTTTATCAGCAGCCTTGAAAACCTGGCCACTTCGCAGAAAGCCAATTTGATAATCATGGGTATTACGGGTTCTACCCGGCTGGCACAGATCTTCATCGGCAGCAATACCCTCAGCATGGTTCATAAGAATGTATGCCCGGTAATGATCGTTCCGCCCGATGCCACTTTTACCGGCATCAAGAACGTAGCTTTTACATCCGATTTTAAAGACGTAGACACTACTACACCGGTAGATGCCCTCCGGAATGTATTGGATATCTTTAATCCCTTTGTACACGTGGTAAATGTAGACAGTGAACACTACGTGGAAGTAACCGAAGAATACAAGGCCGAAAGGGCCAAACTGGAATCCATCCTGGTTGGTTATGAGACGGAGTATTATTTTATGCGCCAGTTCGACTTTATAGAAGCCATCAACCAGTTTGTACTGGATTATAAAATCGATATGATATTTACCGTGCCCAGGAATCATTCGTTTCTCGGCGGCCTGTTTAAAAGCAGTTATACCAAGAAACTGGCTTATCACAGCCATGTGCCACTGGTGGCGGTACACGAATAAAAGTTGTACGTTTTAATTTCTACGTTTTAAGTTCTTTTGCTCAGCCAGGGTATACACGACAGCGCTTTACAATCAAGGGTGTACGTGTAAGCTAGCTGGCGACCAGATACCGGCCGGATAAAAAAATGTAAACCTTAACGGCAAATTATTTTTGCTGATTGCAGAAAGGCTATCGAAGCAGGCGGATTTAAAACGCAGCATTAAAACTTTGAACTTATGAAAGCCCATCCCATACAGGTTACGTCAGAAATAGGCCGGTTGCGAAGATTGCTGGTGCACAGCCCGGACAGCGGATTGGGTAAAGTTGTGCCCTCAAAGGCCCAGGACTGGTTATTTGAGGACATTGTACACCTGGAGACCATTCGCAGAAAAGAATATGATTTTTACAGCAAGATATTATTGTATTTTCTTGACCCGGAAAAAATCAAGGGCCGCCTCCATGAAATAGACAGTGAGACAAATAAACGGGCATTTTACAAGCCCGGTGACAGCGCTTTTTTTAGGTCCGACAAGGTAATTGAACTGCAATGGCTGCTGGCAGAAGTACTGCAAAACCGGGAAATAAAAGTAAAACTGATCGCCTCGGTTTGCGCCATTGAAGGCTGTTCGTATACTCTGCAGCAGGAACTGCAGGAAGTGGACCCGGTACAGCTGGCCAACACTTTTATCAGCGGTACCCGCGGCAATGGCAAAATGATCTTCGCCCCCATTCCCAATTTTATCTTTACCCGCGACATCGGCATCGTTATCAATAATTTTGTGCTGCTGAACAAACCCGCAAAAAAAGCCCGTACCCGCGAAGCACTGCTGATCAAATACATTTTCTTTAACCACCAGTTGTTTAAAGACTACCACGATAACATAATAGAAATACCCGATACTTTCCAGCATTTCCTGCTGCCCAAAGAGGGCGACGACCATAAAGTAACGCTGGAGGGTGGCGACGTGATGGTAGTCAGCAGAGATCACCTGCTCATTGGCGTTAGTGAACGAACCACCATGGAAGCAGCCCACCAGGCCATTAACAGCCTGTTTGCAAGAAACGTGGTAAAAAAAATAACCGTTGTAAAGATTCCCAAAAAAAGGGACTATATGCACATAGACACAATCTTTACCGAGGTGATAAAGAATGAATGGGTAATGCTGGGCAATTTCTCCCGCAAGGCAATGAAAATGGAAGATGCCGACCCCATCCAAAAAGTGCTGGAAGAAAAAAAGAAAGATGAAAAGCTGACCATTATCCAGTTTAAAAAGAAGGATCTTTCTAATCCTGCGTATTTCGATAACCTGGAAGACCTGTTGACCGATATCAGCAAAAATGACCTGGGCTGCACGGGAAAGATAACCTTCCTTTATTCCGGCAACAATGAGTTTCCGTTCGATGCAAGGGAACAATGGACAGACTCCTGTAATCTGCTGGCATTAAAAGAAGGCGTTGTACTGGGTTACGATCGCAACGACCGAACCGTAGAAGCATTTCGTGAAAATGGCTTCACCATCATTCATGTGCACGACCTGATCGGGAAACTGGAATCGGGCGAGCTGGAAACCGGTAAACTAAAAGACACCCTGATACTGATGCCTTCCGCGGAACTGTCGAGGGCCAGGGGTGGTTTTCATTGTATGAGCATGCCGCTGTTAAGGGATGAAATCTAGGAATCATGTGATAAATGTGGAAATGCGCTGGCCACCCCAAAACCAGACTTCGTTACACCAGACACCAAATGCAAACCACCTCCCATATATTAATGATACGACCCGCTCATTTTGGCTTTAATGCCGAAACGGCGGTTAACAATTCGTTTCAATCGGCCGGTACCGAACCCGGCGTGGCGGAAAAAGCACAGCAGGAATTTGATGCATTTGTACAGGTATTATTAGCCCATGGTGTTGATGTGCTGGTAGCAGCAGACGAGCCTGAACCACATACGCCCGACGCCCTGTTCCCAAATAATTGGGTGTCTTTTCATGAAGACGGCAGGATGTTGCTATACCCTATGTTTGCCCACAACCGCCGCCTGGAAAGAAAACCGGGTGTTATTGAAAAAATAGCTATGCAATTCCGCGTTACCGAAACCATCGATCTGAGTTATTATGAAAACGAAGGCCTATTCCTGGAAGGTACCGGCAGTATGGTACTCGATAGGGATCACAAAATTGCCTATGCCTGTCTTTCGCCCCGTACCAATTACCTGGTGCTGGCAGATTTCTGTGAGAGAATGGGTTATACCCCGGTTGTATTCGACGCTACCGACCAGCAGGGCCGGGCCATATATCATACCAATGTAATGATGTGTGTGGCGGCTCAATACGTGGCCATTTGCCTGGATGCCATTACGGCGCAACGCGAAAAAGATGAAGTTGCTGCCAGCATTTTGCAGACCGGTAAAGAGGTCATTCCCCTTTCACTTGCACAGATGAATCATTTTGCCGGCAATATGCTGCAGGTGTGCAATGCAAAGGGCGAACAACTGCTGGTGATGTCTTCGCAGGCTTTTGACGCGCTTACCAAAGAACAACTCGAAAAACTAACCCGGTACAATGCCATTGTTCATTCGCCGTTAACGGTTATTGAAACCAATGGCGGCGGCAGTGCGCGTTGTATGATGGCTGAAATACACCTGCCGGTACAATAATCGGCAACGGCTTTTCGAAGGTCGATTTTTCCATTTGACTTTTCTTCATTCTTTTCCAAACATAAAACCAGTTTATCATGGCATTCGAGGCATCTGCAAAATTTGCTGCACAACTGGATAAAAAAGATCCGCTCAGAAAATACAGGAAAGCGTTTCACTATCCTCTGCACAAAGGGAAAAAAGCCATTTACTTCTGCGGTAATTCGCTGGGCCTACAGCCAAGAAGTACCGGCAAAGCCATTAAGCAGGAATTGAAAGACTGGAAAACGCTGGCCATCGGCGGTTATATGCATGCCAAACAGCCCTGGTTGTTTTACCACGATCTTTTTAAACAACCACTCGCAAAAATAATGGGCTGCCGCCCGGAAGAAGTAACCGTCATGAATGCGCTGACGGTGAATCTTCATTTGCTATTGCTGTCTTTTTATAAACCAACGGGCGCGCGGTATAAAATCATCATGGAGGCCGGTGCCTTTCCCAGCGATCAGTATGCCGTGGAAACACAGGTAAAATTGCATGGCTACGATCCCGCCGATGCCATCATTGAAATAGCCCCGCGCAAATCGGAAAAAATACTTAGAACCGAAGACATCCTGCAGGCCATTGCCGACAATGGACCAGGCGTTGCGCTGGTATTACTGGGTGGCATCAATTACTATACAGGGCAGCTCTATGATATACCCGCCATTACGGCCGCTGCGCACCAGGCGGGGGCCATCGCTGGCTACGACCTGGCGCATGTGGCCGGCAATGTACCTATGCAGCTGCATAAATGGGATGCCGATTTTGCCGTCTGGTGTTCCTATAAATATTTAAATGCCGGACCCGGTGCAGTCAGTGGCATTTATATACATGCCCGGTATGCCAACGACAAAAAATACCAGCGCCTCGGTGGCTGGTGGGGCAATCCGGAAAAAACACGCTTTAAGATGGAAAAAGGATTTAAGCCAAAAGCGGGTGCTTCCGGCTGGCAGTTGAGTACGGCCCAGGTTTTTAATATGGTTGCCTTAAAAGCATCGTTGCAATTATTTGATAAGGCGGGCATCCGCCCCATCCGCCGGAAAAGCATATTGCTGACAGGTTACCTGGAATGTTTGCTGCGCCAATTAACAGGATTGGAATTTGAGATTATTACACCGGCTGATCCTTTGCAACGCGGTGCGCAACTGAGTTTATTTTTTAAGAAAAATGGCCGGGCCATTCACCAGCGGCTGACCGATAACGGGATCATCGTAGACTACCGCGAGCCCGGCGTTATCCGCGTGGCACCGGCACCGTTATACAATTCTTTTAAGGAAGTATACCGGTTTTATGAAATATTGAAAGCATTTAAGTAGGAAGGTGGCTTCTTCGTGGCTGCCGTTCGTTACCTTTTACCTCCAGGCACAAAAGTGAAGTACCTCAAAGACCACTGATGCCCATTTGCAAACAACCCATCCGCGGAATTTTAGCAGCGATGAAAATAATTGTTGCACCTGCCCCCATTGAAATAAACCATTTTTAACCGGACAACAATAATTATTCATTACTAATTTCTTTTCCCCGCTTCCATCGGCACAAAAGAAAAGTCGGCAAATGCTTCTTCACTGGTATGACCATCCGCGCGTTTGGTCAGGCGCATCATTTTCTGCACACCGTCTTTTGATTCACCGAGCGGTAAAACCATTTTACCCCCTGCTTTTAACTGGGCAACCAGTTTAGGCGGTACCACTGGTGCAGCAGCGGTGATAATTACTTTGTCGAATGGCGCATACGTGGGCAGTCCCTCATACCCATCCCCATAAAAAAATTTTATATGGCTGTATTTTTTAATAAATCCAAACTGGCGGTTGTTATCAAAAAGTTGTTTCTGTCTTTCAATGGTAAAAACCTGGGCGCCCATTTCTGCCAGCACACTGCACTGGTAAGCGCTGCCAGTTCCTATTTCCAGTATTTTTTCGAATGGTTTTATAT
>CAXTMV010000209.1:0-1009 GCA_964245425.1 uncultured Flavihumibacter sp. | reverse complement strand
ATAAGCGACTGTATACGGCTGTGAAATGGTTTGTTCAACCGCAATGGGGAAAGCCCGGTCTTCATACGCTACTTCATCAAAGGCTGAATCAAGAAAAAAATGACGGGGCACCGCTGCCAGCGCATCCAGTACCCGCTGATCGCTGATGCCTTTTTCTTTCAGCAGATCAACCATTTTTTTTCTAAGCCCCTTGTGCCGGTAACTGTCTTCGTATGCTCTCATAGCAGCTTGCAAGATAATCGCTTTATAAAATATTCATACAGCTTATTTTTCTTTCCTGGTTTCTGGTGTTATCGCTATCTTCAAAAAATAAATCGATACAATGAAACTACGAACCGGTGTTTTGCTGGCGCTGATGATGTTGCTGCAATATTTTATCTGGGGTGCCTGGTATGTGACCATGAGCACCTATATGAGCAAGCACCTGCACTCATCGGGTATACAGATTGGTGCTGCCTACAGTGCACTGGCCATTGCCACTATGATCTCCCCTTTTTTTGTGGGCCTGGTAGCAGACCGCTATTTTGCCGCACAGAAAATCATGGGTGTCTTGCATATACTGGGTGCCTTGCTGTTATTTTTAGCCACCCGTACCACAGATAATACTATTTTTTACTGGGTCATTTTATTTTATTCTTTGTTATACATGCCCACCATCGCTTTGTCGAACAGCGTTGCTTTCTCTCAGATGAGCGATCCGGGAAAGCAATTTCCGTGGATTAGGGTATTTGGCACCATTGGCTGGATTGTAGCCGGGTTTTTAATTGGTAAGACCCTATTGAATATCGAGGAAAGCGCTGCTACTTTTCTGCTGGCCGCGGGCGCCTCCCTGTTATTGGGATGCATGAGTTTTATATTGCCCGATACGCCACCCAAGGCCGGCAATTCCGTTTCCGCCGCCAGGGCATTGGGAACCGAAGCTTTTGTACTGTTCAGGAACCGGCCTTACCTTATTTTCTTTATTGCCGCCATCCTGGTATGTATTCCTTTGTCATTTTACTATGGCTTT
>CAXTMV010000208.1:3389-10247 GCA_964245425.1 uncultured Flavihumibacter sp. | reverse complement strand
GCACCTTATCTCTAACAATTGGTTTCCCCAGAAATGTTTTCCCAGAACAGCAGTTTAACATTCCCGTAAATCATAAAGATGGCGGTTACCTGTTAAAAAATTTTACAGACAGGGGATGGGGATTGCAGAACCTGCAAACCGCTGCTGTTATTATGAGCGGCAACAGCCCCATAGAAAAAAAAAAACCTGAAATAACCGGTATTCGTAAAACGGATGCTTTTTCACAATTATTGGCCAATGCCGTAAATGATACGGCCGTGCTGTATGTTGTTAACAGGCCGCCCAAACCAGTTGCCCCACCCATACCGGATACCAGGAAAAAAGACAGTGCCTTATTGGCGCAGCGTGCAAGCGATAGCGCCGCAATGGCCATTAAAGCGCGTGAAAGGAAAGACAGTGCGAGTGCTGTTGCAAAAAAAGAGCAGGGCCGGCAAGAGGATTCGCTGCGAATTTCCTCCGTTCATCAGCCGCAGAAAAACAGTGTCACGGCAAATACGGCAAAAAACAGTCATCCTGGTATTGACAGTACCACCCTGGCAAAAAACATTCCCCCCAAAAAAGACACGCTGCTGACGGCAAAAAATAGTGCTGCCCGTAAAAAAGACTCCCTGCCCGCGAAGCCACTGGCAAAAACACCCGTAGCAAGTGCAGTAAAGGGAGTGGCAAAAAATAAAAAAGAGCGGAAGGATACGATCATTATGCTGACTGCCAAACCGCCGGCTTTCAGCGGGTCCATTGCCGGAAATGCATCCACCAAAAAAGAAAAGCCCGTAGCTGGTAAAGACAGCGTACAGATCATAAAGAAAGAGATATTGCAGGCGCCGGAAGAAAAAAGGGATGCTTTATTAAATAACCGCGATGCCGTTGTAGTGGAAAAAGTGCCGGTAAAAAAAGACAGCCTTTCGGCTTCGTTGCAGCAGGATACCGTACCGGCTTCAATAACCAGTGACGCAGGCAAGGCAGCCGCTGCAAAAAGCGATAGTCTTGCGCGTATACCTGTAAAAAGACTAAGGCCACTGGTTAATAAAGCTGCTGAACTGTTTACTGACACTTCTTATATTGCTGTATTTGTGGATGAATCAAAAGAGAAATTTGACACCATCCGGATCAGCATCCCTTTTCATGAAACAGCAGATTATGCCCGTCAAAAACCTGTTGTAACAAATACAGACAAACCCGTTACCAAAATAATAACAGATACATTGCAGTTGCTGGTGGCACCGCCGCCCATTGTACCTGCGGCGGTAAAACCGGAAACGGTAACAGGCAAAATGAAAGACAGTACGCCCGCAGCCTTGCAGCATCTACCCGCTGCTATTCCTGTGAAAGGAGATTCCACCGATATCGCAGCAAAGGCCACGGATAGTATTGCCTTTCGTAGGTTGCCGGCAGCGAAAAAAGACAGTCCTGTTCTAAAATATACGGTGCTGCCTGCCGGCAACGCTGCAGGAGACAGCTTGTCCCCTGCTCCTGCGCAACCGGTGGTGCCGTTGATAAAAAAAGACAGTGCTGCATTGCCCGCCGATTCCGGTAATACCGGCAAGGCGCCCGCGCAGCCCCTGTTTTTAAACTCCGATTGCAAAGAGGTGGCGCAGGATGCCGATATAGATAAACTCAGGGTTAAGATGTTGCTGGTAATAACCGATGAAGACCGGATAACACTGGCCAAGAAATTGTTCAGGCAAAAATGCGTGCTGGTGAAGCAGGTGAAAGCGCTGAGTGAACTTTTTAAAACAGATGAAGGGAAATATAAATGGTTTGATGCTGCTTATGCTTTTGTAACAGATACCGGCAATTTTTCTTCGCTGGGCGAACTGATCAAGGATGAGTATTATCTTAACCGCTTCAAAGCAATGCTTCGTCATTAATACCTATTATAGTAAGCCATGCCATTGCAGCGTTATTTCCTGGAACTGATGTACAAGGGCACCCGATACAGCGGTTTCCAGGTGCAGGAAAACGCGCCCCTTACCATACAGGCAGAGACGGAAAAGTCGCTTGCCGTATTGACCAGGCAACCTGTTTCATTAACGGGTTCTTCCAGAACGGATACCGGCGTACATGCCTGGCAAAATTTTTTTCATTTTGATTTTGACGGCGAGCTACTGCCAACCTTTCTTTACAAGCTCAATGCCATACTGCCCAAAGACATTGTGGTGAATGCTATTTTTGCCGTGCCCCCTGGCGCGCATTGCAGGTTTGATGCGGTGGCGCGGCGTTACTGCTATCATATTTACCACCAGAAAAATCCTTTCCTCGCAGATCGCGCCTATTATTATCCGTATGCACTGGATCTTGAAAAGATGCAGGCAGCGGCGATGCTGATCAAAACTTATTCTGACTTTACGTCCTTCAGCAAACGCAACACACAGGCAAAAACAGCCATCTGTGCCATAGCGGAGAGCGAATGGAAACAGGCGGGTAATGAGATGGTTTACCAGGTTAAGGCCAACCGCTTCTTGCGGGGCATGGTGCGCGGTCTTACGGGTACCATGCTGCAGGTGGGCCGGAACAAGATAACGCTGGAGCAGTTTAAACAGATCATCGAGGCCCGCGATTGCCGGCTGGCAGATTTTTCCGTGCCCGGGCATGGATTGTTTTTGATGCAGGTGGAATATCCAGGTTCGGTGGGGTTAAAACGGCTGGAGATGCGATAAAAACGCCGGGTATTTGCCCAGGTGCCGGCACCGGCGATAATCCGGTACCAGCACCCGCAAGTCTTTATTCCTTTATCGCCGCGATACCCGGCAATTCCTTTCCTTCAAAATATTCGAGCAGGGCCCCGCCACCGGTAGATACATAGCTTACTTTGTCGGCAAAACCAAACTGGTTAACCGCCGCCACTGAGTCGCCACCACCCACCAGCGAATACGCACCGGACTGGGTAGCCGCAGCAATGGCGGTTGCAATGGCTTTTGTACCATGCTGAAATTTGGGCATTTCAAAAACACCCATCGGGCCATTCCACAAAATGGTTTTTGATTTTTTGATCACATTTGAAAACTGCCCGATGGCTTCTGCACCGATATCAAGCCCCATCCAGCCGTCGGGAATATTGTTGCTGGGCGCGGCCGATGTAGCGGCATCCGCAGCAAATTTGTCGGCAATGATAGAATCTGATGGCAGGTGAATGCACACACCTTTGTCTGCGGCTTTCTGTAAAAGTTCCAAGGCTGTTTGCAGGCGATCTTCTTCGCAAAGCGAATTGCCGATCTTACCGCCTTCCGCTTTCATAAAAGTATAGGCCATACCACCGCCAATGATGATATCGGTGGCCCTGTTAAGCAGGTTTTCGATGATGAGGATCTTGTCGGATACTTTTGCACCGCCGATAATGGCTACAAAAGGCTTCTGCGATTCGTGCATTACTTTTTCCGCGCTGGCAACTTCTGCTTCCATCAGCAGGCCAAACATTCTTTTATCGGTAGGAAAAAACTGGGCTATTACTGCGGTGGAAGCGTGGGCACGGTGGGCGGTACCGAATGCATCGTTCACATATACAGTTCCCAGTTTGCTAAGTGTTTCGGCAAATTTTGCATCGCCCTTTTCTTCTTCCTTGTAAAAACGCAGGTTTTCCAGCAACAGCACTTCCCCGGGTTTCAGCATATTGGCTGTCAGGAAAGCCTGTTCTCCGATACAATCAGTGGCAAATAATACCGGGCTGCCTTCCAGCAGTTCGCCCAGGTGTTTGACCAGGTGTTTCAGGGAGGATTTGTCTTCCGGTCCGTCTTTGGGACGGCCCAGGTGGCTCATCAGAATAACAGAACCGCCATCGCCCAATATCTTTTTTATGGTGGGGATGGTAGCCCGCATACGGGTGTCGTCTGTAATGGCAAAGGTTTGTTTGTCCAGGGGTACGTTAAAATCCACGCGTATCAACGCTTTCTGGCCGGCGAAGTTATAGCTCGAGAATTTGCTCATCGTTATGACTGTTTTAAAGTTGAATGTTGAATCCTGAATGGTGTTGCCCGGCAGGGGCCATTCAGGATTCAACATTCAAAATAATTAAAGACTATTTACTGATCAGGCCGGCAAAATAATTAACGGTGCGAACCAGCTGGCTTACATAGCTCATTTCATTATCGTACCAGCTAACGGTTTTCACCATTTGGGTATCGCCTACGGTCAATACTTTTGTCTGTGTAGCATCGAACATAGAACCGAAATGCGTGCCGATGATATCGCTGCTGACAATCTCATCTTCGGTATAGCCAAAGCTTTCATTGGAAGCCGCTTTCATGGCAGCATTGATTTCTTCCATGGTTGTTTTCTTACCCAGGATGCTAACCAGTTCTGTTAAGGAGCCGGTGATGGTGGGTACGCGTTGTGCGCTGCCATCCAGTTTGCCTTTCAGTTCGGGCAATACCAGGCCGATGGCTTTTGCGGCGCCGGTAGAATTGGGAACGATGTTGGCGGCGGCGGCACGTGCGCGGCGCAGGTCTCCTTTGGGATGCGGTGCATCCAGTGTGTTCTGGTCGTTGGTGTAAGCGTGAATGGTGGTCATGATACCGGTGGTGATGCCATAGGTATCGTTCAGGACTTTCGCCATGGGCGCCAGGCAGTTGGTGGTACAGGAGGCGCAGGAAATGATGGTTTCGCTGCCATCCAGGATATTGTGGTTGACGTTGAATACCACTGTTTTTAAATCGCCGGTGGCGGGTGCGGAGATAACCACTCTTTTGGCGCCGGCTTTCAGGTGTGCGGCGGCTTTGTCTTTATCGGTAAAGAAACCGGTGCTTTCAATAACCACGTCTACGCCATGGGTGCCCCAGGGAATCTGTGCGGGGTCTTTCTGCGCATATATCTTAACGGTATCGCCATTTACCACAATGGAATCTTCGGTTGATTGTACATCAGCGTCGAAACGGCCCTGTGCGCTGTCGTATTTCAGCAAATGGGCAAGAACCTTCGGGCTTGTTAAGTCATTAATGGCCACTACATCAATACCTTCCATTTTATAGATCTGGCGGTATACCAGGCGGCCTATGCGTCCGAAACCATTAATGGCGACTTTAACAGTACTCATTGTTCAATTGAATTTAATTGTTTAAAAATTTAGAGGGGACGAAGGTACAATAATGGAATATATTCTTTTATAGATTTTACAGGCTGAAAAATGATCTCCAAAGCTTAAAATAAAGCTGGATGAGAACCATTTTTTGGGGTATTTTTGAAGGCAGGGGCGGCATTTTACGCTGTGGTGGTAGATTGTGAGGGGGCAGGTGCGTGAACAAGGTTTTTTCAAAAAAGTTTTGGCAAGATTTGTTCCGGCCGTTATCTTTGCCATCCAAAAAACAGAACGGCCCGTTCGTCTACCGGTTAGGACATCAGATTTTCATTCTGGTAATAGGGGTTCGATTCCCCTACGGGCTACAAAAGGCAAGAATTAACCATTCTTAAAAAGCATCAAACCCACGTCAAAGTTAATATTGGCGTGGGTTTCGTCGTTTTAGACCAGGTTCGATTCCCATTATAGCCCTTTAATTGTCTTACGGTTTGCTTTACGGTTTTTGCGTGCAAGTTCGTCAATTAAGGTATTGTATCAGCATTAACAGGACAGATACTTCTATTAGCCGCTCAAAACAATTGGATAATGCTATACCGCCCTCTAGAATTGCGGGCCTTAGGTTCAGGAGAGTTTGTTGAATGGTAGCCGATGACCCGGATCGTAAAATTGATTTAAAACCTTTCACGCGCACATACTAATGACCATAAACAGCTTGCAACAGAAAAAAAGGGTTATCATCCCATTCCTGTGATTCGTCCTGTAACTCCTGGTATGATCCAAAAGAATTATCTCCAGGTAAAACAACAGGTAGAAAATTTGATCAACGCTGAAATGGAAAGAATTTTGAACGACCCTGCATTAGAAGGATTGGTCTTGAAAAAGCAAACCCGAGCCTGTAAACTTGCTTTCAATTGCAAAACAGTTTTTGCAAGATATATCCATTTCGAAACTATCTTAATTATAAACGTCCATAAAACTTATATATCCCTTGAACAATGCTTTTTCCAAGAGCAATTCACGATATCGATTTAGTAATTGGACTGCCAGCCAAATGGTAACAATTATTTCATCCGCTATATCGTATTCAATTTGCTTTACCCAAAAATGATCTATGCCAACTTTTGCCTTTACGAATGAAAGATTTAGTGTTTCATATTCCCTGGGAATAATAGGCAGGCAAGTATGAATGCTGCAATGGCTATCGTAATGCTTAAAAAACAAAGAAACCTTTAGGCCATCGGTTTTAAAATATTCCGGATGATCAAAATTTAGTGCGGATATATCCTCTAGATTTTTTTAACTCCACTGGGTAACTTTGGCAGTTTGGGTTTTAAATTCTGCAGCCATTTGTTTTATAGAACCTCTTTCATCCTGGTTACGGTAAAACTTTTGACAATCATACCCTGCAAAAATTCATGGTAATCGGCTTGGGGCACATAGGCGAGCAATAATTGAGAATAAGCAACCTTTGTTATGTTTGCACCAGGAGGGGTACAGATTGACATATTGCCCTTCGGGGAAATAGCCGTTGATGATTCGATCGATTTCAAAGGGCAAGGCCTGACATCTATAAAAGTAATTGGATTTGCAGAAGTCTATCAAACAGGAACAGCAGAGGTGCAATTATTAACAGGACATAACTTTAAAATTGCTACCTTATCATCAATAATATATTAAAACTCATTGCATTCGATGACCGCCCTGAACACCGTGCCAAAGATGCGCGCGACATAGCGAATATCATTGAGCACTTTTTTGAACTACAGGCTGATAATATTTATGAAAATCACCTGGATTTATTTAAAGACGAAAACCACCAGCGAACGCTTTAAGAGATTTCCGCTATTGTA
>CAXTMV010000208.1:0-3340 GCA_964245425.1 uncultured Flavihumibacter sp. | reverse complement strand
TTATTAGACAGAATTAAAAAAATATTGAAGGAACATATCCAAACATCGAAGAATAGTCCTTTCATCAGAAATATGGTTGAAGAATCAAAAAAAAGTGTTGAAGAATGCAAAGGGTGGTTGACCCATATCCTCAACCAGCACTAGATTACCTGCTGAACAGAATACTACCAACATCACAGGTATATTAATTAATATCACTATACAAGAATACCTTTCCCTACGGTTATGTTATGTGTGAATGGTATAACGTATTTCCGCTATTATATAGTAACCAGCCGCCTTAAGCCACGCATATTTGTAAATGGTTGGCCACATCACCCAAATTAATTTGCGCTTTGTTGTTTCACCCTCGGTACGTAGCTGTCATAACCCGGACGCAATGAAAAAATCCAAATAATATTAATCATGAAAAGCTCAATACTTACTATCAATTGCAGCGAAACTTCCATTAAATTCTCTTTGTACGAAACGGCTGCCGCCCTGACCCAGCTTTTTTATGGTGTGCTGCAAAGCGTGGGAACCAAGGATAAAGAACTATACTTTACCGCCACGGGAAACCCCCAGCAACAACAGGTGCACATGACTGCGGCAGATCAGGATGACGCCGTCACTTTTTTCATGAATTGGCTAGCAATGAGCTAATCAGTGTGTGAATAATGCAATTTTTCCGTACAACTTTATAATACAAATCTTTTCGACTTCAACTACCTTGAATACTATGTGCTATGAATTTGTTCACGCGTGCCAAAGCCCACTAATTGACCAGATAACATCCTTAATCGGCGCAGATCACTACTTTTTAGTTTGCATTGGCAATATTAATTATTTCTGTTGCCATGATATAAGTGCAATAGCGATCATCAGAGGACTCCTGATGATTGATAAAATTGTATTGCATAAGTTATCCGAAAGTGAAATGCTAAGTGTAATAGATTATCCCGGGTTGAAAGAATTTGAAACTTTTCACGGAAACGCAGAATTACTAACCCTATTCAGAAATGGATCTGCAGCGGCATAGTAAATGTATGAATTATATAATAAAACCGGTAAATGCTGTAATGCAGGTGCGCGCTTTAGGACTATTTCTGATTGGATGCAGGTTTTACCAGAATTCTTAATGATATTCCTCGCCGGGCAATGCAGGGATGATGTTGTCTTACAACCCCTGAACGAAATTCACTCCGATCCGCGCTTGAGCAGGTTTTTTTTATGCGGCTAAATATCATACATGCCCAAACACCCCGTTGACAATAACAGTGGCGGGTAAATAGTCAAAGTAAGCGAAACGCCGGGCGCAAAGATATTTACGGGTTATAAAAAACAAACGAAAAACTGTTGTCGAATTCCTTATCAAGCCTGGTATCCCATATCATCACCTCCACTTCTTTCGACGGGGTTGATATATAAGAAATCGTAATTGTTTTACCTTCGGCAAGCGGCCCGGTTAAGGTTGCCATAGTAACGGTTAAGTCAGACAAACCATCACATTTAATAAAATACCTGCCTGCGTGATCGCCTTTTCTGGCAGACACATTCGGTGTTGCTGTATAAACAGTTCCATCAAAATTTATAGTCCCATAGCACAAGGGCATCATATTAAAGTTTCCAGTTCCTGATTTTACCAGTTTACCATTATTAATATGTACATCAACAGAAGGTGCCGTGAGCGCGCCTACTTGTAAATCCCCACCATTACGTTGCAGGTAAAGCGGCGACACCTCACTCACGTTCCTTGCCTGAATTTCATTGTTATCAAAGGCGAGATTTATATTAGAGGAAGACCCAAGCTGCAGGAAACCTCCGCTGATTGCTGAAACAGCTGTACCATTGGTGACCTGCAATTTTACTTCAGGGGTATTGGTGCCGATGCCAACATAGCCGCCTGCAAGCTGCAGGTATAGATTTGATGCGATTCCATTATTACTGGCCTGTATTTCATTGTTGTCAATTGCCAAATTTGTATTGGACAACGCACCAATTTGCAAATAGCCCCCTGTTCCATTTGCAATATCGGTTCCATGATCTATTTCCAGCCTGGTATCGGGCGAATTTGTACCGATACCAACATTTTCGCCCTTGTTTACATAAACAGCAGAACCTTTTTTTGTCCAAATAGTATCCGAATTATCAGTCAGCTCAACCCAGCTTTTTGCACTTTTAAACCAGAATGACCCGGTTGTATTGTCAAATACCTACAGCCCGGTTAAAGGGGATGCAATTAATGTACGCTGCGCAGTTGTCATGCGTGGGATAAGCATACCCTTTGTAGTAGTTTCGACATCCGGGCTCGTACTTGAATGAGGCGTGTTGCCCGTGCTGGCCATAGCAACCTGTTGGCTTGATGCCGGCAGGCAAACACAAAGGAAAGGACGATGACAGCGCTGGAAATAATTTTTTTCATGTGAAAAGATTTAATGCTCGGAAGTTCGTGGTTAATACTGTTTCTTTCTGCATGGCACACTTAAACAATTTACTGATTTTCTATCAGCGCTTTATTGCATTTTTTTTATGTTAAAATGGGCCATTGGCCGTGCCGAAGCCGGTGGGCGGGTGATGCCGATACCTTTGAAGCTATCAAGATTTCCCTGGCAGAACTTAGTACATTTGTTTCTCGTGCTATGGTACCACCAGACAATTTTACCATATGATTGTATACGCCACCAAAACATCTTCTACCTGTCCTTTTAAAGCCGGCATTTTGACCAGTAACATTTTACACATCCCTTCTTACTTTTCACAATAAAATCGACATTTCAGCGTATATTAAACCTTATCTTAGATGCCATTTATGAAAAAACTAATTTGTAGCTGCTGCCTGCTATCTTCCATTCTTTTTTGCACTGCGCAAATAGAATTTACCCGCTTGTCGGCGAAAGATTTTAAGGCCCTGGGTTTCGGTGCGTTTGTTAACCTGAGTGTGCCTGTATCTGACGCCCATTTTGTAACCGTTGAAGGCGGGTTTCAATATTTTCACAGAGAGGATGAGGAAATAGGATTGATCCCTGTCTTACTGGGCTACCGGTATACACTTGATAAAACCGGCACGGGATTTTACCTTGAACCCAATGCCGGTTATTGCTTCGGATCTACTACGATTCAGAAATACGACGCGTATGATATGGTTGAGTATGGGCCAGATGGACAGCCGGCAGTGCAAAAAATAACCGGCCCTGTAGCCGGAATTGGCTTCGGATACTTGTTCGAATATTCAGGTGGCATCCAATTTAATCTTGGCCTGCGTTACCAGCATGGTTTCGGAAATCTACAGACCAATGTGCTTGCACTACGGATTTCTCATGCCATCACTTTTGGTAGAAGAGAAAGGGACTGAGGTAATAAA
>CAXTMV010000207.1:0-10279 GCA_964245425.1 uncultured Flavihumibacter sp. | reverse complement strand
CATCATAACCGTTGAACTGGCCGGTGCCAATGACCCCGAAAGAGTAAGAAAATACCTGCAAAGCACCGCTAACCTGCAATTCTTTGAGGTCTATAATATATCTGAGCTGAGCCAGAGCCTGGAAGCAGCCGATAAAACGCTGACGACCCTTTTATCGGGTAATGGCGTAGCCGACAGCGCTGCAAAGGCCAAAACAGGCACCGTTGCAAAAACAGCTGACTCCGGCATCAATAAATTATTTGATACCAGTAAAAAAGCACAACAGGTTGCCGCTGAAACAAAGATCCAGTATCCCCTGCTTAAATATTTTAACCAGGGATTTTACCGCGATAAGAACGGCCAGCCGCAAAAAGACAATAGCGGCAATGTACAATACACCGGTTACCTGGGCTATGTGCCGCTGAAAGATACCGCGCTGTTAAACAGCTACCTCACCAACCCTGCACTGGCTGCCAGCTTTCCTTCCAATGTTCGTTTTTTATATGGCGTACAGGAGAAAGATGAAGCAGGCAAACTGGCCGACGGCGTATTGCTATACGGCATTAAAACCGTACCCGGTTCAGATAAAGCTAAACTGGAAGGAGAACATGTAACAGACGCCCGCCAGGATTATGACCAGTTTGGAAAGGTGGAAGTAAGCATGGCCATGGATAAAACCGGCGCCGGCATCTGGGAACAAATGACCGACAACGCTTTCAAAAAACACAGCCAGATTGCCATTGTGCTGGATGATATCGTTTATTCTGCACCCGGTGTAACCACCGGCGCCATATCTGGGGGCAACTCGCAGATCAGCGGAAACTTTACAGTAGACCAGGGACAGGATCTCGCCAACATATTAAAGAGTGGTAAACTGGAAGCGCCGGCCCGTATTGTACAGGAACAGGTGGTAGGGCCTACGCTGGGCGCCGAAGCCGTTCATGGCGGTACCCTGGCATTCGCCATTTCTTTTGTGGTTATATTCCTGCTGATGCTGGTATATTACAATACCGCCGGCTGGGTGGCCAATATTGCCCTCATCCTTAACCTGCTTTTTACCATTGGCGTACTAAGTGCCCTGAACGCAACGCTTACCGCACCCGGTATCGCCGGCCTGGTACTTACCATTGGTATGGCGGTAGATACCAACGTAATTATTTTTGAACGTATTAAAGAAGAGCTCACGAAGGGCAAGAATTACCAGCAGGCCGTAAAAGATGGTTACAGGCGTTCTCTGCCCCCGGTACTGGATGCACACGTTACCACCCTGTTAACCGCACTGATCCTTTTGTATTTCGGACTGGGGCCGGTAAAAGGTTTTGCCGTAACCCAGATACTGGGTATCCTGCTCTCTCTATTCTGCGGAATTTTGGTCAGCAGGCTGATAACAGATTTCTGGACAAACAAAAACCGTCACTTTAATTATTTTACCGGTATCAGCCGCCGCATCTTTAAACATGCTGCCTATAAATTTATTGAATACCGGAAATATGCATATGGTATTTCTGTTATTGTGCTGATACTGGGCATCTCTTCCTTTTTCAATGGTTTCAGAAAGGGCGTAGAATTCAGGGGTGGCCGCAGTTATGTGATCAATTTTTACAAACCTGTAAATGAACCTGCGCTCAGAAAAGACCTGCAAAAAATATTTGAAGGAGAAGAGCCGGTAACCAAAACATACGGAAGCACCAGCAAGCTGGAGATCACCACCGATTATAAGATCAATATGGCTGGTCTTGCGGCCGACAGCATGGTCAAAAACACTTTGTTTAAAGGCCTTAAAAGCTATTTGCCCGCTACGGCTACGCTGGATGAATTTAATACCACCACCAAATATGTGCAGGGTTCTAAAAAAGTGGATCCCACCATATCAGACGATTTAACCAAGGGCGCCTATAAAGCCATGTTCTGGTCTTTGCTGATCATCACGCTTTATATTTTTCTGCGCTTCCGCGACTGGCGTTTCTCGCTGGGCACTATCATCGCATTGTTGCACGACGTGCTGGTGACCCTGGCGGTATTCTCTTTTCTCAAAAACGTAGTGCCGTTCCCGTTGGAAATAGACCAGCATTTTATTGCAGCTATTTTAACGGTGATTGGTTTCTCAATGAATGATACGGTTATCGTATTTGACCGGGTACGGGAGAACAGTCACCTGATGAAAGGCGCCAGCACCGGCGAGATCATCAATAAATCCATCAACGACACGTTGAGCCGTACCATTATGACCTCGCTGACCGTTTTCCTGACCATCCTGATCCTGTTCCTGGTAGGTGGCGAGGTAACCAAAGGTTTTGCCTTTGCCATGCTGATAGGGGTTATCACGGGTACCTATTCATCCATTTTTGTGGCAGCGCCCATCCTGGTAGACTTTGCAAAAGGCAAAGCGCTTGGCCAGGCAGATCTGCTGGCACATGAGGATAAGAAAAAAGCAGGCATCCCACCAGTACCCGGTCCACCCAAACCAGTGGCACCCAAGCTGAAATCCTAATTGCATTTCTATACAGAAGCGCCCGCTGCAAAAAAGCAGCGGGTTTTTTTATTCGCCAATCCGCGCATGCAACGGGCGTGACCCATCCGCGTTTATTGATAGTAGGCCCTCCAGCCTTGCAGTTCCATTTCACTGTCCCAAAACCAGGAACAAGCAGCATGTATTTTTCCTGCGGTCTTAACATTTATATCTTTCTTAACCTTTCCCAAACAACGTCTTTGATAACTTAGCCCTTACATATTTGTTCAACCCATCGTTTCTTCCTTACCCGAAAACCATCACCCATTAGTCCCACCCCCTGATTCTTATACTTACGGCATCCACGATCTTTAACCCATCACTATTCAATCCATGAAAAAAAATGCTGCCCCTTTCAGCCCTTGCTCATCAGTTCTGCCTGCTGCCTGTTTATGCTTTTTCAGTCCTTTTTTGCTTCTGCACAATTATCCCCCCAACAGCAAAAAAACCTGTCTGCCTTTGCGCATTTATATGGCTACGTTCACTATTTCCATCCTTCAGATGAAGCAGCTGCTTTGAACTGGAACGGGTTTGCGAAATATGGGGCCGAGCAAATGCTGACCGTTACAAACGATAAGGACCTGGTGCGAACGCTGAACCAACTGTTTCATTCCGTTGCACCCAGTGTGCAGGTATACCGGTCAGACAATCCCCTGCCATTCTCTGTTACATCCATTACCCCGCCCAATACAAACAGTTACCAGGTGATTGCCTGGCAGCACAAAGGATGGGGCGTGGAAACCGGTTCCAACAGCGCCTACCAGAGTATCCGCCTGAACCGGCCGGGTAAGTCGGTTAAAACCAACGCCGGGTTTGCGCCCGTTGTGCAATCGGTGCCTGCCGATTCATTGCTGGGGAAACCCTTTCGCTTTCATGGGTGGATGAAGGTGAAGGCCGATGATGGCGGCAGCGGGCATTTCTGGCTACGGGTCGACAAAGAAAAAGGCACAGGTTTTTTTTACAATATGGACGATCGGCCGGCAACGGAAAACAGCTGGAAAGAATATTCCTTTTCCGGCACCATCGACAAAGACGGAAAAACAATCGTGCTGGGTGCATTCCTGACCGGGAAGGGGAAATTATGGATCGATGATCTTGAACTTTCTGTAAAAGAAAATGATGCATGGAAACAAGTACCCTTGCAAAATTCCGGGTTTGAAAAAACAACCGCCGACCACCTTCCTGAAAGCTGGCGTGTCAATTCAAACCTGTCGGGCTATCACTTTGCCGTTGAAACAACAGATATAAAAGAAGGGACAGCGGCTTTGGTAATTGCCAGTACAAATCCCGCCGACGAACCTGCCGCCCCCATGGCCCAGGCCCTGTTTTCGCAATATCCCAAACCAGGCGAAGTCATCCAACAGGAGCTGGTGCCCGGTATTTCCTGTTCAGTGCCCCTTGCCCTGTATGGCAATGCAAAACATACCTACCCGGCTGCTGACAGTTCCGCATTACTGCAACTAACGAATAGCATCAGCCGCTTAGGGCCGGCCAGCACCGACTCACTTGGCTGGCGCCTTGCCGATATCGTTATCAGCTGGAATATTTTCCGCCATTTCTTTCCTTATTGGGAAGATGCCGCGGCCAAACCCGATGAACTGCTCAGCGATGCCCTGCAGAAAGCAGCCACAGACCGCAACGCATATGATTTTACAAAGACATTGAAGTTCATGACGGAGAAATTGAACGATGGTCATATCCGCGTAAACCGTGGCGGCGATACCACCCGGGGCTCTTTTCCCGCAATTGTTCTAACGCGGGCAGAGAACCAGGTAGTGGTAGATAAAATACTGGACAGCGCATTGCTGCATTCCTTTTCTCCGGGCGATGTCATTACTGCCATCGATGGAATACCGGTAAAAGAAATGGCTGATTCAGCCGCTTCTCTTATCTCCGGCTCCCCGCAATGGAAAGCCAGCCGCACTTATTTTGAATGGCTGGAAGGACCGGCCAACAGCGTTGTTAAGCTAACGGTCATACACAACGGATCTACCGGGTCTGTTTCATTGCCCAGGGCACTTTTTGGGCAGGCTTATTATGCGCGTACCGTCAGAACCGGCGCTTCCGGCTGGATAAAACCCGGCGTCTTTTATATTGACCTGGACAAGATGCCGATGGATTCCATCAATAAATGGATGCCGCAACTGGATACAGCCAAATCAATTATTTGTGACCTGCGGGGGTACCCCAACAGGAACCATGAATTTATCAGTCACCTGCTCACCAAAACAGAGCATTCTAAATGGATGTTTATAACAGAAATTATTTACCCGGATTACCAGCAGGTTACTTACCAGGAAGAAGGCTGGGATATGCAGCCAGCCAGCCCGCACCTGAATGCGAAAATATATTTCCTGACCGATGGAGGCGCTATCAGCTACGCCGAAAGCTATATGGGTTATATTAAAGATTTCAGGCTGGCCACCATTGTGGGGGCACCCACCGCCGGTACCAATGGGAATGTCAATCCTTTCAGCCTGCCGGGCGCTTATTCTGTTAGCTGGACCGGTATGCGGGTAAAAAACCACGATGGCAGTACGCATCATCTCAGGGGTGTTCTGCCCGATGTGCGTGTGCAGCGCACTATTAAAGGTATCCGTGAAGGTCGTGATGAATTCCTGGAGAAAGCGCTGAACCTGGCTATGGGCAGTATGCCGGTCGACAAAAAAGCCCTTTTAATTAAACCGGTTTTAAAAGAAAGTAAGCTGAACTAAGCTACTATAGCGGGTTCTACCGTTGTATAATAATTCTCGCAATATCTCTTTGCTGGCTGTGCAGGTTAACTGTTTCAATAATGTATACGCCATTGCCAAGCGTACCGGGCATAGATAAAACGGCGGAGGCATCTTCATAACGGCTATCTGTCAGTTTTCGCCCGTCGGCCGCGTACATCCGCACCTGCCAGTCGCCTTTTTCAGGAAAATGTACGGTAAGGCTGCCGCCGGTATACAAGGTCGGGAATACCAGTGCGCTCCCCTTGGTATCCTGGTTAAACTCCACCAGGCGGATATTAGAGTAGTTTATATCAACTTAAGCATTTCTTTCCTGTATGCGAAATAAAAGTTTGCTGGCTGATCCGTTCAGATAGTTGTAGTAATAGGTGCCCGTATTGTCTTCAGCAATATCTGCCAGGTTACTGAATGTGATGCCATTGGTGCTCACCTGTACACCGTATATCCGGTCCGCGGCAACTGTTGCCTGGCGCCAGTTCAGCAATACATTGCTTTTTGCCTGATGCTGCGCCGTAAAAAACAGCAGGTCTGAACTTAAGACGCTGTTGGAGCAATAGCGGTAAGTGATTTTAAAAACAGTGGTATCTGTTGAACTGGTAAAACTGAAATTGTAATGGGTACTGTTTTGGGTAAGCTGGTAAGTGCCCGTTTCAAAATCGAAATTAACCGTTCCGACACCTTCAAAATTAATTAACCGGCTGTCTGTAATAGAATTGGATATGGTTGAATTAAGGGTTGAAGGGCCATAGTTGATATGGCTTCCTGCTGTCAGCACATTCGTTAGCTGCGGGCTGTGATTGGTAACATCGATAGAAGAAGGATCCAACGCGGTGCTATAGATATCGTCTGACCGGAATACCTGTGTTTTATAGGTCTGCGTGGTAAACCAGTTGTTTTCGAGGGTATAGCTGAACTGTAATTTGGAAACAACACTGATATCTGCAGAAAGCAGGGTGCCCATTGATGGATTGAATTGTGGAAAGGTAAAGGAGCGACTGCTGTTGCCGGAACCGGTAGCTGTTGTATCGTAAGAAATAGTGAAGGGCGGTGCACCGCCGGCACATTGTGCCGTGGCAACAGTACACAATGCCATATTCAACAGTATACCGGGTATACAATATAGAATGGTTTTCATAACGGACGGATTAGGGCTTTCAAGTCATTGTTAAATGCATGGTAAAATAATAATTAATCCCGCCAGCACGTCATTTTTAACATTCATTTTATCCACCTAAGGGTAAAAATAAAAAACCGTAATTGTTATCGCCGGACCAAAAAGTGCTTTTACGAAACAGGGCTGCGTAAAATGAACAATAGCGCCGTATTTTCAGCAGCGATTAGCTATTGGCGTTATTATCCGGGCAACCTGCCGAACAATAAACCGACTATATATTTTAAGCAAAGCACAAAAAAAGAGGCTGTCCGGGCGGGACAGCCTCTTTACTAAATATCGATAGGTATTATGCTCGCTGCTTGGATACGGGCTTCTTTTTCTTTGCCAGTTTCAATGCCTCGTCAAATGCTTTAATCAATTAACCAACGGTAGGCTTACCGGTAAACAATGTATCATTGATAAAAAAAGTAGGCACATCTTTTACACCGCGGTCAAGGCCGTTGCGCAAATCACCCTGCACCTGCCAGCCATACATGGCATTTACCAGGTCGTCAAGGAAATGCTTATTATTAACCCCTGCTTCCTTAGAATGCAGTTTCAGACTGGTGGTGCCCAGGTTGCGGCGGTTGGCAAACAGGATATTGTGCATTTCCCAGAACTTGCCATCCTGCGCAGTAGCAACGGCTGCTTCTGCCGCTTTAAGGCTGCGCTGGTGAACGCGCGTCAGCGGAAAGTGCCTGAAATTAAACCGGATCTTGCCCTCGTATGTTTCCAGCAACTGTTTAACTACCTCATTGGCCCTGGCGCAGGCTTCGCTTTCATACTCGCCAAATTCCATCAATGTTACCGGCGCATCCGGGTTTCCAACAAATACATCCTTGGGTTCAATAATTTCAACCACTTCTTTTTTGAATGCCATAATTTGTTCCTTTTTATATTAGTCCCAGCATCCTGTTTTGCAGGATCCCCATCTATAACCATTTTCCAACATAATGGTTCTAAGTACATTAACTTTATTTGGGCCTTATTTTTATTCCCTGGAGGCGCGTGAAGGTAATGTTTTTTTCTTTTTTTCCACACTTAAAATAGTAACGAACGGTAGTTTACAAGACGAGCAGGGTCATTTATTCCCTGTTTTAGCACTTAAGCGGTCTTCGCCTGGGCAATTTCGTTCCTGAAAACCACTGTATTATCGAATACATCCATTAAAACCGGCCTGTTTTTATCAATGTCGGCCGCCAGTATTTTTTTACTCAACTTGTTCACAATCTCCTTCTGGATCAGCCTTTTTAAAGGCCTTGCCCCGTATTGAGGGTCGTACCCGTTTTCGACCAGGTATTCGATGGCATAGTCGCTGAATTCCAGGTTAATACCATTACCTGCCACCAGCTGCACCAGGTTTCTCAGCTGGATATTAATAATGCCCCGGATCTCCTTTTTCATCAAAGGATGGAACATAATAATTTCATCTACCCTGTTCAGGAACTCGGGCCGGATGGTATCCCGCAACAGGTTCATCACATCCATTTTAGCTTTTTCCGTTACGTCGTCTACGTTCTTTTCATGCACTTTCTCAAAAGCCTCCTGGATCAGGTGACTGCCTATATTACTGGTCATAATGATAATGGTATTCTTGAAATTAACCACCCGCCCCTTGTTATCGGTCAGCCGGCCATCGTCGAGCACCTGCAGCAGCACATTCCACACATCGGGATGGGCTTTTTCAATCTCATCGAGCAATACCACGCTGTAAGGCTTGCGGCGAACGGCCTCGGTCAATTGCCCGCCTTCATCGTATCCAACATAACCCGGAGGGGCACCTACCAACCTGGATACGGTATGCTTTTCCTGGTATTCGCTCATATCTATCCGGGTCATCATTCCTTCATCATCAAACAGGTATTCTGCCAGCGCTTTGGCCAGTTCAGTTTTACCCACACCGGTGGTGCCCAGGAAAATAAAAGATCCAATGGGTTTTTTGGGATCCTGCAAACCAGCCCTGCTCCGCCGAATGGCATCGGAAACAGCACCAACGGCTTCTTCCTGTCCCACCACCCTTTCGTGCAGGTGTTCTTCCAGTCTCAGTAATTTCTCTTTTTCACCCTGCAACATCCTCGATACGGGTATGCCGGTGGCTTTGGCCACATTTTCCGCAATGTCTTCTGCATCTACTTCCTCTTTCAGCAAACGTTTTTCACTGAGGGCGGAAAGCTGTATACTGGTCATGGTGATTAGTTCTTCCTGTTCTTTTATTTTGCCATAGCGTATTTCAGCTACTCTTCCATAGTCGCCTTCCCGTTCAGCTTTTTCTGCTTCCGCCTTGTATTGTTCAATCGCCACTTTTGCATTCTGCACTTTTTCCACGATTTCCTTTTCTTCTTTCCATTTTGCCTTAAAGGTGTCGCGCTCTACCGACAGGTTGGCGATTTCCGTATTCAGTTCACGCAATTTCAATTCATCGCTTTCCCGTTTAATGGCCTCCCTTTCTATTTCCAATTGCCGGATTTGCCGCTCCAGTTTATCGAGCTCTTCAGGCATTGAATTCATTTCGAGCCGCAGCTTGGCCGCACTCTCATCAATCAGGTCAATGGCTTTATCGGGTAAAAAACGATCGGTTATATACCGGTTTGATAGTTCAACCGCTGCTATAATGGCTTCGTCTTTGATGCGCACATGGTGGTGCGTTTCGTACCGGTCTTTCAATCCACGCAAAATAGAAATGGCATCTTCTATCCCCGGCTCTTCGATCATCACTTTTTGAAAACGGCGCTCCAGCGCCTTGTCTTTTTCAAAAAATTTCTGGTATTCATTCAGCGTGGTGGCACCAATGGCCCGCAGTTCGCCCCTTGCCAGGGCAGGCTTTAAAATATTGGCTGCATCCATGGCACCATCACCCCCACCGGCACCCACCAGCGTATGTATTTCATCTATAAACAATACTATCTCTCCGTCGCTGGCACCCACTTCCTTTACCACGCCTTTCAGCCGCTCTTCAAATTCGCCTTTGTATTTGGCACCGGCAATCAGCTGCCCCATATCGAGCGCATAAATGATTTTTGATTTCAGGTTATCCGGTACATCGCCGTTTACAATGCGCATGGCCAGGCCTTCGGCAATGGCCGTTTTACCTACACCCGGTTCTCCTACCAGGATGGGATTGTTTTTGGTACGGCGCGACAATATGTGCAAAGTCCTCCTGATCTCTTCATCACGGCCAATAACGGGATCCAGTTTGCCATTGCGGCCCATCTCGTTCAGGTTCTTGGCATATTTGTTCAGCACGTTCAGCTGGGTCTCCTGGGTTTGCGATTTAATGGTATCGCCTTTACGGAGTTCGCGGATGGCAGCTACCAGTCCTTTCTCCGTAAGCCCCGTTTCTTTTAACAGCTTGGCGGTACTGTCGCTGCCATTGATCAGGGCCAGCAGCAGGTGTTCTACGCTTACAAATTCATCTCCAAACTGCTTCAGCATATTGGATGCCCGCAAAATCACATTGTTGGCATCACGGCCGATGGCCTGCGCAGGTTGTGCGCCGGCATTTACTTTGGGCAACCTGCTGATATTCTCGTCCAGCCGGCTTTCCAGCATGTTCATCGTTACATTGTTCTTTTTCAAGAGGAAATCGATGGCTGAATCGTCATCGTTCAGCAACGCTTTCAGCAAGTGTTCGGTCTCGATATTCACGTTGCCATTACTGAAGGCAACCTGCTGCGCCGCAGCAATTGCCTCCTGTGCTTTGATGGTAAAATTGTTTAAATTCATATCGTAATTATATTATTCTAATTTGTAAATGCATACCAGGCTGTCCGGCGCTTTCTTCCTGCCACAGCTGTTAAACAGCAAAAAGAAAACCAACTCCCTGTCGCTGGCAACCGTATCAATGATAATTAAGTATTATCACCGATGGCAACAAATGATTAACAAATGCCTGCCGGGTAGTTAACC
>CAXTMV010000206.1:0-10523 GCA_964245425.1 uncultured Flavihumibacter sp. | reverse complement strand
GATCATCCCCACCCCGTTTACTGACCCCGCTGTAACCGATTTCTTGATGCAGTACGGAGATCTATACCTGGGTAAGACCACCGTCTTGTGTAAAGACACACCAGCGTTTATTGCTAACCGTATTGGGGTGTACGGCATGATGGCCATTTTTGGCCTGGTAGAAAAACTGGGGCTTAGCATCGATGAGGTGGATGCCCTTACCGGTCCGATTATCGGCCGGCCCAAATCGGCCACTTTCCGAACCGCCGATTTAGTAGGCATTGATACCCTTGTGAAAGTTGCAACAGGTGTATCAGGCAACTGCCCTGCCGATGAACAGCGTGCTGCTTTTACCATACCTGCGTGGCTGGAGAAAATGGTGACTAATAAATGGCTGGGTGATAAAACGGGCCAGGGTTTCTTTAAAAAAATAAAGGGCGCCGGCGGCGAAAAAGAAATTCTCACGCTGAATCTGCAAACCCAGGAATATGGACCACGCGCAAAACCACGGTTTGCCACGGTAGAAACGGCCAAACCCATCGAGGATTTGAAAACAAGGTTGAAAGCCTTATGTGCGGGGCAGGACAAGGCCGGTGAATTTTACCGCCAGTTCCATTACGGTTTGTTCTCCTATATTTCACACCGCATACCCGAGATCAGCGATGAAATTTACCGGGTAGACGATGCCATGATGGCCGGCTTTGGATGGGAGATCGGCGCCTTCGAAAGCTGGGATGCACTGGGTCTTGCAAAAACCACCGAAGCCATGAAGAAAGCAGGTTACCCTGTTGCCGCCTGGGTAGATGAAATGATTGCCCGTGGTGTCAAAACATTCTACACAATAGACAATGGAAAGCGATTATACTACGACGTTACTTCCAAATCATACAGGGCCTTGCCGGGTGGCGATGCTTTTATTGTAATGAAGAACTTTGAAAACAGCATCGTCTGGAAAAACAGCGCTTGCCGCACCTATCATTTGGGTAATGATGTGCTGGGGCTGGAATGGTACACAAAGATGGGCAGCATTGGCGGTGAAGTATTGGAAGGTATCCAGCAATCCATTGCATTGGCAGAACAAAAATACAAAGGGCTGGTGATTGCCAATGAAGGGGCCAATTTTTCTGCGGGTGCCAATGTGGGCATGATATTCATGCTGGCCATTGAACAGGAATACGACGAACTGGACATGGCCATTCGTTTATTTCAGAACACCATGATGCGCGCCCGCTATTCCGCCGTTCCGGTAATTACCGCCCCGCATGCACTAACCCTTGGCGGCGCCTGCGAACTGAGCCTGCACAGCGATAAGGTCTGTGCTGCGGCGGAAACGTATATCGGCCTGGTAGAACTGGGCGTGGGCCTGATCCCCGGGGGGGGCGGCACCAAAGAATTTACCCTGCGTGCTGCTGACGAAATGCATGAAGATGAACCGGAAACCATTACCCTTAAAAACCGCTTTCTCACCATTGCCACGGCAAAAGTAGCCACCGCTGCAACAGAAGGATTCAGCCTGGGCATCCTGCGGAAAGGCCATGATGAAATAAGCATAAACCAGGGACGCCGGATCGGCGACGCAAAAAAAATCGTTATTGAAATGGCGGATGCCGGTTATACGCAACCGGTACAACGCAGTGACATAAAAGTACTGGGCCGTTCGGCACTGGGTGCATTATACGCCGGTATCAACGGAATGAAGGTGGCCAACTATGCCACCGAGCACGACTCACTGGTAGCAAAAAAACTGGCCTATGTAATGTGCGGGGGCGATCTCAGCGAACCTACTTTGGTAACAGAACAATATTTACTTGACCTGGAGCGGGAAGCATTCCTGAGCCTGACCGGTGAGAAAAAAACACTGGAGCGCATACAGGCTGTATTAAAATCAGGAAAACCCGTCAGAAATTAAAGGCAATTGATACCGGTTAACCACCCGTTCTATCCATATGATTTTACTGACGCTTGACTCCTTACTGCTTTTTTTTATTGTATTCTTTACCGGCGTTGGTACCACCAGGTTGTTAAACCGGTTTTTTATTTTTCAGCTAAGCGCGGGTTTCTTCGAAATCTTTTTATTGGGCTTGCTTAGTTGCTTTGTCTATTTTAACCTCCTGTCTTTTTTCTGCGCCATCGATTACAAAACGCTGTTGCCCTTGCTACCGGTAAGTATAGCAGGTCTTATACCATGGCTGCGCGAAAAAAAAAATGTACAGCAGGCATTATCAAACGGCAGATCTTTTTTTACTGACCCGTTTATTTTTATTACGATACCCATGCTTGTCTTGCTGTTTATCTACTGGATAATACCTCCCTTTAATTCAGACAGCGGTGAATACCATTACCTGGCCATCCGTTGGTATGAACAATACAAAGTAGTGCCGGGGCTGGCCAACGTACATGGGCGACTTGCCTTTAACCCGGCCAATTTTATACTCAGTGCTGCTTTCGCCTTCAGCGGGCCCGCCAGACAATCACTTTACCCGCTTAACGGCGTGCTGGCGCTGCTGTTTTGCAGCTGGCTCATAAAAAAAATAATGGATAACCGCTTCAACCGGGCTTTTAGCCTGGTGGTGTTTGCCTGCTTTTTCTTGCTGCTGAGGATCCTGCTCGTTAATATCAGTTCTCCATCGTCTGATCTTTTAGCGGGGATACTATTGTTCTATTGTGGCTTCAGCACCTATGAATTACTAATAACCGAAAAAAACAGTCCCGCTGATTATTGCCTCATTCTGCTGTTTACCTGTTTTGCCGTTACCGCCAAATTATCCGCCATCCCTTCCCTAGCCCTGCTGGTATTCATTTATTTTTTACTGGCCCGGAACAAGCCATCCACCTGGTTTTTTTTAAAAGGGAGTTTACTGGCGGCTTTGCTGGTATTGCCCTGGCTGACCCGGAACATCATCATGAGTGGCTACCTGTTATACCCGGTACCCGGCAGCCGGCTTTTTCATTTCGACTGGTCGGTACCGCAAGACGTTATAAGGCTGGATTATATCTATTCGACCTTTGGTCCCCGTTCCAGGTATGCCGACTTTGCTTCCCTGCAAAAAATGAATGCGTGGCAGCTGTTCCTTACCTGGCTGCAGAATATGTACCGCCGGCTACCAGTCAGCCTGCTGCTGGTGTCGGCAGCTTTTCTTTCGTTGTTTAGCTGGTCGTTTTTTCTTTTTGCCGAAAGAAAAATGCAGCGGCCTGTCTTGCTGTTATGGTGTATTTATTACGGGTGCATCTGGGTCTGGCTGATCAATTCTCCTGAACTAAGGTTTGCCCTGTCTTATGTAATTCTTTGTATTTCCATACCGCTGCTGGAGTGGGCACGTTATTTACCTGCTCAGCGCCGTATACCTCCCGCCATTATATCAACCTGCCTGTTTTGTGCTGTCATTTACTATAGCTGGTCTGCCCTGCATAAACATTATTTTGATCATTACGCATTGTCAACAGCCTGGCTTCGGCCCAGCCGCGATCCACGCTACCTGTCAAACAATGACAGCAGCAGTTTTTCTTTTGTGAACCTTGGAAATGGTATCCGTCTTTATTATCCGGACAGCACCCATGAATGCCTGAATGCGCCGGGTCCATGCATGAACTGGCGGTATGGCGAAATAGAAATGCGCGGAAACAGGATAACAGATGGCTTCAGGAATAAAAAAGACGAGGTCAGGAAGTTTTTCCCCTTTGTGGCGATAAAGAACAAATAGTGTTATCATTACAACCGTACAGGCAGTAACCCTGCCGGTTTAACCTGTTTTTCTTCACTCCTGTTTATTTGCAGCCGCCTGCTGTTTTTATACTTATCTTTCACTGTAAATATAACAGCCTGTGTCAGTTTTAACCTTGCAGAACATCAGCAAATCGTATGGAAAAATCCAGGCCCTGAACAACCTGTCCTTCCAGATACCGCCGGGTTGCGTATTTGGTGTGCTGGGTCCTAATGGAAGTGGTAAAACAACCTTACTCAGCATTATCCTGGATGTATTAAAAGCGGATGCCGGCAGCTTTCTTTGGTTTGGGCATCCCGGCTCGCCGGAACAAAGAAAAAAAATCGGCTCCCTGCTGGAAACGCCCAACTTTTATCATTACCTCTCTGCCGTCAACAACCTGAAAATTACCCAGAGCATCAGCGGGCGCGGAAATACGGCGGAGATTGACCAGGTGCTGCAAAAAGTAAAGCTGTTTGAAAGAAGGGACAGCCGGTTCAGCACTTATAGCCTTGGCATGAAACAACGCCTGGCCATTGCCGCAGCTTTATTGGGAGATCCCCAGGTGCTGGTGCTGGATGAACCTACCAATGGCCTGGACCCTGTAGGCATCGCGGAGATAAGGGCATTGATCATTGAACTGAGCCAGAAGGGTCATACGGTTATTATGGCCAGCCATTTACTGGATGAAGTAGAAAAAGTATGCACCCATGTAGCCATCATAAAAAAAGGGACCCTGGTTACTGCCGGCACGGTAGATGAGGTACTGGCAGATGAAGACACGGTGGAAATGGGCGCTGCCGATATGAATGCGCTGCTGGCCGCCATGGGCGGCTATGGACAGGGCCAGCTGCAACCGGAGGGCGATTTCCTGCAACTGAATCTGCCCAGGGGGACGGCCCGGCTGGATGATATCAACAGCTATTGTTTCAGCAAAGGCATTGTATTAAACCACCTGCTGTTTAAGAAAAAAAGGCTGGAAGCGAAATTTTTTGAACTCACCAACAATTAAGGGTGTAACTGACTTATATGCGGCACATCATACAAACGGAATGGTTTAAAATAAAAAAATACCCGGCCTTCTGGTGGGTAATGGGCATCACGGCATTAACGTATCCGGGCATCAATTATATATTTATCAACATATACCAAACCATCACTGAAAAGCAAAGCGCTTCCGGGCAGATGATAAAGGCGCTGATCGGCAATCCTTTTTCTTTTCCGGAAGCATGGAAAACAGTGGCTTATTTTTCTTCCCTTTTTGTGTTTATCCCTGCCATTGTTATCATCATGCTTATTACCAATGAATACACATACAAAACCAACCGGCAGAATATCATTGATGGCTGGAGCCGCAAGGATTTTATGACCGGTAAGCTGATCGATGTGGTGATTCTTTCTTTTATTGTTACCCTTTTGTATGCGGTGGTTACCCTGGCAATTGGTTTCAGCAATACCACCGACAGCAGCGCAGACAAATGGAAACTGGCCTATTATATTGGCCTGTTTGCCCTGCAGACCTTTTCGCAATTGTCGCTTGCTTTTATGGTGGGTTTACTGGTGCGCAAATCTTTTATTGCACTGGCTATTTTTGCATTTTATTTTATTATTGCCGAGCCAATAGCCGTAAATGTGATGCGGTATAAATATAAAAACGACATCGGGGAATATTTTCCGCTGGAGATTTCTCACCGGTTATTGCCCAAGCCCGCTTTCCTCGGCCGTATTGATGCAGACGCCTATAAGGCCGCTTTAAATGCTGTTAAATACCATGTAGGTTATACACTGCTGCTGGTTGTGCTGACCTGGTCTTTTTGTTTTTGGGTAAATAACCGGCGCGATTTATAGTTTTAGTTCCGTCTTAACAGCTGCCTGCCGCAGCAATGCCAAAGGCATCGTACTTTTATTTTATTTTAAACCATCCCGAGTGCCTGTAAAAAAAATTGCCTGTTACCTGTTGGCCATTGTGCTGCTGGCCTGGTCTTTCACTGCTTATGGCCAGCCAGCTGAAACAATTATTAAGATACAGGCCATGGACATGGCACGGGCGGTGCTGGCAAAAGATCTAGACAAGATAGTTTTTTACATGCCCCCCAAACTGGTTGCAGATGCAGGTGGCTAGGAAAAACTGCTGGTTGCCAGGGACACCCTGAACAAATACATGAAACAGTTTGGCGTTGAAATAAAAAAAGTAACCATTGGCAATCCTGGTAAAATCATTGCTTATAAAAACCAGCTGCAGGCGACCGTTCCGCAGATCACGGAAGCAAAATTTATGGCTGGCAAAGCCATCCTGGAAAGTACACTGATTGCCATTTCAGAAGACAAGGGCCTGCACTGGTATTTTGTTGATACCAGCATTTACCGGGGAGACCGGTTGAAATTATCACTGCCCGATCTGAGCCCGGACCTGGTAATACCACCGATGAAACCGCCGAAGATAGTAGCAGACGAACCATGATGTCCCTTTCAAATGCTCGCTAACCGAATGCCTGCAGCCGGCAAATGTTCCTGATTATCCCATCACTGCTGTCCGGATAAACTTTTAATAGATCGGTCGCTGCTGTCGATTCGCAGAAAACAAGGTACTTGTATTGGATAATGGCTGAAAACGCGTGTTATATCCAGTTGCCTTAAAATATAGTTTTACCCGGATAACCATGATCATCCAATCAACTGATTCAACGCGGCTTCCAGCGATGGATATACAAAATTAAATCCTGCATTTCGGATCGTGCCGGCAGAGACGGTAGCGCTTTTCAATACTTCTACGCTTAACTGGCCCAATGCTATTTTGAGCAATGTGGATGGCACATGCACTGGTATATAGAATCTTTTTCTGATCAGTTTTGCCAGCTGCAGTGTGAGTTCTTTGTTGGTGACCGGCTGAGGGCCTACAGCATTATAAACACCCTGCCACTGTTCGTCTTCTATGGCCTGTATGTACAGGCGGCAGAGATCCTCAATGTGGATCCAGCTGATCACCTGTTGCCCGCTGCCCAAGATAGCAGCAATGCCCGCACGCAAGGGTTTTATAAATTCTTTTAACGCACCTCCGGCCTTGCTTAAAACGATGCCGGTCCTTACAATAACCAGGCGTTTGTCCTGGCCGGAAACTGGCTGAATACTTGTTTCCCAAAGGCGGCAGGTCTCTCCCAAAAAATCGGTGCTGGCAGGGTCGGCCTCTTCAAAAGGATGGGGATTGGGCACCATGGGATCCGGTCCATACCAGCCAATGGCCGACGCGCTGATGACAGCTTTTACCCGGTTGTTATTTTCTGCCAATGCCTTTACCAGCAATGCGCTGCTTTGGGTACGGCTGGCAATGATCTCCTTTTTTCTTTTGGCGGTCCATCGCCGATCGGCCACCCCTGCACCTGCCAGGTGTATAATATAATCAGCTTTTTGTAATGCATTGATATCAATTGCCTGGGCCGGTACATTCCACAACGCATAAGACAACCCGGCCATTGCCGGCTGGCTTTTTGGCGGCATTGATCGCGTAAGCGTAATGACGGTATGTCCCTTTTGCAGCAACATGCCGGTTAATGCTTTCCCTATCGTTCCGGTTCCACCGGTTATTAATACAACTGCCATACATTCGCTGGTTGGGTGTATAATACGATGTAACAGCCAATATGCGCAAAGGTTGCGGCGGCGGGTGCAAAATTTATCGGGCTGTTGTTGGCCGGGTTTCCGTTTTTTACTTATTTTACTGCATGCCCGGTCAAAAAACCTTTTCCTTTTTACTCTTTATCTTTGGCATGGCATATCAGCTGCCTGCGCAAAGAGCAAAATACGCAGTGGTAACACCCGGGTATGATGTAAGGATACCGGAAAGAACCGGCAATAACATACATATATGGGTTGCTTCTGCCGAGCAGTCTTACCTGCGCTCGTCCAACACTACGCTTATCCTGAATGTATTTTCGCCGGGTATGCAATTGGTAGCAGAAAGAAAGGTTCGTCTTGGTTCCGTTAAAGCATGGAACATCGATTTTAAGTATACCGACAGTGGTTATTTTGCCCATATTTTTTTCCAAGCGGAAACGGCTAACCGCATTATCCTGGAAGTTGACCATGCCGGCAATATAAGAGATGCTACCAGTAAAATAACGGGTGTATGGGCAAGGCCGGATTCAGCGAGACAACAGAACAGGGTCTTTGCAATGGTAACCACGCCTAAAACTGTTTTTTTTATAAAAACGGACAATGAAGACAGCACGGGCGGCAAGGATGCGGGAAACTATCAATTTCTGAACGGGGAAGTGCACCCGCCAGGTAAAAACATCCAGACCGTTACCATTGAAAAAGTAAATATAAAGACCCGCCAGGAATCCTTACAGACCTATGCGTCTTCTTACCTGAATTTTTCGTATCCGTTTATACAGTTGTCTGATACCGGTATTATTGGATTTGCTTTTGCAGCGCCCATGGTCAGAAATGATCGGAACAACCCTTATTATAAGAGTTCTTTTATCATGCTGGCCACACTAGACAGCAACGCAAATCAATCCGGCAGGCAGGCAAGCCTGTTAAAAATTGGCAACGCCCGGGGCTCCGAATTGTATGCGCCTGTTTACCTTTTTCCGCTCCATCACAGGCTATACCTTATCAATACCGGCTGGGATCCGTATGAGTACCGGCCGCCACCGGTGATGCAGCCTGGTTTCCGGGGTTTTATACCCACCCGCACAACCATACCATTAGTCAATTCGCTGCGGATAATCGGTATAGATGAAAAAAATCTTTCTTTGAAGGATACTATTTTTCAAAACCAAAACCGCGAGCAGGTGAATTGGACGGACAGGTTTGTGACGGCTTCAGACATTAGCATCGACCTGTTTTTTTCGATACGGTACCGCGGCAACAAAACGGGCATTGCTCATATCTCCATCAGCAGTATGGGTGATATACAAGAGGAGGATATGATTGTTGATCTGCATTACGAGTATCTTTTATCGAGGGCAAAAAGATCGACCGACGGTACACTGGTGGTTCCTTACCAGCGAAATGGCCGAACCATGGGCATACTGAAAATAGCTTACCTGCCGGATGCCAGCCTGCAGTAAAAAGCCCCTCACACCTGCAATGGGTTGCCGGGGAAACATATCCACAACACTTTAAATTATACTACACGTAATACAGGTATCTTACTATTTGTTTTGATACAGGGCCGGCCCATCTTTGTGTAGTCATTCGAATGAGCCCTGTACCTGAACCGTTGAATCCCTGAACACCCGTAGCCTTCCGTCCCGCTGAACAACATCGTACCCTTCCGTTACCCCTGACTTATCCTCCTCCCTACGAAAGCGATTAAATCATTATGTAACATTTTCAAATTCCGTTTATGAAAAACCAAGCACAACAAATGTCCGCCCCTGCTTTATCTCCTGCCGGTCTTCAACCCACTTCCCTGTACCAGCTTGTGAACAAATTGCAGCACAGCCTTTTATCGCAGGCCGCCAGCAAGAAAAGTTTTATCATTAATAATATTGATAAATCGGTGGCTGTTTTTGCCGAAGAGAATACCCTGGCCTATGTAATCGGCAATTTGCTCAGCAATGCGGTATACAGCACGTCTGATTGCTGCATACGGGTAGAAACGGTTTTCAAAGCAGACCAACTGCAAATACGCATCCGCAATAACAGCGCATTTGTTTACAGCAGCTATATCCACATTGCCGGTAATTTTGTGGCAGCAGCCAAGCAGATAGGTGGCGACATTGGCCTGGAAACAGAAGGCAATAATGCCATTACGCTGGTGTTTTCGCTGGCTAAACAGGCTGCCTGATAAAGCTTATTGCAGCTTCACATAAAAATCTCCATTGGTGATTGACTTTTTGGTGCCTTTGGCATCTCCGTTTTGATAAAAATCACCGCTGAAAGTACCTTTAACGGTGGTAACGGTACCAGCTACTATAGTAATCATAAAATGATTGCTGATATTGCTGCCGGCGCGTACTGCCTCCTGGTAGGTGCTGGTGCCCGCTTCGAAATCATTTAGGTCGGCAATATTATTATCATAAGAAGCCAGCACTTCAAAACGGGTAGCGGTGTCTAGATAAGTGCCCGCTGCAATAGAATCGCCGCTGGGCACATTGGTGATCACGAAGCCCATATTGCCGGCCGTTGAACTGGTAGCAGTTAAACCATTAATGGTAAGGGCGCGGTTGGCTGTGCCTGCATCTACATCAATATGCCCGAGAGCGCCCGTATTGAAGGTGCTGGCTACGCCGTCTATATTGCAGGTGATATGGTAAGCCCCATTATCTGAATTGCTTTTGCCGCAGGAAGAAAAAAGAAAGGTCAGACCCGCGAGCAATACAGCAGTTTTGCCGGCGGTTGTGTCAAGCATACATTTTAATTTTTTCATGTTGGTGTTTTTCGATACATAAGATAACCGGCAGCCAAAATAAGCCGAAATACCGGCTTATACAAAGCCGGTACCTGCGTGCTACCATGCAAATCCCATTTCCGTTCAGCATTCCCTTTCCATCCTTCCAAATCATAGAAAAAGAATCCCCCCGGGAAAACCAGGAGGGATAATAATTATCCTTTTGAAGGACCAACAACTAAAAACGACTATATAACAGAACGAAAGATCCCATTATTTTTAATCCATCTTTTTACCATCCAGGAATTTATTCAGTGTACTAATTTTGCCGGTATTATTCTCATCTGCTTTCACTTCATAACTGCTGTAAAAATTTTCTGCAGGGCTTACTGTATTGTACAATTCTAAATTGCGGCGGATGTAGGCCGGCACAGTTTCAAACTCATTATTTGTATCGGCTGCATTTACGTTGAACGACAGATTACGTAACTTCTGTATTCGTTCTG
>CAXTMV010000205.1:0-10566 GCA_964245425.1 uncultured Flavihumibacter sp. | reverse complement strand
TGGCAGCATTAATTTCAATTCTGCTACCATTACCATGATGAAAAATAAAAGCAGCCTGGCAAAAATGGATTATATATCCGGCGGCTCACTGTTTACCCACGCCCGTAATTTTAAGCAGTTGGGCCTATTACCTGAAGATTATTTTTTATACTGGGAGGAAACCGATTGGTGTTACCGGGCCAAGCTGAACGGTCACCCCCTGGAACTTTGTGAAAAAGCCGTTTGCTACGACAAAGTAAGTTCCAGCATCGGCAGGGGCTTTCTGGCTGATTATTATTATACCCGCAACGGGTTACTCTTTTTATTGAAATATAAAAAAAGCAAGCTGACAACAGCCTTGTTTTTTTCCGTTTTACGTGTCATAAAAAAAACAATTATCGGCCAGCCGGCAAGGGCAAGAGGCGTGTATAAAGGAATGGTATCATTTTTAAACAGGAACAGGCATGCGATGCAATAAATATATTCCATTTGCCTTTCTCTATTTTTTTCTGAATGCATGGGGATTGCCTTTCGGTCTTACCTATACGGCGTTGCTATGCCCGCTGTTTTACTGGTGGATAGTGCTCCAACGCAAAACAGACATCCTGCTGCCCTTTTTTATTTGTCTGTCGCCCTTCCTGATCATACATTTTATGCTAACCGTACACACAGCAGCCTATTTTGTTTCGATAATAAATTACGCTGCCGTGTATATTTTTTGCCAGGCATTCTATACTTTTTTGATCACCTGCCGGCAGCCTGGTAAAATATTCATGTCGGTATTACAATTGAATTTTATTCTCTGCCTGATAGCCATCCCTCTCTATTTTACCCCATTCGGTGCCGTCTGGTGGGTGCAGAACGGACTGGCCGACGGCATCAATCATTTAAGCCGGTTAAAGTTGTTCACCTATGAACCTTCTTATTATGCCGTATTGTTTACGCCTTTATTTTTTTGGGGGCTGCTGCAAATAACCCTGCGCCTGAATAAAACAAACAGCTGGCTATTGCTGTGCATGCTGTTACTGCCCTACCTGCTTTCTTTATCGGTCGGCGTTATTAGTTGTGTACTGGCGGCCTGCCTGGTTACCGGCAGTATTCATTGCATACAATTGCTCCAAAAAAAAAGGGTATTGAATCTGTTGCTGCTGACCGGCATGGCGGGTGCGGCAGTCTGTGTAATAATGCTGGCCTTCTATCCGCAAAATGTGCTTTTGCTCAGGATACAGGAGATCCTGTCCGGTCGTGATACTTCCGGCAACGGAAGAACGTCTGAAGCTTTTATACTGGCAAAAAAAATACTGGCGCAGAAAAGCCTGCTTTGGGGAATTGGTCCTGGTCAAATCAAAATACTCGGCGCAGACATCATTAGAAGTTATTACTTGTATGATGCAGATTATTCCACCATCGCCATTCCTAATGCAGCAGCGGAAACCCTGGCTATTTTTGGATGGATAGGCCTGGCAGTCCGTTTACTGCTGGAAGGGGGGCTGTTTTTTTATACCCGGGTATGGACCAATTATTACCGGCTGCTATTGTTCGTTTTTATTTTCCTGTACCAGTTTACCGGAAGTTTTATTACCAGCATAGCAGAATATGTAATCTGGATACTGGCGTTTACCAACGCTTTCCCTGCTTTTGACGCGTTGCGGCGGCGGCCGCAGGCGAGCAATACATTTCAAATGGTTGTACCATGATAAAAGTGGCCATGATAGTAAGGGCGACATTCTACACCGTACCGGGGGGCGACACGGTGCAGGTATTGCAGACAGCCGCCCACCTGCCTGCGCACCATATGAAAGCAGATATCAGGCTTACCAGCGAAAAAATTAATTACGAGGACTATGATCTGCTGCATTTTTTTAATATCACGCGCCCGGCAGATATGTTATACCATATCCGGAAATCATGTAAACCTTATCTCGTTTCAACCATATTTATCGATTACAGTGAATACGATAAATACCACCGCAGGGGATTTGCGGGCCTCCTCTTCCGTTTCCTATCAACCGACGGCATTGAATACCTGAAAACCATTTCCAGGTGGATGGGGGGAAAAGACAGGCTGGTGAGCCTTGCATATGCCTGGAAAGGACAAAGAAAAGCCGTTGTAGAAGTGCTGCAGCGGGCTGCACTCTTATTACCCAATTCAATATCTGAATACCGGCGGCTGAGCGGCCAGTACAGCTTTCACACAGATCACCTGGTGGTTCCCAATGGGGTTAACAGCAGCCTGTTCCGCTTCAACCCCGCTGTAGAAAAAGATCCCCTGCTGGTATTGTGCGTAGCCAGGATTGAAGGCATCAAGAACCAGGTAAATCTTATCAGGGCACTCAGCAATACCCGTTTCAAACTGGTTATCATTGGTGCGGCTGCGCCAAACCAGCCATCTTATTACCAAGCCTGCCGATCGCTGGCAGGTCAGAATATTTCATTCATTGAACAGCTTCCCCAGGCAGAACTGGTGAAATACTATCAAAAAGCAACCGTACATGTGCTACCCAGCTGGTTCGAGACCACGGGGCTCAGTTCGCTGGAAGCAGCGGTAATGGGCTGCAATATTGTTATCACCGACAAAGGCGATACCAGGGAATATTTTGGCAACGATGCAGCCTATTGCGACCCCGCCTCTTCAGAAAGCATCTATTGCGCGGTAGAAAAAGCGGCTGCGCTTCCCTGTAATGCTGTGTTGCGAAAAAAAATACAAGCCCGTTATTCATGGGAGAAGGCAACTATCCGTACCGCTAAAGCGTACCAACTTATAACGCATATTCAAACCGGACAATATGGCATTAAGAATAGGAATACTCGGCACCAGGGGCGTACCAAACCATTACGGAGGATTTGAACATATAGCCGGCTACCTGGCCAGGGGATTGGTTCAAAAAGGCCATGATGTAACAGTATACAATTCCGGTAAACACCCTTACCAGGAAAAAGAATGGCATGGCGTAAAAATCATCCATTGCTTTGACCCGGAATATATTATCGGTGTGCCGGGCCAGTTCATATATGATTTAAACTGTATACTGGATGCACGCAAAAGAAAATATGATATTATTCTTATGCTGGGTTATACCAGCAGCTCCGTCTGGAAATCTTTGTACCCTTCAAAATCCATCATCATCACAAATATGGATGGCCTTGAATGGAAAAGAACCAAATATTCAAAGCCGGTCAGAAAATTTTTGCAATATGCGGAAAAGCTCGCTGTGCAATCGAGCCGCTTTCATATTGCAGATTCACCGGTTATCAAAGAATACCTCGACAAAACCTATTCCATCGAAAGCAAGTATATCGCGTATGGCGCCAGTCTTTACCCCGCAACAGAGGAAGGCCTGCTGGCTGAATACGGACTGGAGAAACAACAGTATTTTTTGTTGATGGCCCGTATGGAGCCGGAGAACAATATAGAAATGATACTGGACGGCTATTGCCTGAGCAACCGGCAAAAGAAAATGCTGGTCATTGGCAATACCGGCAACGGCTTTGGTAGCTACCTGGTACAGAAATACAAAAATGAAAAGGGGATCATCTTCCAGGGCGCTATTTTCAATGAACAGAAAGTGCAGAGCCTGACTGCTTTTTGCAGCCTGTATTTTCATGGCCACAGCGTAGGCGGCACCAATCCTTCCCTGCTGGATGCCATGGCTGCAAAAGTTCCCCTGGCCGCCCACAGCAATCCGTTTAACAGATCGATCCTGAAAAGAAATGCCGCTTTTTTTGGGGATGCAGACAGTGTATGCAAACTCATTAACGCCAACCAGTATGCCAATACCGCTCACATCAATAATAACTATACCAGCATACAAAATGAATTTACCTGGCCAATGATCATAGAGCAGTACGAAAATTATTTTCTGGAATGTTACGCGGCGGTGCATCACTATTACCCGGCAAAACAGGAAAAACCAAAAACCATTCTATACAAGGAACAATTTGGCAAATAGACAATCCACTATTCTATAGGGGGCCGTATCCTTTTTTTAATGCGCGGCCTTCCCGGTGCAGGTTTGTTATTAACAATTTTATATCACAATTTTTTACTGCAAAAAGCAACCCGGCGCAAGCGTTCACGAATTATATAATAAGAAAGCTATTCATTCAGTCATTTATCCTGCTATATTAATTGTGTATTAAAAAAGACATACTGGCAACGCTGACATACTTTAATATGTTCAATTATCCGCTCAAAAAGCGGGAGCTCTTCCTTTTCCTGGGCAGCCAGCAGGGGATGCAGGAATTTGACAAAGCAGTGGAAGCATTACTGGACGAATCAGCCATCTTCAAAATTGGTCATTTTTACAGCCTGTTCAATAATTATACGCTGGCAGAAAGACGCCGGAAAGGAAATGAAAAAGCCGCCGACATGCTAAAAAAAGCAGAAAAGGCAGCGGCCATTATTGCAGCATTCCCCTTTGTTAAAGGAGTAGCCGTGTCAGGATCCCTCTCAAAAAAATTCGCCGATGAGCATGCAGACATCGATTTTTTTATTATCACCGCCGCCAACCGGCTCTGGACAGCCAGGACATTGCTGCACATTTTTAAAAAATTCACCTTCCTGTTCAACCTCCAGGACCATTTCTGCATGAACTATTTTATTGATGAGGAAGAGCCCTGCATCCTTGAAAAGAATATCTATACTGCCACAGAGGTATCCACTATTTTACCGGTTCGGGGCAGCCAGGTATTTGAACGGTTTTACCAGGCCAATAACTGGACAAAAAAATTTCTGCCCAACCGATACATGCACATTCCTACCGAAAAGGAGATAAGAAAAACATGGTTTCGGCTGATCGTAGAGAAAATACTTAATAACCGCTTCGGCAATAAGCTGGATGATTTTCTGATGAAACTGACGGCGAACAGCTGGAATAATAAAACCAGGAGAAAAAAGAAAAACAGCAAAGGTGTATTGCTGAGTATGCATACCGGCAAACATTTTTCAAAACCCGATCCGGTGAATTTCCAGAAAAGGCTGTTGCAGCGCTACGAGAAAAGCCTTTCGGAAGTGTTTGAGCAGTATGAACTGCTGGCCCATATTAAAAAAACTTTATAGCGGGCAACCACAGCTATTTAAACTGATGTCATGTTAGAGGTCTCTGTTGTTATCATAACAAAAAATGAAGCGTGTAATATTGTCGCTTGCATTGCAACGGCGAGAAAAATAAGCACGGATATCATTGTGGTAGATTCCGGAAGTACCGATGGTACCGCGGGCCTGGCGGCAGCCGAAGGCGTACCGGTGCATTCCATCGCCTGGCAGGGTTATGGCCATGCAAGAAATACAGGCGCCCGGCTGGCGCGCTACAACTGGATCTTTTCACTTGATGCCGACGAGCGGATTACCGACGAATGTGCCCTTCAGGTAAATAACCATTCTTTTACAGACAACCAATGCATATATGGCTTTACCCGCGTTAACTATTTCGGTGGCCGGGTGATCCGCCATGGATCTTTTGCACACGACAGAGTTTGCCGCTTGTACAACCGGCAAACGGCCCAATGGAACCTACAGCCTGTACATGAACAGCTATCGGGCAATGACCTGAAAAAAACAATGATGGGCGGCTGCCTGGAACATTATACCGCCAGGAGCAAAGCCCATTACCAGCAAAAGATTACCGGTTATGCCATGCTATCGGCGCTCGACTATCACCAGAGAGGGAAAAAATGGGTAACTGCCCGCAGGCTGCTCTCGCCAGTCTTTACTTTCATAAAAGATTATGTATTTCAATTGGGGTTTCTGGAAAAGCAACCCGGGTTTATGATAGCCCGGCTGAATGCATTCTATACGAAAAAGAAATACCAGGCATTGCTGGCGCTCAAAGCCGAACAAAAAAAACAATCGGGTGCGCCCCTGCTGCAAACCCGGCTCCGGAAAATATTATCCTTTCTTTCGTAACGAAAGAATATAATAATCACCGATGTTTCTCCAGGGCCATGTACCCTTGAGCCTGTTTTCCATTTTGCACAGGCGCGCAAAAACGGCCGGATATTTTTCTGAAAAGTTTTCTATGTAAGAAGGCGGTACAAGCGTACAAAGACCTTCTGTACCCAGCCAGTCAAATGCATTTTTTAAATGATTTATTATATACTTCGGCGAATAATACCAGCAGGTAAAAAATGCCCCGTCTATTTTTGCCCGCCGGCCCCTGGCACTAAAGAAACGCCGGGTGGCTGTTCTCCCTTTCCCTTTGAACAGCAATAAGGTTTCCCACAGGCAAAAGGTTGGCAGTATGACCAGTACCACCTTACCACCGGGTTTTAGCAGGCTGTCAAAACTATCCAGCACCCGTTGCAATTGCCCGGTACAATTCAATCCCGCAAAATTGGAGAAAATACAATCGTAAGGGCCTTTGTTTACCAGGTCATCCAGCAACGTAAAAGAACATACTTCATTACTAACCAGATCGGATAGCCGCAAGTCAGCTACTTTTTCTGCCAGTTTTTGTTGCATGCCGATGGAAATATCCGTGGCATGCACGCGGTGCCCCTGTTGTGCCAGGTAAATGGCATCCTCACCCGTACCGGCATTCAATTCAAGTATGTAACTGCCGGGCTGGAGGTATTGTTGCAGGGCTTGCCGTACCCGCCAGCGTTTATATTGTATGATGCCATCGGCACCATATTGATTGTCGAATACGGTAGCCTGCCTGCTAAAAGCCATGGCAGCGGCCTGTTCTGAATCGGTGTTAATGCGCATAACCAGGTGCAGGTTTTTCCAGCCTTTGCAGTTTCAGTTTGTCGAGATAAGCTGCGGGCAGGTAATACAATGCCGACAAAGATTTTTTTACAGCCGCACCGTTTATTTTAAACGGGTGCAACAATAATTGCTTCAGCACAGCAAAAGCCATGTGTTTGCGGTAACTCTTGTGCACGTACCGGTGCAATTGTTTGTAAAAGGCCGGCTGGTAGGTATTGCTGAACATCAGCGCCAGTTCATCCGAATCGTTCCAGTTTGTTTTTTTGGTGAGCTGGCTTTTCACTTTTTCAAAAAAAGCAGTCCCTGGCAAGGGGTACGAAACCGAGATCCCAATCTCATGCGGCAACAAATGATTGATCATGGCAATTGTTTTATTAATGTCGTCCTTTGTTTCTGACAAATAGCCGAATTGAATAAAAAAAGAAGGTTTGATGCCGCATTTTTTTAACATGTGTGTTGCTTCATATATCTGCTCAACGGTGGTGCCCTTGTCCATGGCATCCAGTATTTTTTGTGAACCGCTTTCGGCCCCCATCCAGATATTATCACAACCGGCCCTGGCCAGGTCGCGGATATTGTTCTCCTGCAAGAGCAGGTCTACCCTGCCCTGCATCTTGAATTTGAAGGACAGGCCTTCCTGTTCCACCAGATCGGCAAACGCTTTTACCCAGCCGGGTTTCAACCCGAATATATCATCGCAAAACCAAATGTGATCAAAGCCGAACTGCTGTTTCAGCATTTTCAGTTCGGCCAGTACATTCTGCGGACTTCTTGAATTGTATCGGTTGCCGTAAATAGGCTTCGCGCACCAGTTGCATTTAAAAGGACAGCCCCTGGTAGTGCCCATATTCATAGAAAAAAAACCGGCATGTTTTAGCCACATCCGGCGATAGGGTTCCATATCAATCATATCCCAGGCCGGAAAGGGCAGCAAATCCAGCTCTTTCAGCACCTGGCGGCGTTTTGTTTTCACCATTGCATCGTGGTGCGTAAATGCGATGCCGTCTATTCCGTAAAAATCCTTTTCGCCGGCAGACAGCGCCTGGGTAAGCGCCTGTAATGACCATTCGGCCTCTCCCAGTAAAATAAAATCAGCGCCGGCACCCAGGTACATTTCGTAGCGATCAGTAGCGTCCGAACTGGAAACAATGACTGTACAGCCCTGCTCCTTTGCATAACGAATCATCCTGAAAGCTGCTTCGCGCATATTCTGCAGGCACATCTTGGTGAGGTAATTGAATCCATCGTCGTAAATAACAACGATATCCGGCCGCTGCCGGGCAAGGGCGGGCAATAGCTCTTCCGGCCCTTTGGCAAACATGGTATCAAAAAAGGAGACAGGGTATCCTTCCTGCCGCATAAAAGCCATCGCGTACAAAGTGCCCAGCGGCGCATATGGCTGCCCGGTAGCCCACTGTTTCGGATCAAAACGAAGGAAATAAGAATGCGTAAAAAATATTTTTTTCATACTCATGGGTTATCATTCAATGCTCAGATCTTCGCCTTCGGCGGAAGATTCAGCGAACAAACACATTTAAGGCAGGTCTCATTTTTACTCATATCCAGGTTTTTCCTGAAGGCAATGGCCGAATCACTGTTGACAACAGCCTCCAGCGAAGCTGATTTGATATTACCATAGGCCTTGTGAAAAAAACAGGGCCGTACGGTACCGTCTGCTTCAACAACTGCCGATACCCAGGGTGCATTGCATTTCTTGTACGGAAAGGGGTTTTGCCCATAACAAGCCGCATAGTATTCGTATACCTGCTGTATTTTTTCCGGTCTTTCAACAATGAAGCCCGTCTTAAAATCGTTTGCATACTGGTAAATAATCTCCTCTACAATGTCCTGCAGGACAACCAGGTCTTCTTCGCGTATAAGAATTTCCTGTTGCCGGTCTTCCGGCCAGGCTGTTTCGCGGTTGAATGCGTTGCTGCTGGTATCGGCCGGCAAAAAACTGATGGCCTGCAGCCCTATCGATTTGGCCGCATCAATAATAGCCGGCCATTGCCGGAAATTAAGCCGGTGAATAACGGTTCTGCCACTGATGGGGAAAAAAGGATCGAGGGCTCTTATCGCTTCAATACCTTCCGCCAGTTTACGGAATGCGCCGGGCACATTCCGGATCTCATCGTGCAGTGCCGGATCGCCGTCGAGCGAAACAATAATATCATCTACCCATTGCAGCAATTGAACGGCATTCTTTTTAAGCGTAAGGCCGGTAGACAATAAGGTGATCTTTATCTTTTCCTGTTTCAGGATCGCACAAAACCGGAAGAACTGTGGATTGAGCAGGGCCTCCCCGCCCGACATCAATACCTGTTGCGTGCCAAATTTTTTTAAGGTAACCAGCAAACCGCTGATATCAGCCGCCGTTAATTGTTGCAGGTTTTGATTGCCCTTCCAGATATCGCACATTACACAACGGCAGTTACAGGAACTGTGCGGCATCAATATAGCGATGGGCAGGTTGCTGATCCGGTCGGTTTGCAATGTGCGGTACCGCTGATAGGTTCCATATAATGATTGAAGAGTCATTTATGCAATAATGCGTATCCAGGGAAAAACGTCTTTTTTATTGAACAACCTGTTTACAAGGTTGTACGGGTTAAATAAAAAATCATGGGCAAAAGGTTGCAGGGATTGAATGGCATGGTGATGATAAAAATCTGCGAGGGCTGCACAACCCGCCAACTGGTAATGCCGCTGGCTTCTTTTTTTGGCGGCTGCAATATCCGGCTGCCGGTAGAAATGAGTATCCATGATATGCAATTCACCAGCGTTACCTAACAGTTGCAAGGCCGCTTCAATGATCTTCCGGGCATTGGGAAAATATTGTATCGAGGCAGCAAAGACGATAATATCAAATTTTTTTTCCCTGAAATAAGGATCCCCGATACTGGCAGTTACAAAATGTGTATTGTGCTGGCTGTCAAAAACCCGGCGTGCCTGTTCAATTTCGGTTATATTGATATCGCTGCCGGTTATTACCGAACCGGGCAGGGCAGACAGCAACCTGCTCAACCAACCATTGCCACAGCCTATTTCCAATACAGACAAAGGGCGATCTTTTTTACGCAGATAGGCCAATAACCGGTTGGCAGAACGCTTGCGCAACATCCATTCCCGGTAATGAAGGTGTTGCGGATCAATCGATGGCAGTTTTTTCAAATCATCATCGCTGTACAGCCGCCCTTCTTTTTTTCGGGATGCTATGTACAGACTTTCAAAATCCTGCAGGCAGGCAACGGGTCTGCCGTTGGGTATTGCGTGGGTATTTATATATGGTCGATTATTTGCCAGCACAGCGGGTTGTTTATAAAAATGCATAATAGCGGGCTAAAAACCCTGTATTTCCGGTTGCCGGTATTTCCACATTCGTTGCAGCAGTTTTATTTCGTATGGGTACTGGTGCAGGTTTATTTTATAACGGAGACCGGCAAGTACATGAATGGCTTTTCTTTTGAAGTCATTCATTTTAATATCGGTTACCGTGGGATAATAGCCATTCAGCACCGTTTCAAAATTCCTTATCTTATCTATCATGGCAGGCGTCAGCCAGGGTGTCAGCGGATTCTTGCGCAGATCAAAATTTTCCCAGGCAGGGCTGATCCAGTCTTCCAGTTTTTGTGGAAAGCGGAAGCCTTTATCTGTGGCCTGCTTTAACAGTTCGGAACCTTCCGTGGGCACCGGGCTATAGGTATAAATGACGATTTCCGTACCGGGATTGATCTTTTTTATACGCTTAATGAATTTGATATCAAAATCAATCTGCGCTTCCACCTCTTTTGCAGTGGGGGCCGGGGTGCCCAATACAAAAGAGTATGCAGGTATGATATCAAATTTTTTCAACCGCTCTGCAAAAGCAGCAATTTGTTCAC
>CAXTMV010000204.1:9244-10620 GCA_964245425.1 uncultured Flavihumibacter sp. | reverse complement strand
TCAGCTTTATTCTATAGCTGAATGATGTGTCGGCTGAAACACTTGACAATGCTGAGTTACCTCCTCAAAGCAAAACGCAGCATCGAAAAGGCGGCGAGCGCCCGGCCGGCCTGAGGCCATTCTGTTAAAAGTTTACCCGGACAACAATGCTTATTAATTGTTAATTAATTACTTCGATAACCATCGCACTGGCGCCGCCTCCGCCGTTGCAGATGCCCGCAGCGCCATATCTAGCCTGCCTGGCTTTAAGTACATGAATGAGGGTAACAATAATCCTGGCGCCACTGGCACCCAGCGGGTGCCCCAGGCTTACCGCGCCACCATGCACGTTTACGCGGGCGGGATCCAGTTTCATACGACGGCTGTTCTCAATGCCCACCACAGCAAAAGCCTCATTCAGTTCCCAATAATCAATATCACTCATTTGCAAACCGGCCTTGGCCACTGCCTTTGGCAAGGCAATGCTGGGGGTGGTGGTGAACCATTCTGGCGCCTGTTCGGCATCTGCATAAGATAAAATTTTTGCAATGGGCTTCAGGCCAAGTTCTTCCGCTTTTTCCCTGCTCATCAGCACCAAGGCTGCTGCGCCATCATTCAGGGTAGAGGCATTGGCTGCGGTAACGGTGCCATTTTTTTCAAAAGCAGGTGCCAGGCTGGCAATCTTATCGAACTTGACATTGTAGGGTTCTTCATCTTTTGAAAACAGCAGCGGATCGCCTTTTCGCTGTGGTATTTCTACCGGCACCACTTCATTATTAAACAATCCCTGTTCCCAGGCAGCCTGGCTGCGCTGGTAACTGGCCACGGCAAAAGCATCCTGCTCCTCGCGGGAAATACCGCATTCGCGCGCGCATAGTTCGCCGGCAAAGCCCATGGCCTTGCCATCGTATACATCCGTAAGACCATCTTTTACCAGCCCATCAATCAAACTGGTATTACCATATTTATTTCCCCAGCGCAGGCTGTCTGTATAAAAAGGAATGTTGCTCATGCTTTCCATGCCGCCGGCCACTACAATATCTGCATCACCCAACAAAATACTTTGCGCTGCCTGTGCAATGGATTTCATGCCGCTGGCGCATACTTTGTTCACCGTAGTACAGTTTACTTCGTTGGGCAGGCCGGCAAATTTTGCTGCCTGGCGGGCAGGCGCCTGCCCCAGGTTGGCCTGTATAACACAACCCATCAGCACGTCCTGCACCTGTGCCGGTTGGATGCGGGCTTTCGCAAGGCTGCCTTTAATGGCGGCAGCGCCCAGCTGGGTAGCCGATAACCCTTTAAGAGATCCGCCAAAACTTCCTATCGGCGTCCTTACAGCAGAAATAATATACACTTCTTTCATATAGCAATTTTTATAAGTGAGCAAAGGTAATTAT
>CAXTMV010000204.1:0-9234 GCA_964245425.1 uncultured Flavihumibacter sp. | reverse complement strand
GCATTGAAGCTGCAAGATACTGATTGTGGAGGAAGCAATGAGCGGTGCGCTATTCGCGGACAGCCGGATTATTAGTTCTTAATTATTAATTACATTTATCCGCCTAAACAAAACGCCCTCGTATGGAGCAACCCATCTTACCGCTGCAACCCTGGCCTTTATGGCGAAGGATCATTTTCCGTTTCTTCTTTGTTTTACTGGTGCTGCTGATGCAGCCCTGGACCTGGCTGGATGGCATACCGGGCATCGACTTCCTGCTCGGGTTCTGGTACCGGTTTTTGGATTGGCTGGTGAACACGGCCAACGCAACGTTATTTCATGTGCGCCCTGTGCTGGTGCCCTTAAATGGCAGCGGCGATACCTCTTACGGATGGGCACAGGTATGGCTTTTTCTTACCCTGTCGGCGACTGGATGCCTATTATGGTCGCTGATCGACCGGAAACAGCGCAATTACAGTCACCTGAACTACTGGCTGTGCCTGTTTGCACGCTATTATGTGGCACTGTTCGCTTTTATTTATGGCATTGATAAATTATTCCTTACACAGATGGCCTTCCCCAGCACGCACCAGCTGGCAACGCCCCTGGGAGATCTGCTACCGATGCGTTTTTCCTGGCTGTTCATCGGTTACTCCGGCCCCTACCAGTTTTTTTCGGGCCTGCTGGAAACGATCGCCGGCTTACTACTGTTGTACCGGCGAACCAGTACCATGGGCGTGCTGTTTGCCACCGCCGTATTTATCAACGTAGCCGCATTGAATCTTTGTTATGATATACCGGTAAAAATATTTTCCTTACAACTTGTATTCGTATGCCTTTTTTTAGCGGCCAATGAAAGCAACCGCATCCTTTGTTTTTTTATTTTGAATAAACCAGCCGCCGCCTGCGAACTCTATCATTTCAGGTATACAAAAAAATGGACGAAGATTACACGCCTGGTTTTTAAAGCCGGCTTTATTATGGTGGCCGTTATAATGCCTGTTATTGCTGCGCATGGTTATTACAAATCACTGCACCAGCCGCCGCTGGCACAGCCGGTCAAAAACGGCGTCTATGCAGTAACAGTCTATTCAACAAACAATACTGTTGTACCAGCCGGCGCAGACAGCCTGCGCTGGCAGGAACTCATCTTTGAAAATGGGAGCGGCAGCCTGCAGACTTCCGATACCAGTTTTATGCATCGCTATAACCGCGCTTACTTTACCTATAAACTGGACAGCCCCTCTCAATTCCTCTTCTTCAAGAAAAACAAGTCTGACAGCCTGCCGATGATCCGCTTCCGGTTTGAAACGCCCGATAGCAGCACGGTTCGTCTCTGGGGAAAACAACACAACGATAGTTTATACATAGAGTTAAAAAGAATCAACCGCCATTTTCAGTTGGCGGAAAAACAATTTCATTGGCTGAGTGAATATAACAGGTAAGCAGCCGGTTGCTGAGGACATGTAAGCTTTTCCGGATCTGCGAAATAAATTCATATCTATTGACTTGTTGTAAAAATGTCGCAAAAGGCAGAAATTGATTTTGAGGATACCCATGAACGGGAAGAAATAGCACCTGGCTTTTCTTACAGGAACTTTTACGCAGAACAGTTGCAAGACTACTTGATAAACCTTATAGATAAAGGATACCGGTACAATTTTCCTTCGCTGGCGCGGATGGTGGCTACAATCACCAGTATAAATGCATACAGGCAGATTAACCAGATCAGCAATATCCCGATAATGGTAACAAAAAGAACAATCACCGCCAGCAGCAGCGTCAGTTGAAAATTAAGCGACTCCTTCGCATGCTCCGCAACAAAAGAGGATTCATCTTTCTTGATCAGGTAAATGATCAGCGGTGCCAGGAGACAAGACACCAGGGTTATCACATGCGCCAGCAGCGCCACCGTTTTCTCGTCGGAGCTGGGCGGCAGCACGGGTGTCTGATCATTGCCCAATAATTGAAAAGCCATAGCAGTTCGTTTTATTGATAAGCCGTTATTAAATAATCATACATATCCTTCTACCTAAAAAGGATTGGCACCCATATTCCGCGGATCGGTTTTCATTTTCAGCAGGTATTCCGGTGGTGGCTCGGCACCAGCCAGGTTGCGGACAAAATAATCCCAACGCCGGCGCATCATATAAGGTGAATAGTTGCCATAACCATGCGCACTGTTGGGAAATATGACAAGGTCAAAGTTCTTATTGGCCTTTTCAAGGGCTTCCACTACCAGCAAGGTATTGGAAGGCGGTACATTGTTATCCATCAGTCCGTGCGCCAGCATCAGTTTGCCCTTGAGGTTTTTGGCCCAGTTCTGGTTCGCTTGTGCCTCATAGTTAGACGGGCCGCCATCGGCACCCATCACCAGCAGGCCGTCGTAGCGCTCTCCCCAGTCGTCTTCATAATTGCGATTATCATGGTTGCCCGATTCTGCAATACCCACTTTAAAAAAATCGGGGTAGCGAAACATGGCCGATGCAGTGGCAAAGCCACCACCCGAATGCCCCCAGATGCCTACTTTACCGGTATCAATATAACTGTATTGCTGCGCCAGTTGCCGGATGCCGGCTATCTGGTCAGGCAGGGTATTTTCCGACATGTTGCCATAGCTCATATCATGAAAACTCTTTGAACGGAAGGGATTGCTGGTGCCCTCAATAGCCACCACAATAAACCCGAGTTCGGCGAGTGCCTGGTTATCATTGCGCGCAGAAGAAAAAGACCAGGAACCAATGCTACCACCCTGCGGACCAGGATAAATATAATCTACGATGGGATATTTCCTGGCCGGATCGAGGTTGGTAGGCGTAAACAACAGCCCAAACAGATCAGTCTGCCCGTCTTGGGCCTTAATGGTGATGGGTGTAGGCGCTTTCCAGCCGGTGGCGGCCAGCCTGCTTATATCTGTTTTCTCGAGGCTGGTTACCAGTTTGCCATCAATGGTTCTGAAAACGGATATTGCCGGCTGATCCGGTTTTGAATAGCTGTCGGTAAAATAATTGCCGGAAGGCGCCAGCGCTATTGTATGGTTACCTTCCTCTGGCGTCAGCAGGGCGAGGTTTTTGCCATCGAACCCAATTTTGTACAAGTGATTGAAATAAGGATTGCCCGGCTCGCGGCCAACGCCCAGGAAATACAGGACTCGTTTCTTTTCATCGATCTTGATGATCCGGGTCACCAGCCAATTGCCTTTGGTAATCTGGTTCTTTAATTTTCCACTGGCGGCATCGTACAAATACAAATGGCCCCAGTTATCACGTTCCGAATACCAGATGATCTCATTTGATTTATTTAAGTAACGCCAGTTGATGCTGCCGCGGCCGGATTCGAATTGGGTAGCCACGGTTTCCTGGAATACTTCCCGGATGGCGCCTGTAGCGGCGTCGGCTATGCGAAATTTCTCTTCTTTGTGATCTCGGGAGGTAGAAACAAATGCCAGTTGCGACGCATCTTCGTTCCAATCCACATCGTCGAAACCCGTGCCGCCGCAGGAGATATCATCGCACAGCGTACCCCGGCGCGGATCAGGCTTTATCTGCATCACAATCACTTTGGGGGTATCTACGTTGATGATCACCCGCTGTATGGTAATAATGTCTTTATCGCCTGGCAAGGGGTATTTCCAGGAACGGAGGGTGGGCTTGCCTACATTGGTGCTCACCAGGTACATATCGCTTACATTCCGCTGATCCTGCTTATAGGTAGCAATCTTGCGTGAGTCGGGCGACCACAGCAGGATCGGCCGGTCGCTGGTCGTCCAGCCGGCATTGTCGGTGGCATACCCAAAATCCTTGGCGCCATCAGTGGTCAGCTGGGTTTCCCGGCCGCTGGCCACCTCGCGCACCCAGAGATTATAAGCTTTGATATAGACTTCTTTTTTTCCATCGGGCGAGGCAATTTCATTGCCACCCCGGCGCCCGCCACCGCGTCGGCCCCGGCCCGCATTGCCGGCATCCGCATTGGCTGTTACCGCGTAGCTCTGCAGATCGGCTGTCCAGGATTTTTCATCCGCCTGGAAAGAAATGGATTTTCCATCCGCAGAGAAATTGACGGACTGGAAGGGCAACATATTGGTTGTATAGGTTTTTCCGGCAGCAGCCGACAGGCTGGCCGCCAGTTTTTGCTGATCGAAGGCGGCTGTGCGCGTACCCTTTACAGGGTCTACCAGCATAAAGGCACTCCCCTGGGGTGTGAGTATCCGGTACCAGAAACGATCACCAGGTAACCAGTTTGGTCTTCCGTTAAAATTATTATCTACCAGTGGTTCAGTGTTATACAACAGACGGCTTTCCGCCAGCGCATAATTTTTTTCAGTAATGGCGGCTGGTTGCTGGGCGGTGGCTGAAACAAAGCATCCTAGCAAAAGGGATGCATAAATAATTATTCTCATGTTTGGGATGATGTACTGGCCGAAGCCTTATTAAGAAAATTCAATTTACGGAAAATCGCCCGGTATGTGCTGCGCCATGCCGTAGAAGGCTATTTGTTCTTTTTTTTGTTGCCTGCTTTTTTAACAGCGGTTGGTTTTGAAGTAACCAGTGTCAGCACGGTCGGCTTTCTTTTACCCGGCAATTTCTTCGGCGTTGCTTTCTTTATTGCCGTTTTGGCCGGGCGCAAGTTCGCGGTAACGCCCCTTTTGAGGGTTATGTCTGAAAACTTATTTAACCCGGGCAGTTTTACCTTGGCAGGCGTTGTCTCGGCAGCCGCTTTAACGGCTTTTTTGCCGGCGGCCTTTGCTACCTTTTTTTGGGCAGGCAATTTTTTCATAGCCATTTTTTTTCAATATACAGAACATTCGGCAGTTACAGCAGGCCGACCAGGAATTGCTTTGTTAGAGGATACGTTTTTCTTTCGAGGGACTGATCGCGATGAACCGCAGTGCTATGCCAATGTATCTTTTGTAAATAAGGTATTGGCCATCTGCACTAAGGGTATGACCATTGTATTGTTTGTACACACAAAAAATAAAATAGTTATGGACCACTTTCCCTTCGGCATCATCAAACAACTGGTAGGGCTGTTTAAACCCTGGATTGGTGATGCCCAGTATCGCAATCAGCATCACCAAAATAACAATGATGGGCGTGGAAAATCTTTTCATACAGGTGTTTTGCCGGCTGTTGCTTTGTGAACAGATTGTTATGACGCAAGTTACAGCCTGCGGCAGGCAAATGGATGACAGGGGAAATTTTTAATGCCGCATTCATGAGGCAAAGATGTCGCAGAGAGCTAACACCGAAAAAAAGAAACGCGGCGAACTCCTTTGCGCTGCTAACGCTGTGCGATACCATTACGCCATTCCAAAATCAGCCGTCTTTTAGCTCCCATGGCATAATTTTTGACCGTTTATTGTTCCCCTGCCGTTTATTTTCCTTCTGTGTATGCCTGCAAAACTGCTTATATGAAAAATAAATTCCGTTACCTGTTATTGATAAACCTCTGTGTTTTCAGCATCGCTTCCGCGCATCCGCCGGGCAGCTTTTGCAAACATATCAAGATTGACCAATTCGGCTACCTGCCCAATAGCAAAAAAGTAGCGGTGATAGCAGACCCGCAGGTTGGCTACAATGCCGCAGAATCCTTTTCACCAGGCACCGGCACCAACCAGTACCAGGTGCGTAATTGGATCACCGACGCAGTCGTATTTACAGGCACGCTGCTGCCCTGGAATAATGGCAATACCCAGGCGCAAAGCGGCGACCGTGGCTGGTGGTTCGATTTCAGTGCTGTAACCACCCCCGGCTCCTATTACCTGTATGATCTGACCAATAACACCGGCTCCTATCGTTTTGAGATCAACGATCATGTATACAACGATATACTAAAGCAAGCCGTGCGAATGTATTTTTATCAGCGGGTCAACTTTGCCAAGCAACCTCCTTTCACCGATGCCAAATGGTCCGACGCAGCTGCTTTCGGCGGGGCCAACCAGGATTATGCCGCCCGTTCGCGGTACGACAAAACAAATAATGCAACCGCCAGGGACCTGCATGGCGGCTGGTTTGATGCCGGCGATTGCAACAAATACAGCAGCTTTACCATCACCCCCGTCTGCAACTTGCTGGAAACCTACCGGATGCACCCCAGTTATTTTACAGATGATTACAATATCCCCGAATCGGGCAATGGCATACCGGATATACTGGATGAGGTGAAATACGAGCTGGACTGGCTCACCCGCATGCAGGATGCCACCGGCACCAATGGCCTGTTTTTAAAAGTGGGCGCCGATAATTACAACAGCGCCTCCCCGCCCAGCACCGATCACAATCCCCGGTATTATGTACCCGAATGTACTTCGGCCACCCTCACCGGCGCCGCCAATTTTGCCCTGGCTTCTATCGTATACAAATCGCTGGGTAATGCCGCCATGACCACCTACGGCAATGATTTGCTGACCAGGGCCATCAATGCCTGGAACCGTTCGCTGGTAACCACCAGTAATTTTACCAGTTTTGAAACCAGCTGCGACGATCAAAATATTGTATCGGGGGATGCCGATCAGGATGAAGCCACGCAAAAAGAACTGCTGATAACTGCAGCTTCCTATTTATACGAGGCCACCGGCAATACCGCTTACCGCGATGTGTTTGACGCACAGTATACCAATGCCCGGCCATTGTCTTTTGGCTGGTGGGGGCCTTATTACCAGGCCCTTCAACGCGCCCTGCTGAGGTATACCCAATTACCGGGCGCCACCGCCGCGGTAAAAAATAATATCCTGTCCAGCAAAGCGGCACAGAACGCCATCATGAGTATTACCGATTATAATAACCATACCGATCTCTACCGGGCATCCATGCCCGACGATCAGTATACCTGGGGCAGCAATGAAACAAAAGCCAGCGCAGGCCTCGATAATTTCGATTTCGCCGATTTTGGTATCAACCCCGCCAGCGAAGCCCTGTACCGGGAAACGGGTGAATCCTACCTCCACTGGTTTCATGGCGTAAACCCCATGGGCAAGGTAATGCTCACCAATATGTATGCTTTTGGGGCCGACAGTAGCGTGAATGAATTCTACCACAGCTGGTTTGCAGACGGCACGGTATGGGACAATGCCATTACCTCCCTCTACGGACCGGCACCGGGTTATTTGCCGGGCGGTCCCAATAAGAATTTCTCCATACAGTCCATTAACCCTCCCGGCGGTCAACCCGCGCAAAAAAGCTTTCGCGAATGGAATACGGGCTGGAACGGAACGGCAAATGAAAATTCATGGGAAATTACCGAAGCCGCTATTTATACACAGTCAGCCTATATCAGCCTGCTGGCAAGAACCATGGCCACGGCCATACAAACCACCCTGCCCCTGCGCAGTATAACGCTAACAGGCATCCGTAATTCCGCAGGCGTACAATTACAATGGCAGGCAGATGATGTAAGCGATACAAAATATTTTGAGGTGGAGCGCTCGGCAGATGGACAGTCTTTTGCATCGTTTAAGCAGGTGCCCGTTGCCGGATTGCAGTATGATGCAAAGGACAATGCCCTGCGGGCGCAACAGGCAATTGTCTATTACAGGATAAAAGCAGTTGGCCTGCAAGGTATTGTTCAATACTCTTCCATATTAAAACTGAACGGGGCATCCGGCCTCAGTCCGCTGTCCGTTTACCCCAACCCGGTTAATAATACCTGCCTGCTAAGCGGCAATGCCGGCGCCAGCGGTAAACTAACGCTGCAGGTATCAGATATATCCGGTAAACCAATTTGGCAGAACAGCTGGGTACAACCAAAAGGCCCCTATAGCAAAAGCATCTCCACCAGCCAGTGGCCTGCCGGCGTTTATTGGCTACAGGTAAACAGCAGCAGCATAAACAGCCGGGTTAAAATAGTAAAGCAATAGAAATAAACACTCTGTGGGTGCGCTTTTTTGGGCGACCCATCTTCGCTGCTTTCATTTACCGGAAAAAAGCGCCCATTCATCGAAAAAATAAAAAAAACTGGCTGTCCCGGTTAGTTTTGTGTTCCTGAACAGAGATTGATAATCCGTAACTATTAAAAAACCAGAAATGAAAAACATTCGCCTGTCTGTTGCCGCCCTGGCATGTATCCTTGCCGCCACTACCGTTCATGCACAGTCTACCGCCGTTTATGCCTCTAACAGAGTTGCCATTACTACCAATGACAATGGTAATGACAATACCGAAGAACCGGGTATTGACGCACGTGCTGTTAAGAATTTCAAGAAAGACTATCGTAAGGCTGAAAATGCCAAATGGCAGGAAGTAAGCGATGGCTTTATCACCAAGTTCATGCAAAAAAACAGCCAGTACCGTGTTGGCTACAACAAGAAAGGCGACTGGCAGTATACAGAACGTATTTACAATACCGGCAGCGAATTACCGGTTGATGTAAGAAAAAATATTGAAACCAATTATTTCGGCTTCGATATCAAACTGGTAGAAGAAATAGCCACCCGCCAGCGCACTGTTTATATTGTGCACATTGAAAATGCGGAATGGATCATGAAACTTAAAGTGGATGGCGCTGACATCGATTCACTGGAAGAATTCAAGAAATAGTCTATTGTCGATCGCCTGCAGTCGTTAGCCAGTTTAACTCGTCAATAGCCTGTCACTGGCAGTAACCAATCATATATAAAGGGTTGCGGGTATAGAAGCCTGCAACCCATTTTATGTATGGACGGCTTGTTTAATATCGTTTCTGCTCCTTATAATCCGCCGGCAACTGGAACAGGGAAGCCGGCAATGGCTCACGCCGTATCGCTATTGCTTCCATAACAATATTTACCGAATGCGTATTCTGCTCCATCCGTAAGGGCACACCGGACATGCCTTCATAATACAACGACTGATTTGTATTCATGCGCATACTTCTTGCATCCAGGCCTTTTATTTCAGTGGTTACCCAAAAAACCTGGCGCAGGGAAGTGTCCTTGGCGTCCTTGTCAATGATATATTTTGTACAGTTATAGCCTTGTATGATCCTGGTATCAGCCGTTTTTGTAGCGATGTGCTTGGTGTTGCCGGCCGATCGTAAACTACTATCGGTTGCTACCAGCGTATAGGTTTTCGCGGCACTGTCGAGGCTATACGTGCATTTTTTGTCCCCCATATACAATATTTTTACCGGTACAAGGCCATCCATTTGCATTAGAGAATTGTTCCCTTTGTTCCTGATGGTGAATCCGGTTGGCCCCATCGAATTGGTGCCCCCTCCCTGCATCATTTTCAGTGCCGTTTCCATTTGTGTTTTCATTTGGGGATTGGCATTCATCATGGC
>CAXTMV010000203.1:0-10716 GCA_964245425.1 uncultured Flavihumibacter sp. | reverse complement strand
GAATATAAATAAAATACTGAGGGTAAGACAGGCCAGTGCTGAAGATGTCGAAGCTGTTTGGCTAATATTTGAGAAGGCAATTAACGCAGGCAATTCTGTTGTTTTCGCTCCTGAAATATCAAAAAAGAATTCATCAGCCTTTGGTTCGCGGCTGTCGGGAAAGCATCTGTTGCTGAAGGGGGGGGGCGTTATTACCGGCTCCTATTCCATCAAGGCAAACCGACTAGGTCGGGGCGCGCACATTGCAAATTTCGGTTACCTAATGCACCGGGGCGCCCGCGGTAAAGGTACCGGTAGCTTGATGTGCCGGCACTCTCTGCAAGTTGCAAAAGACATCGGGTACAAGGGCATGCAGTTTAATATTGTCAGTAAGTACAAATACAAGTGCTGTTGAACTATGGACAAAGAATGGTTTCCGTATCATCGGCATCACGCCGGGTTATTTCAGACATATAACGGCGGGATATGTGGATAGCTATATAATGTTTAAGGAAATTGATTAAGACGGTGTAAATCTCATTTTATCTTTTTTCGCTAAGATACATTAAGATACATACAGCATCCCATGAAGCATTACTGCATGCCCTTGGCAACCAATATCCATGTTTTCCGTGATTGGGTTTGTAACACCCATTAATGACATTTGCCAAAAGATGCTCCTATTGCTGATGGCATCTGAAATCTATCTAAAAAATAAGCTTATGAAATTTAAAACACAGCTCTTTAATTTTACTTTATGGTGGTCTGTAATCGGCGCAAGCATATGGCTTGGAGGCACCATTTTTATGATGTCAGTCATTAATCCGCAATGGACTGCCAATCCGCCCGCCTCGGTATATAACTTTTTCACCCATACTGCTTTCAACACCTATATCTGGTACTTCTTTGGGCCGCCTTTTATGATGTTAAGAAGCGCAGTACCGCAGCTGCTGGCTTTGCTGCTTGGCTGGCAAAGTAAACTTCACCGCCGATATCTTTTCATTACTTTTATAGGCACGGTGATCACTATTGTTTTTACACTGGCCTATATTTATCCCATCAATGATATATTGATGGCCGAAGCTGGTGGCAACAATACACCGGAAGTCATTATGGGATTGACTGCTAAATGGGTGCTTTGCGACCGAATAAGATTTGTAATAAATCTGATCGGATACATTTATCTTTTAAAGGCTTTCCGATGGAAGCCCGGTGAAAAACCGGCTTAAGCCGCTGGATACAATTGCTGTTGTAACTGGCTACCAATAAACTGTCGCCTGAATGATGATGTCTGCACAAAAAATACCCTGGTATCGCTGACAAAAATCCGTTCACCATACCAGCTTTAGTTTTTATTTTTAAAAAGCCCGGTATTTAATTCGCTCCCCAAAGAGCCTCTAACTAGTTGAAGGTAATTGCGCTTGCTTTGGTCCTTCTCTATCTTTATTCCTTCAAGGGGGTCGATCTTTACATTTTCCATTTTTAAAAACCTCAGATCTGACTCATTGGTACCGGATACTGGGCCTGAGCCGAACCCGGCCATTTGGATATTGCCTGAAAAAATGCTGTTACTGATCTTGTACTCCTGTTTGCTACCGGTTTCCCTGATCCAGGCAGTTTTGCAGTTGACAATGATATTATTTTGAAAGTCAAAACTATTACCATCGGTATCCTTGGTAGTCCAGATGCCGCTAAAATAACACGCGTAAACAAGGCAGTTCCGCATCGCATTGCCATGGCCGGGCGTTCCGTTTGTTTTCCAGTACACTACCGGATTTTTGCAGTTAAAAAACACACAGTGATCTATCAAAAGGCCAAATCCATTAGCAATCACACCAACATGAAGCGGCAGCACATCGGCGTTGCCGGCAAATAAACATTGGGTGACTACTAGGTCATCCATGCTTTTACCGTCACGCCATATCGGGTAACTGCGGCGCAATTCCTTTTCATTTTTATAAGAATAATCAGGGCTGCCGGTAAATTTTATTCCTTCGATTGTGACGTGGCTGATCTCGATATCGATCCCTCTTGCCTCATCACCCCCGGTTCCGGGAGCCAGCGGAACAAGCGTTATGACAACCGGCATCTTTTGCGGAGACCAGTTCAGGTCGTCAGGGTTTATTTCGGCCTTCAATTGTAAACGGTTGTTTGGCGAAAATTTGTCATTTCTGATAACCACAGTAGAAGATAAGAGATAAATACCTTCCGTTAGAATGATCTCGGTTGCTTTGGGCTGCGTATCCGAATTTACCCGCCTGGCAGCTTCGTTTATAGTTTTTAACGGTTCATTCTGCGTACCTACTGCGGTGTCATTACCTTTGACCGGGTTAACAAAATACTGTGTTGCCTGTGCATTCAGGCTGCTGGTAACCACCAATAGCACCATCACTAAAAAACCATTTTGTATCCTGATCTTTCTTTTCATACTTCGCATTTTAGGGCTGCATCATTGCCATCCTGAAATCCTGATTGCCAAAGGCCACAGCGGCAAAGTTCCATCTTATACAAAAGCGTTCAATCACTAAAAACAGTGATTTTCAGGATCGGCCTATCGGCAGGGAATATCGCTATACTTTCGGCGTGTGAAAGGCTGACTGCTTTATTTTGCCCGTTTGCAGGCTTATTTATCGATGCAAACAAAATTACTGAAAGAGAAATAATTGTTGCCTTCTGGCCAAAATTCCTGAAAAGAAACATGAAACAAAAGTCCATGAAAACCTCCCATAAAGCAATAACAGAAAACCGTGATTCTTAAAGGAGGAAGGCGGTACGAACGTATTTACAATGTACATGTTTTATCTTCACGAAAAGTCACTGTGAAAGGGGAGAGATCTCCTGCTCATCTGCAACAGATGGTAGGTAAATAAAAGTATAGTTTAAAGATTTTCGCAATATAAAAGGAGATATTATGAAACAAGTTGTGGTTTTAATCGGAGCAGGTTCAATTGGACAAGCGATTACGCGCCGCGTTAGTGCTGGAAAACATGTGCTCTTAGCGGATTTGCGTGAAGAAAACTGTGCGGCAGCAGCGAAAGTGCTGAGTGAAGCAGGATTTGAAACCAGTACCTCAATTGTTGATGTGTCATCCAAAGAGTCGGTCATTGCGCTTGTAGATAATGCTACATCTATTGGCGGTATACATGGTTTAATTCATGCCGCGGGTGTTTCACCATCTCAGGCTTCACCTCAAACCATTTTAAAAGTTGATATGTATGGAACAGCCCTCGTGTTGGATTTGTTTGGTGCCGTCATAGAAGCAGGCGGGTCCGGAATTGTAATTGCTTCTCAATCCGGACATCGGTTACCGGCTTTAACAATCGAACAAAACGAGGCATTAGCGTTGACGCCAGTGGAGGAATTGCTCAATCTTTCCTTTTTACAACCGGATAAAGTGATGGATTCACTTCATGCCTATCAGCTTTCAAAACGAGGAAATTCGCTGCGCGTAATGGCCCAATCCGTTCCTTGGGGAAAGCGTGGCGCACGTATTAATACAATTAGTCCTGGTATCATTATAACGCCTCTTGCAAAGGATGAGCTGACAGGACCACGAGGAGAAGGTTATCGTCGAATGATTGATTTGAGCGCGGTTAAGCGTGCGGGAACTCCGGATGAAGTAGGTGCGTTGGGTGCCTTTCTTATGAGTCAGGAAGGTGCGTTTATTACAGGAAGCGATTTTTTAATGGATGGTGGTGTCACCGCATCATATTGGTATGGCGATTTAAAACCTCAACCAAAATGAAAAAGCGAGATAATTATTAAAAATGAAAGAAGTAATTATCATCGGCGCAAACGGGAGTTTAGCAAAATCTGTCATAGACGAATTGGGTTAACTCAGCAATGTAGAACTAACTTTATTTGCGCGAAATAGTAAAAAAAAGGCCAAAAGATATCGCTTCAGGTTTTAAAGTAATTGAAGGCAACGCAATTAATTACCCAGATGTAAAAAATGCGATTGATGATCAGGACATCGTATAGGTGAATTTATCCCGCGGCCTTACAAGTATGGCTAATCATATTGTCAAAGCGATGGAAGCGAATAGCGTCGGTGTTTCGCAGCCATGATTTTTGCGTCCAGGTCGGGATATTCAATACGATCAATACACATATTTTATTTTATTAACCTGCAGGAAATGATGAATTCCACGTCGAGCCGATCATTTGTTTTGATTATGCCACCCAGCTTTCGTGGGGCAACCAGGTTGAAAGCTGAAAAATAAATACTTTGCGTTCCTGCCAGCTGAATAATTTCCCGGCTGTCCATCGATACGCGGAAATGAACTTCCAATAGTTTTTTTACGCCTGCCAGTTCAATGATGGCGGTACCGGTAACAAATTCCTGCGCTGAGGTTAAGAGGGGATACCGTTCCATAGAAACAAAATAAATGTAAAAGCCGGGATATTCTTTTTCCCTCAGCGTTTTCCGGAGGTCTTTCGTCATCATGGTGTTTACGCAATCAAAGCCAGCTACCGGCAGCATCATATTGCCATTCATCGCCACAGCACCATGATTTATTTTTTTTATCACACAGGTAAGTGTATCGTTCATGGTATTACCGGCTACCGTACAGGCGAACTTATTTAGGTTGGTGCTACCGTTTACTGTCACCACGCATTGCGGTAAGATCAGCCATTTGGCGGTATAGTCAGTATTGACCGGCGGTACAACGGCCATGCAGATCATGGCAATAACCATAAACACAACCATTGCCAATATATTTTTTTGGAATGACATACAGCATTTTTTTCCGTGGTCAGTCAGGTGCCACCGTAACGATGATTTCTGTGGCGAAAAAGCCGGGATATGAAAATTCCCGGCCTTTATAGTATTGGCAAGCGAATCAGGTTGATTAGAATCCGACAATGGCCTCAACTACATACCCGTTAAATTTGCCGCCTGCGCGGTAATCTGCACCGGGAAAATCTTTGTATTGTTGTACCACGTACTCCGCTTTCAGGAGGATATTTTTTGTGAGGAACCAGCCCGCTGCTGCGGCAAATCGGTTGATATGTACATCACCTGCGTAGGTGATGGCACCGGCGCCGGTACCTGCAGCATTGTAAGCCAGGCGGGCGCCCAGCGCATTGTAGCGTAAGCCAATAAACAGATTTTCGGAAGTTCCAAACCGGTAAACTGCATCAGCAGCATACTGGTTTACTGTCCGATCGCTTGTTTCCGTGGAAGTTCTGCCGGACGCCGTTTCATACGTTCCAAACAATTCCATGCCATGCACTTTTACAAAACCATTGAACATGACGGCATTAATTTTTTTACTGAACCCTGGGTTAAAACGTCCGGAGAATGCAAGTGGTGAACCGGATCCCGTCGTGCTGCTTGGATTATTTGCATTTTGCTCCATAATAAACTGGTAGTTGGAACCGGATCGGTCACCACCGAACAATGTGTTGCCACCACTGCTCTGGTTCCCGTAATAAGAACCGGTAAGCCTGATTCTCATGTTATCGGCCACCTGTTTGTCGAACCCCGCTTTTAACAAAATGGACGGGGCTTTGTGCAAGTCGTTATCAGGGTTGGCTGTCTTGAACAATGAATCCACATTTCCTTTGATCATACCGCTGCTGAGTCCGGCGATACCAAACCAGCCATTCTTTCTCAGCATTACTTGTCCGCCGATTTCCGTAGCAAATTCATCCATGATATTTCCCTCCATGAAAGGATTGTACAATGCCTGGCCGCCATCGCTCCTTCTGAAATGTTCATCACCGTAGTCCAGTTCAAAGTGACCGACCTTTATCGTTGCGACCTTCATAATATCGTTCCAGATTTGTCCTTTAAAAGGAAGCTTGTCGAATTGTATATACCCACCCTTTACCCAGGTTTCATTGTGGTGTTTGCTAGAGAGATAAGAGGTAATATTCAAGCGAATGCCATCTGCCAGTTGTACATCCATGTATAAATTTGCCTGTGCTGTTTGAAATCCTGCGGTAACCGGTTTTAATTTATTGCCCGGGGAGGAGACGCCATTGGTAAATGATCCCGCTTCGTTATTCAGCGCGCCTGGATTTTTGTGTTGCAGGTTTTGAAATTGTTGCGTAAACCCTGCGCCAAATCTTACTTTTAACCCGGTAAATGACGAAGCACTGTCTTTGGGATCTTCAAACACGTTAACGCCTGATTTATCGTATGGCCGTAAATTTGAGATAGTGGGTTGCTGCGCATTCACCATTACCGGCAGAAAAACGGATAGTGTAAGCAGTAGTGCGAGTTGGTATTTGTTGTATTGCATATAAACCTTTTTACAGAAATGAGTAATCCTATTTTCTAAGTGTGAGGTTGAATTGAATGGTTACATCGTTGCCTGTGGTAACGGTGCCCAACATAAAACTTGGGGGTATCATGTGGAAGGATTTCATACTTATTTTTTTACTTCCAGTTACAGAAATGCTTTTATCTGCATTTACCTGCCCCGTGGCAGTAAGGTCTGTATCAAGCGTTGTTCCGGCAATAGATAGTTTTCCCTGGCATTGTATATTGCCACCGGGCGTAACGCTAGCAGTCTTCACAGTGTAGGAGATCGTTGTGTGCTCGCCCGTCTTTAGCGCTTTGTAGGCATTTTTATCCATGCTTTTGTGATTGCTCTTTAAACTCTCGGCAGGCACGGTAAAGTTCAGTGCGGTTAAACCGGCTACTTGGCCTTCGGCGTTCAGGGTAATCATGGCATTACTTTCTCCTTTCGAAGTTTTCATGTCCCAGTCATGCATGGTTGAGGTGCCACTAACAACAATTTGCAGGTCGTCTTTTGCAGAATACATTACCTGCGCCATGGAAGCCAGCGACAATTGACAGGCGAACAGCAACAGCATAAATATTTTCGGAATAAAGTGTTTCATGATCATTTTATATTTAGTTGGTTGTTTATTGATGTAAGATAGGGTTGCAAACATGCGCAATGCATGACCATGGTCAGGAGAAGATGTGACAGTTGTTGTTGCCGGTGCGGCTAGTGCGTGAAAATTAAAATACACGGAAATGGGATCGAAATAAATAACCGGGTTGTATCAACCCTGTTGCCTGTTCTGTAATGGTATATAGTTGTTTTGTTTTAAAACTGGTGCGCAACGAACAATGGCAGGGTGATGGTTTTTACCAATGTTTCGGCTGTATTTTGCCGGTCGTTATGAGGCTTTGGGTTGGTTTCGAATGCACCCATCACTACTATAGCATTTTGTTTGCCCGCCCAGTAGGTAAACAGTGATTCGCTGGCTGTTCCGTATGCTGTATCAACACATACCATAGAATAATGTTTTTGTAACAATCCCATTCTATTATTCCTAATGGTAATAGCGGCATCCCCCGGATTGTTTACTTGCACCACCGTAATATGTTTGTCTGCCAGGCGGCGAAAGAATACATAAACTGCTTAATGGCAAAGACTGCAGATGCCCTTCCCTCGTATGCAAAGATAATTTCTCCGATACCATGGAAAGCTTAGGGCACTATAATAACCAGACTCGCTGCTTTTTTAAGTACCGTTTTTGTTTCTTCAGACAACACCCCAATTTGATGCGCATCAAATGACATCTCCGCGTCCAGCATCAACAAGTCTGAAAAGCGGCTTTCGTGAATGATGGACGCAATAGTGGCCGTTGGTCCGTGATTATTTTGTCTGTTGCTACAGTGTTTCAGCTGTTCTTCATTTTTTTTATTGCATTTACCACAGCAGGTGCGGCTTATTTCAGGGATAACGAACCCTTCTTTTTGCGTACCAGGGTTTTCCTTTATCTTTCTTAGCACCGATTGTGATCTGTTATCCTGTTTTTCAAGGAAGATGCCTGATATTTTTGCCCCTGTAAGACGGCTGATATACTGGGCGAAATCACGGCCCGTTGTAGAAGAACTTGAACGGACAATTGGTTATTCGTTTTTCATTGAATTGGTTGTAATGATGATTAGTAAAAAATGCTAATAATGATAATCACGATATCTGTTAAAATACCCAGCACAAAAGCAGGAATGGTATAGCGGGTTGGCATCGCCGCAAGATTTAATACAAACACCATTACCAAAGCGAGCTTCGCGACTATGATAAGCGAAAAATGTAAGCCGTTTAAAACGATCGCTGCCATCGTTAACGGAAAAAAAACGGCGGTTGTAGTCAGCAGGCAAATCCCTATCCAGGCAATATGATGGTTCTTGTCCTGGCCAGCAGTCCATTTAAAAAATGTACCGATAAATGAAAGGTTTTTTACCGGTTCCCTATATGCAATGGATGTTCGGTCGTTTGCAATGATGTATCTCATGGTAGTATTTTTTAGGGCACAAAGATGAACCAGGCAATGAACCAATACTATGACAGGGGTCAACCACAAAACTGACGTAGGTCAGATAAAATATGGGTATCGTTTATTTGTAACTACATTTACAGCGATGCAGCAGGTGGGTACCAATACCATTAACGACTTTTACCGTTACGAGGCCATGTTTAACAATGCCTCTCTGGGTATTGTCATTGCAGACAGCAAGGCCATTGTTCAGTCGGTAAATCCTTTTGCCCTTGCGTTATTTGGATATACCGTTGACGAAGTCATCGGACAGGCCATTGAATTGCTGGTGCCGCATCGTTATCACCATCAGCATGTACACCACAGAGACGGCTATATTGCCGATCCAAAAAGCAGGCCCATGGGGGTTGGACTGGACCTGTTCGGCAGTAAAAAAGACGGCACCGAATTCCCGGTGGAGGTAAGTCTTTCCAGCTATATAGACAAAGAGGAAAAATATGTGATTGCTTTTATCAGCGATATTTCCGTGCGTAAAAATGCAGAAGCTGAAATCATTAAGCTAAACAATGATTTGGAATCAACGGTAGAACAACGCACCCATGAACTTACAACTGCTATGCAATTGCTGGAAGCTTCCAAGGCCGAAATCTCCAGCTCATTGGAAAAAGAAAAAGAGCTGGGCGAATTGAAATCCCGTTTTGTTTCCATGGCATCGCATGAATTCCGTACGCCGCTCAGCACCATCTTGTCGTCTACTTACCTGATCGAAAAATATACACAAACAGACGAACAACATAAGAGGGATAAACATTTGCAGCGTATCATTTCCTCTGTTCATATGCTTACCGATATCCTGAATGACTTTTTGAGTGTGGGTAAAATTGAAGAAGGGAAAATACCCGTACGGTCTTCCACTTTCAATGTCCAAGAATTACTAACGTCAACGCTGGATGAAATTAAAAACAACCTGAAATACCAGCAGGAAGTCCTGTACCGGCATAGCGGTGAAACAACTGTTACACTGGACCCATCATTGCTGAAACACATTATCATGAACCTGGTGTCCAATGCCAGTAAGTTTTCTGCAGAAAAAGACAGTATAGAAATTACAACTTGCAGGGTTCCTGGTGAGCTGTTACTTTCCGTAAAAGATATTGGTATGGGTATTTCAAAAGAAGATCAAAAGCACCTGATGGAACGCTTTTTCAGGGGTGCGAATGCAGGCACCATCCAGGGAACAGGTTTAGGATTGCACATCGTATCCAAGTACTGTGAACTCATGAACGGCACCGTCACCTGCGAAAGTGAACTGGGGAAAGGAACCATAATTAACATCAGCTTTCAACTTGACAAGTATGCAAAAGAAGAAAATTCTGCTGATTGAAGACAATGATGAAATACGCGATAACACCGCAGAGATACTTGAGTTATCCAACTACCAGGTAATTATAGCCGAAAATGGCAAGCGCGGGGTGGAACAGGCCCTTGAGCACAAGCCTGATTTGATTGTATGCGATATAATGATGCCCGGGCTGGATGGGTATGGGGTATTGCACGCAGTTCATAAGAACGAAACCATAAAAAACATCCCTTTTATTTTTTTGACCGCGAAAACTGAACGTGGTGATTTTAGAAAAGGAATGGAACTTGGGGCGGATGACTATATCACCAAGCCATTCAGCGGAACGGAATTGCTAAATGCCGTAGACAACCGCCTTAAAAAAATGGAATTGCTGAAACAGGACTTATACTCTGGTCTGGAAGCCGTTGATCTTTTAAAAAAGGCCTCTCCGGGTAATAATATATGGCAGTCTTTGACGCAGGATAGGAATACAAATACATATAAAAAGAAACAAAAGATCTATACAGAAGGCAATCATCCGCATGGCGTCTTTTTTGTGCTGAAGGGCAAAGTGAAAACATATAAAAGTAACGGCAATGGCAAGGAATTGGTAAACGAGCTTTTAAACAAGGGCGATTTTCTGGGATATATTGCTTTACTGCAGGAAACAGTGTACCGGGATACCGCCGAAGCGCTGGAAGAAACCGTGCTGGCAATTATACCCAAAGACGAGTTTATGGAACTTATCCATAATAATCCGCCCGTGGCCCAAAAATTTATAAGGATGCTGGCTGGGAGCATTGCAGAGAAAGAAAATCAGTTGCTAGGCCTTGCCTACAATTCTCTAAGGAAGAAAGTGGCAGATGCGATATTATTATTGCAGAGGAAATACGGCAGTAGTCAATTGGGCGTGTTTCAGATTGATATCAGTCGTGAAAACCTGGCCACCATTGCTGGTACGGCTACAGAATCTTTAATAAGAACGTTAAGTGATTTCCGTAATGAAAAGTTAATTGAATTAAGGGAAGGTATAATAACCATTGCAAACCAGCAAAAGCTGGAAAACCTGCTCAATTAAAGTGTAGTGGCTAATTTTTGATCTGACAGTTTGCGATTTTCGGGCCCAAAAACCGTCTTTCAATTTACAA
>CAXTMV010000202.1:0-10846 GCA_964245425.1 uncultured Flavihumibacter sp. | reverse complement strand
ATCTCCCAATCTGCGGGTCATACATCCTGGCGCCATAATCTTCCCATGTTAATCCGCTGCCGTCAGAGAACTCTTTGCTCTGCAACTCTTTTCCATTATACTTTATCCTATTGTCACTACTTCCTCCAAAGCCTATTGCTTTAGAGGCCAGTCCTGGTATTTCCAAGCCGAATGCATAATAACTACCGTCCCTATTTTGCTATCCTTCCAAAAACATCCCCAACGCTTCAAGGCATTACTCAAAGAACTCTTATTATCTTAAAAATAGTTCATTTTTCTTTTCAATTGAAAGAAAAAATCCGGGGTTTGCTGCCCGGATTTACCTGGTTAAGACGACTGTTGTTTTACCTGTTCCAAGTTCAACAGCGCTTCCATCAGGCTGTTGCCTTTAGCAATAACCTTGTGGCCGTAATCTGCTAAGAAGTTTGCTTCATCGATTGTGTTTACTTTGATGATTTTGTAATCATTACTGTCTTTGACTGGTACATCAGGTAAGGTAATGTAGTAACGCATAGTTGCTGATTTAAAAGGGTTAAAAAACTTTTTGTAAAAGAAAAAAGGGAAAAAAAGAAAGCACTTCCATTAGCGGTAGGGCGGACGGGCACTCCAAAAGCAGAGGCGGTATAAATGCGTGGGTGATGCTGCTGATGGCTTGATACAGCTGGTGCAGGATATGAAGCTGATTGTTAGTACTGCTGCTTTATGCCCGCCGCTTTTGGATGGCCGGCCGACCCCGCTATCTTTGCGACCTTTTTTATCCTTGTTCTTTTATAAGTAATCACATCAGGTGAACTGACCGGCAAAAGCTTTTGTTTTGGAACGGATCTTTCATCTTCGAACGGCGCCACCGCGCCATGCCACCGGGGGCGGCAACGGCGGGATTGCAGGCAGGCTTTTAATAATTAGATCCCTGCCTGCAAGAAGCCGTTGACAGACCGCGTTCGGCCTTGTTAAGCACCGGAGCGCCAGCGAAGGTAAAATCATTAGCCAAGCCCCCGGTGGCCGGCAGGTGGCGCATAAAATGGAGGAGCCACGTTTTTATTGCCTACACGGAACTCGCTTATTTTAATCTAATCTTCACGGCAATAAAAATAGTGGCGGACTGCGGCAAGACAGGTGAGCTGCAAGCGGTGTGACAGGCCCGTTCCATACTCCAAGTCTTCAATAGATTTTTTCTTTTCAATTGAAAGAAAAAATATTTAAAAGAACGCTTCCCCGGGCCTGGCGCATCCGATTGCCGAACCTGGCTTGACCGCAGACCTTTTTCCCTGCTATCTTCCTGGCTGCAACACTTCACTTCATAATTAAAACAAAAACACTTTGCAGCCAGATAAACAGATCGCCCCGTCCCGCAGGGCGGGGCACAAAAACTTTTCGTATCTTCATTTTAACAATGGATACCATCAAAGACATACTTGTAAACCTCCTCTCTGACTGCATATGGGCTGTTGGTGGATTCCTTATTGCTCGGCTTGCTTTAAAAAAAAAATTATTCAAAGTAGCTTAGTTCTTTTAAAAAAAATATCGTCGGCCAAAAAGGATTCCACGTCCCTTGCCTGGCAAGGGTTTCAGCGTTTAGTAAAACATTTTGCCCCACTTTTTTTAAAAAAATCTCTTCATGTACTAGTCCCGCTGGGACTCAGACCCAGGACTCATACATTACGTGTTCGATTGTAGCCCGCTCATCTTCAGCTGGGAAGGATCGAACTCCATTTTAAAAAGAATGAAAGAAAAAATATTTCATAACTGCACCCGCTGATTAAGAGTCAGCGGCCCCGGTTCAACGAACTCCCATGCAGGATCCGGAAGCGGAGTTGAACACCTGGTTATTTCATCGGATGATGTTCTTTCAACTCATTCTGCAGATCATTCAGGTTATTCACCTGGTAACGTTCTGTAGAACTTACATACTTGTGACCGGCCATGTATTGCACCTGGCGTAAATTATTTTGTCTTAGCCAATGCGTAATCACACTGCTTCTTATTTGTTTGGGGTTTATTACTTTCGGGTTAAGCATTCTTAAATGGCGCAACATGTGTTGTACACGGCCATTGTTTACATCGACAAGCAACGCTCCTTCTGTAAACTTGTTTGCATGCAGGTAGCTTTGCAGCGCTGTTATTTGTATAGCTTTCAGATCCAATAATCTTTCATTGGTTCGTTTCGTTCCTTTGATAAATATTTTTCCTTCTTTTAGTTTGATGTGATGGCTTTGCAACCGCATTACTTCGCCAACGTTCATGCCCTGGTAAACCATTAAACCAAACATGATCTTTCTGCTGCTGTCAACATGTAACTGGATGCTGTATTGTTTGTATAATTCTTCCATCGCTTCCATGCTTAATAAATTTGTTGGCAATTTTCTTACTAAGCCTTTTATAAAAACACCGGCAGCGGGATTATCGTTTCGCTTCTTTTCAACAACTAAATAATTGCAGTAATGCCTTATCATGCAAAGCGTATTATGAACACTTCTTTTTGTTACGCCTTTCTGTTGGCAGTAACGCATAAAGTCTAATAACTCTGTATAAGTGAACAATTCCGGTTTTATATCTTCAGTCTGCAGCCAGTTTAAAAAACGCTGTATGCCTTCTGTATAGCGAGCCACAGTATTATTGCTATATTTTTTTTGCTGCAGGTAAGTTGTAAAATTCATAATGCTTCATTTGCAAGGTGAGTATAAATTTGTGTGCTGTCAATGGTGCCATGGCCTAAGAACTGTTGTATCCTTTCCAGCTTCATGCCGCTTTGTAAAAGATGTGTTGCTATTGAGTGGCGTAGTGTATGTGTGCCGACTTTCTTTTTGATCTCCGCTTTTTTTACCAGTCCTTTGATACGCAGGTAAAGACTTTGCTTAGTGATGGCTTTGCCTTTGATAACACTGATAAATAGTGCATCTGTTTTTACTTGTTGCAACAACTGCGGTCTTGCATAATCAACATAGAGTTTTATTTCTTCGTAATTCTTTTCTGCTATTGGCACAAACCTTTCTTTGTAATGCTTCCCTTTTCTTACATGTAATACTTTCCTGGTGGCATCAATGTCTTTTAATTCTATGCTGGCGCCTTCATTTAACCGCAACCCGCACCCGTAAAACACTGCTAACATTGCTTTATCCCTTATGCCCAGCACACTGTTTGGTATAACCTCATAGAGCCGGCTTATTTCCTCACTTGTTAGCCAGGCTGGCTTACCCCTTGCTTCTTCCAATCGTGGCAATACAAAGCCCGCAAGGCTTCTGCCGGTCTCTCTTATGTAACGGCTAAAAAGTTTTAACGCCTGTATTTGTTTATTGAGGTGATCATTGCTCAGCAGTTTCTTTGTACGTTCACCAATGGTTGTTTGCAGCATTGTTATAAAATGATTTGCATCGCTGGCTTCCAGTTGTTCTAATAATAGCTTGTTGTTTTCTTCCTGGTACAATAAAAATTTTTCTACGCTGCCGGTTAATGGCCCTATGCTGAACACAGAATAATTTAAAAGCTGTAACCATTCTTTAAAACTTTGGAGCAATAAGATGTACTCTGCTGATTGCAGCAGCTTTGCTTTGTTTGCCATAAATTTCAATTGAAAGAAAAAAAATTGCTAATAGTCTTTTTCAGTGAACTACTGAACTACTAAAGTAAAATGCAGGCGGGTAGCGGGTTTGAGTGGTTCATTTTGCTTAGTGAACCACTACTGAACTACTGAACCACTGAACTTGTTTGACGGATGCTGCCCAGGACAGTTTGCAGGTGTTGCTCCACAGATGATTTTAAGGCTTCGTATTCGGCGATGTTTACAATGCTGTATTCGTAGCTGCCTTTTCTGTAACGGTTACCATTGGCCTTTATATAGCCATAGCGCACAAGCTCACTTAAGTAACGTTTCATATTGCCGGGGTTCAGCCTTAGCTGTTCTCTTATGGCCTTTGCATTAAACGTATTGTTCTCCGTTGCTGCACACAATTGTTTCAACTGCTCTAAAAAACTTCTTGCTGCTTTTGTTAGTTCATCACTCTTAGAGAACAAAACATCTTTCAATAAACTAAACGCTTCTTCTATATCTTCAATCGTTGTTTCAATGCAGAGCTGGCCAGTGTTATCTTTTTTTACTTCCCGCTGGTACTGGTGATAAAAAGTTACCGCTTCTATAAAACCCAATAACAGCGTCATGGTTCTTCTTGGTTTAAAAACTAGGTTAGGCAGCTCAATGTATTTGGCGTAAGGATTGATGATATTGATGGGACGTAACACCCTTTGCATATTTTTAAACAACTCTTTGTATTGCTGTTCTCTTTCCTTGTTAATCTCTCCGCCGGATAATTTTGCCTGGTATTCATTGATACGTTTGTCCTGGTCTCTTGTCTGATCTGTGTAGAGTAAAATACAGCGGTTCGCATTGTCTTCGTAAATCTTTTCTTTGGTGGTGCAACCGCTTACACATACCGGGCCTTCTACGGTGAGTGTAATTGTTTTTAAATTGCCCTTACTGTCTTTGAGTGTAACGGTCTTGCTGATCCTTCGCTTGGTTTGTAATTCCCGCAACGGATAAAACACCGTCATAGCGCCATCAAGATCTTCTATCAGTATCAGTTTGTTTTGCAGCTCATGCTGTTTAAAGTAGTAGAGTGCATTTTCTGTAATCTGCGTGATTTCTAATTTATCTTCTTCCGGTACCAGTTCACTGATCCTTTCCTGCAGGTAGGTTTTACCACTGCCACTGCTGCCTAAAAACATGACGTGCAGGGGAACTGGTTGTTTTCTCACCGTGTAAACTAAGTATGCTATCAGGCTGTTGTTTTCTTCTCCTACAATGCCGCATTGCTGCAGCAGCTGGCCAGTTCGTTGCAATAGTTTTGGTTTCTTCAGTTCATTGATGGCGGTGGCTCTTTGTGCAGCAGATAATTCATTTACTACTTTCTGCTTTGGTTGCAGTGCTTCTATTTTCGCCAAGCGGTGGTTTTCCAGTTCCGTAATTAAATCAATAAAGGTTTGCGTGGTGGCTTGCGTGCTTAATTCTAATGCCTCTGCTACATTATTTATCGTTTGCTCTCTCTGCACCTGGTTGTATAAATCAATACTGTACCATTGGGGATGGTTCACTTTTTCTTTATGTTTCACTTTTAAGGTGACCTTCATCCTGTCCAGCCCCGTAATCTTGATGCCGCCCAGGATTTCAACATACAGTTCACTGTTATCATAAATGAGTAACTCCGGGTTACTGGTGTTGAGTTTACTTTGCTGTGTTGCAGGCTGGATGGATTCAGATTTTTTCTTTTCAATTGAAAAAGAAAAATTTGTACGCTGCTCTACCAGATCAACCAGCAACTTTCCATCATGCCCCTGAAGCAAACTGTTTACATCTTCATCTGCGGGCAATGCTGGGATGCTGATTTTTATAGCAGGTAAAAGCTGTTGTAAAGTAGTTGCATGTTTGATGGTGGCGGCTTCGCCGGCTTCGTCCGCATCCAGCATTAATATAATTTCTTCCAGTTGTGGTAATGCAATAATCGCGGCCTGGTGTTCGTCCGTTAATCCGTTGGTGCCGTACAGTGCAAGTACAGCAAAGGTTTCAGCTATTGCTTTTTGCTGTAGTAAACTGGCTGCATCAATAATGCTCTCGGTAAGTATTAACTTTTTTGTTTGCAACCATGGGAAGCCTGGATAAAGCCCGCTTCTATTACTTAAATAAAAATGCCGGCTATCTTTGTCGTCAGTGATGCTGCGACCGTAAAGACTGATAACTTTATTATTCTGGTTCTTCAACGGGAAGATAATACAATCTTTTGCCCAGGCAGTAAAACCTTTTGCTGGCAGTTCTTTCAGCAGGCCATACTGTTCACTGCTTTTGGTAAAATGCTGCTCATTCAGCTTATAATGCCAGTCACCGCTATTGTAACCAACTTCATGCAGTTTATAATCAAGTTCGCGGCTTGCCAGGTAATCAACCGCTTTCTTTGTCAGTGGTAAGGCCTTTGCAAAGTATTTAAACAGCTTCGTTATCACTGCAATCTTTTCCAGCGGTGCTGACGCTATAAAAAGTGTCGCTGCCGCTAATTGTGTTACCGGGGAAGACAGGAGATTCGAACTCCCACAGCCCTCTATCAGCGCAGTAGCTTTTACCAATGCTTCATGCTTGCTGCAATTTTCTTTCAACTGTATAAACTGTATCGCATCACCGTTGCCGGCAGTACAGTTACTGCTAAAACAACAAAACGTATTGGTGACCGGGTAAATCTGTAAGCTGGGCGTTTTATCGTTGTGGAAGGGGCAATGCAGCCGGTTATTTTTATCCGGCTTCAGGTTGTAATGATCCAGTACCTGGGTGATGATTAAGCTTTGCTTAATAGTAGTAATGTCCATCGCATGCACAGTTTTTGATGATAAGCAGGTTGTTTTTGATGGTGATTTCTACCTGGTCGCCGGCTTTAAAGCCCGCTTTCTCCAGCCATACGCCGCTTATATTCAGCCAGGGTACTTGCTTACTGCTGTTTTGCAGCTCCCGATATTTACTGTGCAGCTTCACCTGCCGGATGCTTTTATTTGCCATGTGGATATGTTTTTTAATGTATCGATTTCACTACAAACATAGTCATTTAGCATTATTACAAAAAATCCAATACACTACTTTTATCCCCATTCACTACATCTTTCTGTGTAAAACATACCTTATTCAATACTTTTACAGCAGCATTAAGACTTTTTACTATGAAGCAACAACTGCCCGACAGGCTTCTGGAGGCAAGAAAAAAGAAAGGTGTATCTCAACAGGAACTGGCCAAACTGGCCAAAGTGCATTTTACCAATGTAGGTAAGTACGAGCGCGGTGAAGCTACGCCGGCATCGGATATTTTAAACCGCATTGCCAAAGCCCTGGATACCACCACCGATTTTTTAATGAACGGCACCATGCAGGATAAATCCGCTGAGGCTATCAACGATGAAGAACTTTTATCACAGTTCCGTAAAGTAGAAAAACTCCCCGCAGATAAAAAGAAGCTCGTTAAAGAGTTCCTCGATGCTTTTATCTTTAAAGCTGACCTCCAAAAACAATTAGCACCATAAACAAAAAAAACCGCAGCAGACGCTTCGGTTTTTAATATTTGCTTGGCCGGAAAGGAAACCTGAAAATATTTTACTAAAAATGCTTCACCGATAATTCATTAAGCATCATAGACGCTTGCTTGTAAAGAGATATATTTTCTTCTCTAATCTCAAAACCTTGGGCAATACATTCAAACATATTATCGTGAAAGGTTAATATGTAATGTTTATACATCTTCCATCTTTCGGGATTATACTTAGGATGTACTTTTTCTATCTCTTGAAGAGATTTAATAAGGTCAGAGTTTCTAAGTTCATAAAACGAACACGATTGCATTCCAAGTTTACTGTATGGGTGACTATGCATTGTTTCATTGCCAGGCATTCCAAATGTATATTTTAAATACCGCTTAAATTTTAAAGCAAAAATTCCCGTATCATAAATCGTATTGCGCTCTTGTGGGATAGCAGAAGTACTTTCTTTGTCTGCATAAAATGCAATAAACAGCTCATTATCGTTTGATAATATTGTTGGCGAAGGCGCACCATAGTCCATCTCAAAAAGGCCTTTTATTTCTATTAATTCCATTAATCTGTTATATATTTTGATGGTATTGAGTCAGATAACCAAATGCCGTTTTCTTCTTTATAAAATTGTATGTTACTTAGAAATGCTTCCTTAGCTTTTACTATTAGTATAACTAATTCGCCTTTTCTTCTGCTACCTACTGTTGCTGCTGTCTTTTTATCAAATGAGAGATGAACATACTGCCTTCCAATAGGAAGTAACCCTTTTTCTATAATACTATTAAAACTATTTTGAGTAGTTCCGTGATATAACAATTCAGGTGGTTCAATTGGATATTTTAAAATGCTATTTTCTACAGAATGTCCATAAGAAGCCCTGATTTTACCATTTAAAATTTGATGTCTCTTCTTTTCAGACAACTCAACCATTTTAATAATATTACTTTCATCAGCTTGTACTCCTTTAATATTCAAAGCTAGAACCAAATCAGAAAGCAATGCCCATCCTTGATTATCTAAATTGAGATTATAAGATTGTGGCTCATGCCTTAGGGCGTGAGATACAGTCTTACTAAGTTGTATGAAGTTATTTTTATTCATTAATGTGAGAGTATTGATTGGGTACCTGATTGTCTTATGGTATTTGTGCCATTAATCAAGCCATTTCTTCCTAATTGACCAGTAAGCATGCTTTCAAATGAAGAAACTCCTGTTTGATTTACAATATTCCAAGCACTTCTTGGAATACCAGCTTGCATTAGTGCTGCCGAAGATCTAGTATTTAAAATAAACGTTTGTCCATCTCTCACTATCACACTAATAGGAACATCGGCTGGAGATAAAACTCCGCTTTTTAACGCATCTGCGACACCCTCAACTGTTTGTCCTGCAAATGCTCCACCCTCACTGAATGTTCCGCTAAATGTTTTCTGTGCCCATACAGCTCCTTCTGCACTTACCGCCTCAGTGGCACTTCCCGCGAACAAACCTGATAAACGACTAAAAACTAATGAACCGAGTTTTTCACCTCCCAACCAAAGTAAAGCTCCCCAAAATGATCCATCACCAACACCTTTAGGGCTTTTGGAATTAGTAATATGAAAGCCCCATTGCTTAAATTTATCTGCTCCTGTTCCTTGATTGGCTATGTAATTAATTTTACCATCTACAGACACTCTATCAAAGTTATCATCGGTCTTAACTACGACAGCCTCTTTGGTTTTTGTATTTACAGTAATGTCATTATCGGGATTGTCAGTCGAAGCGGTTTGCCCATCATTACTGGAAAAACTACCATTATTGTTGTTTGACCAGGTAGTGTTCCCTGAACCTGATTTATTCCAGACGTCATTTAAAAAAGAAGTTGCATCCATCCCGTCCGGATCAATAAAACGTATCGGGTTGTCATATGCATAATTATAAGGACTCCATTTACGGTTGATATCAGCTAATGGATCGGGGCAAAACCATCTTCCAATCTGTGGGTCGTACATCCTTGCACCATAATCGTCCCAGATTAGCCCACTGCCATCGCTGAACTCTTTGCTTTGAAGTTCTTTCCCATTATACTTAACCCTGTTCTGCGGACTTGTCCCGAACCCAATCGCCTTACTCGCTAACCCCGGTATCTCTAACCCAAACGCATAGTAATGCGTTTCTTCTATCAGTGGACTAAGGGTAGGTTAGAGTTAGTTTACAGAACATATTTCATACTTAAACGAATGAAGTGAACGTTTTTGCCCAACAACAAAATACATAACCAATTGATATCTTTCAAAAGTATAAATTGGATACATAATAAACAAAAGTGGATTGCCCGCCCTAATTTTATTACGAAGATTTTCATATTTTGGTTTTATCATTTCCTTATTTATTCCTTTTATGGATTTTCCTTGACTTGCGCGACGACTTAGTTTAACCAATAGCTTGTCTAATTGGGCTTCTGTTTTTTTTTCTTCGGATGTTAATGAAATAGAATCAACAGGTAATTTTTGAAAATCGTCATAGCTAATTCTTTTGACAGGTATCGAATGCATGTTAAAGAAAAAATCGTACTCTTTATTTATCGATCCATTTTCAATTATTTGATGTACCAATGCCGTATCATTTGTTTTAATATCCGAAGAAACTTCTTCGAATTTTACTTTGTCATAGCAAGTGTCCCTCAAATACCATTTATTCTTTGCTTGAGGGTAGACATTTTTGGATGAATCACAAATTTGAGTCCATCCAATAAAAGGAATTAGTAATATCACAATAAAAATTAATCTCTTTTCATTACCCATGCCTTAAACCTTTTGGAGTTAAGAATCATATAATAATCTTCTTGCGTAAGAGTCCCGCTTGTGGTACTTCCGATACCGCCTGATTGTTTCTTGGGCATAGAACCAAGAAGCACCGCATTATCCATATCAGATCCACGATGACCTGCAGGAGATACTGCCGACTGAAATGGATAAGTCTTATCAGTACTATTTGGATAACCAGGTTCTCCTGAATAATCACCATTGGTCTTTTTGTCACCATAATGTCCATATTCATGCATTACATACATCATCATTCCAAAAAAGTACACATTGGCATCTTGCTTATTATCTCCTTTACCCTTGTTAAATGCGTATATAAAATCTTGTGCCCTGAGAGTCATTGTTTTTTTTGCGGGATCTTGTTGCTCTCTAAATGGTTCCTGAGTTTTGAGCTTTACTTCCGGGCCACCATCTGATTTAAAATCTGCTTTTATTTCTTTATTATCTGCACCCGTGATTGATGATGCCATACCCATGACATCTTTGTTTTCGTTATCTTCAGAAAACTTTTCAAGTTCGCTGCCCACGTTTAAAAGGAATTGAGCAAAAGCAAGTACGTCCTTCATCTCTGTAATTCCATTCTTTTGCAGTTCCTCTCCTGTAACCGTAATTTTAAATCTTCCATCGGGATCAATATAAATTATTGGGTTATTCCCAGCATAGCCATAAGGTGTTTCTCGTAAATATTTATCTGACAGCGGATCAATAACTTGCCATCTTCCTATTTGAGGATCATACATCCTTGCTCCATAGTCATATTCTTCCAGTCCGCTGCCGTCAGTAAACTCCTTTTGCTGCGCTTCTTTCCCATTAAACTTGTACTTATTCTCACTACCTCCGAAGCCTATCGCCTTACTGGCCAATCCCGGTATTTCCAGTCCAAAAGGATAATAATTTGTCTGTTCAACTACCGGTCCCCTTACATGATTGATCACCAAATCATCAAAATATACATCCTGCGTACTTTCGTTACTCAAATATACATA
>CAXTMV010000201.1:0-10878 GCA_964245425.1 uncultured Flavihumibacter sp. | reverse complement strand
CCCTCATACACAACCGCTGTCTTACCGGGCGTCCGGTTCGCCTGATCCTTAAACAGACTCACTATCGTTGCCGATTCATCATACCAAAGCTCCGTCGCATTCCATTCGTTCAGCAACACAGCTGTTTCCCGTACAGATAAGATATTCATATCGGCCAATGCCTGGCTGGCATCTTTCAGCACCGTAGTAACCAATTGCCTGAAATAACCTGCAAACCTTTCAATGGTCAGTGGCAGAAAGAGTGCGCTGGCATATTCCATGGTCAGTTCTATAGCTTCCTCTTTTTCATTTGCCAGCAAGGTGAGATCAAACTTGGCCACCTGGTGAAAGGTTTCTTCAAAAGGCGTTAGTACAACGCCGGGTATTGTTAAGCTGGCCGCTTCAAAATTCTGCATAAAGAATGCGGCATCGAATAAAGGATTACGCGCTGTATCTCTTTCAATAGGCAGTTCTTTCAGCAGCGATTCGTAGGGATGGGACTGGTTGTTCAGGCAAGCCATTGCTTTCTCCTTTACCGATTGCAGCAGTGCAAGGAAACTTTGTTCGGGTTTTAGTTGCTGCCGCAGTGGAAGCGTGCTCACAAACATGCCGATCATGTTTTCAAGGTCAGCATGTTCACGGCCGGCCACGGGTATGCCCGTTACAATATCCTGCTGGTTGCTTAATTTATGCAGCAGTAGATTGTAGAGAGAGAGCAATATCATAAACAGGGTACAACCTTCCTTTTCGGCCAGTTGCTTCAATGCTTTTGTTTCTGCTGCTCCTATTGAAAAGTGAAACGATGCTCCTTTAAAATCTTTGAATGCAGGTCTTTCAAAATCAACCGGCAGATCAAGCAATGGTGCCGGCGCAGCAAATTCTGTCATCCAGAAATCCCTTGCTTTTGATAATTTTTTTGGTTGAAGGCTTTCCTGCTGCCAGGCGGCAAAATCCTTGTATTGCAACGGCAGTGCAGGTAATATTTCATTATTGTACAATGCCGTAAAATCGCGGATGATCAGTGCCTGCGAGGCGCCATCTGAAATGATGTGGTGCATATCCACTACCAGTACGGTTTCACCCTGTACCGATTCTATCAGCGCTGCGCGAAACAATGGTGCAAAGCCAAGATCAAAAGGCCTGATAAAAGATTGTATAGCCGGTACCAGACCGGATGCATCGGCGCGGACAGATGCCAGCCTGAAATCTGTTTCCGCTGCCACCTGCTGCACCGCCTCACCGTCGGTCATGGTAAAGAAAGTACGGAATACTTCGTGTCTTTGAATCAGCTGTTTAAAAGCAGCTTCCAGTTTGTTCCTGTTAACAACCCCCTGCAGGCGCACGGCATAAGGCATGTTATAGGCCAGCGAGGACGCATCCAGCTGCTGCAGAAAAAAAAGGTTCTGCTGCATATAGGAAAGCGGATAATATTCCATTGAAGCGGCCGGGGCAATGGGCAAATAGATGGTTGGGGCGGCTTCCCTGATATGTTCGGCAAGACTGCTGATCGTTGGATAAGTAAACACATCATTCAACGGCAGCGAGATGCCGAATATTTTATTCACCTGGTTGACAAGCGTGGTAGCGCGCAATGAATGGCCACCCAGTTCAAAGAAACTGCGGTTGGCGCTGATGTCTTCTTTTTCCAGTTTCAGGATTGCAGACCAGATACCACACAAAGCTATTTCTGTTTCACCGGCGGGTGCCACGAAATCTTTTTCCCTGCTGATAAAAATATCAGGCAATTGTTTGCGATCCACTTTTCCATTGGCATTCAGTGGCAGCGCGGCCAGGTAAACAAAATAAGCAGGCACCATATAAGCGGGCAGGGTGGCTGCCAGGAAGCTTTTTATCTCCTGCAATGGAATTTCTCCGGCAGCCGTATAATAGGCCACCAGGCATTTTTCATCATTGCTTTCTTTGGCCAGTACTACGCAATCCTGCACAGCAGTATGCGCTACCAGGGCTTGTTCGATTTCGCCGGGCTCAATTCTGAAGCCACGGATCTTTACCTGGTTGTCTATCCTGCCCAGGAATTCAATATTGCCATCGGGCAGCCAACTGGCCAGGTCGCCGGTGCGATAAAGGCGTTCGCCTGCAATAGCTGTTGTATAAGTAAATTTTTCTGCTGTAAGCGCTTCATTGTGCAGGTAGCCTTTTGCCAGTCCCTCGCCGGCAATACATAATTCGCCCGGCACACCGATGGCTGCCGGCTGCAGCCACTTATTCACAATGTATAAACGAAGATTATCGATCGGCTTGCCGATGGGTACTTTGCTGCATGCGCCATTCAGCAGACAGTTGTAGTACGATACATCTACCGTGGCTTCTGTTGGGCCATAGAGGTTGATCAGCTGCGCATTTGTTGCAGCATGAATGATGGATGCAAAACGATTCACCGTATCAGGCTTCAGGGCTTCTCCACTGGCAAATACCCGGCGCAGGCTTTTCAGCCCCTGGCCGGCCGACTGTAAAAAAGCATCCAGCATACCAGGCACAAAATGAAGCGTGGTAACCTGGTATTGTTCTATTGCTTTTTCTATTGCAGCCGGTTCTTTTTCAGCACCGGGCTTCAGCATGCAGAGTGCTGCGCCTGTAAACGACCACCAGAATAATTCCCATACAGATACATCAAATACAATAGGTGTTTTCTGCAGCAATACATCCTCTGCTGTGAGCGGGTATTGCCGTTGCATCCAGAGCAAACGGTTCACCACGGCGCGGTGCCTGACCATAACACCTTTGGGCATGCCCGTAGATCCGGACGTATAGATCACGTAAGCCAGCTGGTCACTGTCAACAACGGGCAATGCTGAAGGCCTGCAGGTGTCAATACCGGCTGCCTCCGTATCAAGATCAAGGTAATCGAATGCGCCACCCGCTATGAGGCCGGCACGCAGCCCCCTGGTAATGATCAGGGCTGCCTTTGCATCTTTCAGTATGCGTGCAATACGCTCCTGTGGTGCGTGCGGGTCTATCGGTAGATAGGCGGCGCCTGCTTTTAAAATACCAAAGATGGCCGGCACCAGCCATTCTTCTCTTTCCAGTATAACGGCCACCAGGTCGCCCGGCTGCACGTTCTTTTCATTGCACAGCCAGCTGGCCATGCGATCTGATTTTTCCTTCAGTTCAAGATAGCTGAGTGATTGTTCGCCCATCCACAACGCCGTATGGCCGGGTGTTTTTTTCACCTGCTGTTCAAAAAGCGACACAAGGGTTTCTTCTTCCGGAAAAGCCATGTCTGTACTATTAACAGCTTTTATCAACTGCCGGTCTCCGTCAGACAACAGGTCGAGCTTTCCTGCCAGTTGATCCTTATCCGCAAGAATCGCTTTGATGATGAGACCAAGCCGATCCGCCAATGCTGTTATTTTTTCGATGCCTGCATAAGAGGTACGATAGTCAAACCGGATTTCCAGTTCTTCTTTAAAGAATATGGTGATCACCAGTGGCAGGCCGGTATTCTCGTACAGGTTTACTGATTGTATGGTAAAATCCTTTCCGTTGCAAATCTTTTTTTCATCGAGCGGGTAATTCTCCACCACTACAGCGGAATTGAAAAGATTTTCTGCAGGCTGCACCTGTAGCAGTTGTTTGATCCGTCCATAAGACAGATCGCAGTAAGCACTGCGCTCATTCAGGTCCTCACTAACCGTTTGCACTACTTCCCAAAGCGAGCGGGCACCGGGATTCTTGAGGCGAAGGGGCACGGTATTGATAAAATTGCCCATCACTTTTTCATTTCCGTTTACCGCCGCATCCCGGTCGGATACGGTCGTTCCGAAGACAATATCGGATGCGTAGTTGTCTAGCGCCAGCAGTATACCATAAGCAGCATATACCACCGCTGCCTTTGTTACCCGGTTCTCTTTTGAAAATGCGTTTAACCCTGCCAATGGCATTGTAGTACGATGGCTGGCAATAATATCTTTTGTTTGCAAAACGCCATTGGCTGATAAGGCGGTATTTAATTCGATGTCTTTGAGGTATTCTATCCAATAGTTGTCTTTTCCTTCGGGATCTTTGCGCAACAGCTGCTGGTAGGCGGGCTTGATCACCGGCCGGGCTTTACCACCTGTAATAAGCTGGTGATAGGCGTTGAACCATTCTTCCAGCAATATTCCTGTGCTCCATCCATCATATAAAATATGGTGATGGGTAATAACCAATATAAAAGATCGCAGGTCTGTTTTGATGAGCGAAATCCGGAAAGGATTCAACGACAAATCGAATCGTTCAATACGATCTTCTGCCAGGAAATGGTCTACAAAATCCTTCCTGCCATCGGGGCTTTCTGCCATGCAATCAAAAAAAGCCAGCTGCGCAGCCGATTCCTTAAAAATCACCTGTACAGGTTTGCTAAGGTTTTCCCAAACAAAAGCCGAACGCAGCACTTCATTGCCCGACTGTACAACCGAAAATGCTTTTTCCAGTACGGCCGGGTCTATGTCCCCGTCGATGGAAAATGACAACTGCACATTGTATACATTTTCGTCTTTTTCTTTCAGGTAATGAAACAGCATGCCTGCCTGGATCATATTCAGTTCCAGCAACTGCTGCACATTCGATTTTTTTATTTTGGTTTTCACTGTAATCCTTTTTTTGTTAATACTATTGGGCCTTTGCTATCGGACGTTTTGCAATTTCCTGGTAGATGGCATTGCCTACCAGCCTGTTTACGGAAACAGATGCATGGGCATCGTTACCGTTTACTACGCGCTCAGCCGCGGGTATCTCCTGTATCAGGCTGGCCACGTCTACGTACCGCACATTGTTTTCAGTTAGCCAGGCCTCTATCTTATCCATGTAAACGGTTTTGCTCAAACTGGTATTCTGCATAAAAGGAAACAGCACTACCAGTATCGGTATCCGGTTTTCACCGGCATAAGAAGTGAACTGCCGGATATCCTGTTCATGCTGCCTGAAAATGGAATCGCTGGCATATCCTTTTTGGAGGAAATCGAAATAGGAAGAATAGCCCCGGCCAGGTATCATCCAGTACAGGTAATTGAGAAAGAAGCTGCGTTTAACCAGGTATTTACCGGGCGTATTCAGATCCTGGTAAGGTTTGTAAACCGTATATTTTAATCCGTTCTGGCTGGCTACTTCTTCAATATCGTTTCCGAAATACTGCAATACTATATAGGCCGGCTTTCTGCCACTGGCTTTTATAAAATTGGTCATGTTCAGAAATTCGTCCCTGGTATCGGCGCCCTGCTTACCCAGGTTGATTACATTGGCAGCGGCGCCGCTGTGCTGTAATTTGTCTTTTACAATATCTGTAAACCGGTCGGCCGTATTCCGGATACCATGGCCGGCGGTAAAAGAATCGCCGATAAAGAAAATATCGTTGCCGGTCCCTTTCGCGGGTTCCTGGTCGCGGAAACCATAAGAATTAATAGGTTTCCAGTAAGTATCAAACCAAAGCCGGGATGCCATGGTATCGCCAAAGGCATTGGAGCGGCGTACATACATAAAGCAGGTTTCGAGCAGCAGGAACAGGAAGAGCAGGGAAAAAGCGGCCATCCCTGTATTTTTTATCCAGTCCTTTTTTTGCGAATCCACTATTGATCTTTTGAACAGCAGGGCCAGCTCTGCCATGGCTATCAGCAATAGCAGCAACCGTGAAGTGCCCGAGGGCAATGCCGTTATTACAACTAACAGCGACAGGATCAACGCTGCCTTGTAAGCAGTTTTTAAACGCATGATTATTTGGTTTATGAGTAAATAAATATTATTGGTGAATGGCGTAACCGGCTATCACCTCCTGCAGCACCTGGGAAGTGCCTTCTATTATTTCGAACACCCTTGCTTCGCGGAAGAGCCTTTCTGCAGGGTATTGATCGGAGAACCCGTTTGCGCCGTGCACCTGCAGTGCATGCGTGCTGATGAAGGTAGCTGCTTTGGAAGCCTGGTATTTTGCGATGATGGTTTCCATTACAGCATCCTTGTGTTTTTCTGTTCGCAACCGGCCGGCTTCCAGGCAAAGCGCGCGTGTGGCCCGTAGTTTGGTAACGGAATCGGCGATCATACCCCTCACCAGCTGAAAAGCACTGATACTTTGCCCGAATTGCTTTCGCTGGCGCGAATAAGCGACCATGTTATTGAGCGCTTCTGCGGCAACGCCGGTTGCGCCCCAGGCAACGCTGTACCGGGCAAAATCGAGGGCCGTATTGGCAACATAGACAAAGCCATTGCCCTCCAGCCCCAGAATATTTTTACGGGGAACCCGTACGTTTTGAAAAACAATTTCAGCCAGGTGGGTAGCACCACCCGCCATTGTATTACGCATAGGCGTTACAGTTATTCCCGGGCTATCCGTTTCTACCAAAAAAGCCGTGTGGGCAGTTCCGTTACCTGCGATAACCAGCAACAGGTTAGCAATGGCGCCCATCGTTATCCATTTCTTTGTACCGTCAATGATGAAATGATCGGCACCACAGGCTGTATAGCTGGTGCGGAGACTCTTGGCATCTGTACCTGTTTCCGGTTCCGTTAGCGCAAAGGCAGCCAGTAACTCTCCTTTTACCAGTAATGGTAACAATTGTTCTTTCTGCATTTTGCTGCCACAACGCAGGATGCTTTCCGATACCAGCGATGTGTGAACGGTTAACAAAGACCTCACCGCATCGCTGGCCATACCAATTGTTTCCGTAAACAGGCCATAGCTAACCGGGTCCAGGCCCAGGCCGCCGTACGTGTCCGGAATGGCTGCACCCAGGTACCCCCTGGCTGCCATCCTGGCGATCAGGTCGCGCGGTATGCCGCCCTGCTTTTCATAACAGCCGGCATGGGGCCTTATTTCCGCAGCAGCAAACCTGCTCACTTCTTCCAGTATGGTATTGTTTAACATGGGCTGGTGTATGTGTTTTTACCTCATCCCGGCCGCTCTTCAAAGGATAGTAGCCGGTATACGAAGTAGTCTCCTGCTTTTTTGGTAGCGGTAAAGGGTGCGAGCTGAACAAACTGTTTATGCGATGGCGGTTTTCCTGTCTACCAGGCGCGCAATGTTGTCTATTGAGCTGAAATAGCGGATATCCATGTCTTCGTTTTCTATAACGATACCAAATTCCGATTCTACATATTGCAGCAGTTTCATTACATAAAGCGAATTCACCAGCCCGAGCTCGAAAATATTATCCGAGTCGGAAAATTCGGCTTCATCTTCAAAAACCGTCAGGTTGGCTGTTATGAACTTTCTGATCTTGTCTTTTAATTCCATAATGATAAATTAATCGGGGAAATGAATATTGATATAAGGCGGGTAAGGCTGCACTTTTGAGAGATCGCTTTCAAAAATGATATTGCCATTGCCATCGTTTTGCCATTCTGTAAAACCGGCAAAGCGATAAGTTGCATACATCAGCTTATTCCGGCCGGTTTGTTTAAAATCAGCCAGCAGGCGCTTGCCGTTGTTCTTTGCCTGCATCATTATGTAGCTCAGCAGCACAGAACCTACGCTTCTCGACAATACCCTGCAAGACATCAACAGCATATTTAACCGCCATGCATCAGCGCTTTTCTCCACCAGTGCAAGCCCTATTTTTCCATACGAGCCGTATTTATCTGTGAGCTCACAGACCAGCAGCAGGTGAGAAGTTGATTTCATAAAGCCCTGCAATTCCTGGTAATCGTAGGTACGGCCGGTCGCATTCAGCTGGTTGGTGCGGATGGTCAGTTCTTCGGCCCGTTCAAGATCTTCCTGGCCGGCTGCCGAAATAGTGAATTCCATTTTAAGCTGTCCAAGGAAATCATGTTTGGGCCCGGTATAAGCCACTTCATCCATATTCCGCTGCATGTCTTCCAGGTACATTTGCCTGCGGCGGGCCGAGTCTTTTGTAATAAATTTTGGTTGCAGGCGTTTATAATGCAGCAGTTCGGTACAGTTAATGGCATCCCTGGTTTCTATTTCAGGAAAAGCGGTAGCCACCTCATCGCGTTCAAATGGCTGGTCGTCGATAAATAAAAAAGAATCGGTACCGATATTCAATTTATTTTTTATCGCTGCCATCGATTCAGATTTGGTGTTCCAGTGAATCTCCGGGTAAATAAAAAAATGATCGAGTCCGAACAACTTCAGTCTGGCCATGGCATCCGAATGCTGGTTCTTGCTGGCAATGGATTGCAATATGCCGCGGGCATCCAGCTCGGTAATCATTTGTTGTATGCCCGGCAGCAGGTGGCGGGCGCCACCTTCCAGCAAAGTTCCTTCCCAAATAGTATTGTCAAGATCCCATACAACACATTTGATTTCCTTGGTAAATGTCGGTTGTGCCGTCGTTGCTTCCATCATAAAAAAAAATTTCCCGTTTGCAGTTAGTATTTATAAAACCCCTCGCCCGATTTCTTTCCCAGCAGGCCGGCATTGACCATTTTACGCAACAGCGGACAACACCTGAATTTGGAATCCTGGTAGCTGTCGTATAATACGTCCAGCGAGTTCACCACCGTATCAAGCCCAATCAAATCGGCGGTTTCCAGCGGCCCCATGGCGTGTCCGTATCCCTTCCTGAAAATGATGTCCACTTCTTTGGCCTTCGCTACCTGGTCCTGTATGATGAAGGCTGCTTCATTCATAAATAAATGCGAAAGCCTGTTGGCAACAAAACCGGGAAAATCATTTACCAGCACAGGTGTTTTACCGATAGACCGCAGCAATTCCCGTGTTTGGTCAATGGTTTCGCTGCTGGTATGGTAGCCCTTTACGATCTCCACCATGTCTTTAAGGTATACCGGGTTCATAAAATGCGTGCCGATCACCTTATCCGGCCGTTTCAACAAGGCTGCGATCCGGGTAATGGAAATACAGCTGGTATTTACACAAAAAACAGTGTCGCTGCTGCAAACATCCTGTAGCTGTGTATAGACTTCCTGCTTAAGCTGCCAGTCTTCTGAAATGTTTTCGATGCAAAAACCGATACCATCAAAGCCCTTATAGTCGCGTACAAAAGAAATATTTCCAAATACCTCATCGGCAATTTTATCTTTGAAAGCCGGGGATAAAATTTTTATCATCCGGAAGTCTTTTCTCATTCTTTTTTCGGCATTCTCCAACGGCTGTCCCCCGATGTCTTTTAACAGGATCTTGTATCCATGGCTGGCCAGGTTTAGGGCTACGTCGCCGCCCATTACCCCGGCACCAATCACTGCGATATTTTCCATTGTTATTTAATTTTTGGGATGCTCACCAGGTTCTTTCAAAGCTGGGTTTATCAAAATCTTTCCTGTTTTCACGAAAAGTGCTTCCATTTTTATTCTTTAACAGCAGAGCGTCTTTTTTTGCCAGCAACCGGTAAAGGAGCGATACCGGAAATATGAATACATAAAAAATAAGCCCCAACAGCAGGGGTGGAAACACACGGTTCATCAATTTGCCCAGTAGGGTCCAGGCCCCGTCTATTTTTTCACTCAGAAAAGCGGAGAATACGCCAATGCCCCCGATTATCAACGCACTGGTGAGCGCCCAATGCCATTTTTTTACCAGGAAGACAAGGATCAGTGCGAACGTAATGGCCAGCATGGTTTTTTCAGGATGGCTTTTTGTATTTTTTTTCGTATCCATATTATTCAGAATAAGGTATAAATAAAAGGCGCCAATGCGCTGCCACCGCCAAATATGAGCAGGGCGCCCATCAGGATCAATACTATGATAACGGGCATGAGCCAGAATTTTTTTCTACCCCGGATGAATAACCATATTTCTTTGATTGCTTCCATATCAATAAATTTTATTTTTTAATCAGCTTTGAAAAAGACATTCCATTTTTCCTTATTGGTTGCGTCCGGTTGCCAGTCTTTGCAAAACAGGTAATTTTCAATTACCAGGCAATCCATATCCGTGCGCATAAAACAGGCGTATGCATCATAAGGGCTGCAGACGATCGGTTCTCCGCGCACATTAAAGCTGGTGTTTACCAGTACACTGTAGCCGGTTTGCTTTTTAAAAGCATTGATCAGTTGCCAGTACCGGGGGTTGGTATCCTGGTGAACGGTTTGAATCCGTGCGGAGAAATCCAGGTGGGTAATGGATTGTATATCGCTCCGCTGCTGGTACAGCCTGTCCATAAAAGGGAGTTCAAAGAAATTATCAGATAGTTTTTTGCGGCGTTCTTTTTTTACCGGCGAAACCATCAGCATATAGGGCGAATCACCGTCCAGTTCAAAATAATCGCCGGCATCTTCTGCCAGTACTGAAGGGGCAAAGGGCCTGAATCCTTCGCGGTATTTTATTTTAAGGTTCAGCTTTTTCTGCATGTCCGGGTCGCGGGCATCACCTAATATACTCCTGTTACCCAGGGCCCGCGGTCCAAACTCCATTCTTCCCTGGAACCAGCCTACCACCTGGTGCTGGGCAATTCTTTTGGCAACCACGTCTGCAAGCGTAGCAAAGTCATCAAACTTTTTATATACCGCACCTGTCTTGCGGCTCATTTGTTCTATTTCCTTATCAGAGAACTGCGGGCCCAGGTATGACCCGTGCATAGCGTCCATTCTGCCCAACGCCTTTTCTTCCGCTTCGGCGTAATACATATTGCTGGCAGCCAATGCCGCACCCAGCGCGCCACCGGCATCACCACTGGCAGGCTGTACATAGATGTTACGGAAAAGATCTTTTTCGCGCAGTTTGCCATTCGATACGCAATTAAGCGCTACCCCGCCCGCCATGCAAAGGTTGTCGGAACCTGTAAGGCGTTTCGCTTCCTGGGCCATTTTCAGCACAATTTCTTCTGTAACCTGCTGTGCGGCCAGTGCCAGGTTGCAATGCATTTGTTCCAGTGGCGCTTCAGGCAGGCGACGCGAAAAACCGAATATCCCCGCCCATTTGTCTTCGTTCACCATGCTAAGCCCGGTAGCGTAGTTAAAGAAATCCTGGTTCAGCCATACGGAGCCATCTTCTTT
>CAXTMV010000200.1:0-10895 GCA_964245425.1 uncultured Flavihumibacter sp. | reverse complement strand
ACTCAAATGTTACTTTGCAAAGATACTAACTTTAATGTTAGTAGTAGCAGAATATTTGTAAAACATTTTGTTAATGCTCGCTACCGGGCTAACTATCCGGTAGTTACAACCGCTTTTTCTTTGTGCAGGCTAATATATGCTGCCACAGCACTGGCCAGCATCAGCAATCCGCCCAATAAAAAAGAAACGCCGGGAAAATGAACGGGGTTATTACTTTTCGTAAAATAGTAAAACAGGTTGGTCATTATAAAGGGTCCGAATATCGAAGTAAGGCTCATCAGGCTGGTGAGAGCACCCTGCAATTCGCCCTGCTCATTGGGTGGCACATGCCCGGAAATGATGGATTGCAAGGCCGGACCAGCAATGCCGCCCAGGCAATAAGGCAGTAAAAATACAAACATCATCCAGCTTTCTGTGGCAAAGGCAAACAAAAACAGGCCCAGCGCATACAGGGCCAGTCCAACATACACACTTTTCTGGTTGCCCAGTTTCGGATTAATGACCCTGATTAAACCACCCTGTACGGCGGCAATGAGTACACCCACCAGGCTTAGTGATAAGCCAACTGTTTTTTCATTCCATTTAAAACGGTACATGGTAAAAAAGCTCCAGTTGCTCTGTACGGCATGCGCTGCCAGGTATACCAGCACCAGCGAAAAAATGAGTCCACTGATGGCAGGATATTTTCTCAGTTGTTGCAGGGATCCCAGCGGGTTCGCTCTTTTCCAGGAAAAAGCCCGGCGGTTTTCCATGCCCAGCGATTCCGGCAAAACAAAATAGCCATACAGCCAGTTCAGCAGGGTCAGCAGGGCCGCCGCATAAAAAGGAGCTCTTACGCCAAAACCGCCCAGCAGTCCGCCGATGCCGGGGCCGATGATAAATCCAAGTCCGAAAGCAGCGCCCAGCAGGCCGAAATTTTTTGGGCGGGTTTCCACCGTACTGATGTCCGCTATATAAGCAGAGGCAGTGGTAAAACTGGCGCCCGTGATGCCCGAAACAATGCGTCCGATAAACAGCCATGCATACGTAGGGGCAAAGGCAAGAAACAGGTAGTCGATGCCAAAACCAAAAAGAGAGAATAATAATACAGGGCGCCTGCCGTATTTGTCGCTCAGGTTACCCATGATGGGCGCGAATATGAATTGCATGCCGGCATATACCACCAGCAGCCAGCCACCGTCTTTACTGGCCTGGTTAATGGGTATATGCTTCATGCTGGCAATCAGCGGCGGCATTACAGGTATGATAAGGCCCCACCCGATGGCATCCACCAGCAGCGTAATAAATATAAAACCCATGGCAGCAGAACGGTCTTGTTTCATAACAGCTTAATTATTGCAAAGTAAGAGAATATCATCATTCTTTACCACAGCGGCGCTTGAGTTTATTCACAGCGGAAAGGAAGTTGTCTTTTTTACCATTGTCAATAAACGCCTTTCCGCCGGGTAAAAACGCTGCTCTGAAATAATTGCTTAATTTTACGCCTCTTAAATAATTCTGATATATGAATAGTACTTACCAGTTTGGAATGATTGGCCTGGGCGTAATGGGACGTAATTTTTTACTGAACATGGCCGACCATGGATATAAAGTTATCGGTTTTGATAAAGACAACACTAAAACAACCGCCCTGGAAACGGCAGCCACCGCAGGTACTACGGTAAAAGGTGTGGGCACTTTGCAGGAAATGGTTGAGCTGCTGGAAACACCCCGCAAAATCATGATGCTGGTACCCGCCGGCAAACCGGTAGACGATGTAATAGAAAGCCTGTTGCCGCTGGTACAACCGGGTGATATTATTATTGACGGTGGCAATTCTCATTTTACAGATACACTGCGCCGGGTTACCTACCTGCAGGAAAAAAAGCTTCATTTCACCGGCATGGGTGTGTCGGGCGGAGAAGAAGGTGCCCGCAAAGGCCCCAGCATTATGCCGGGGGGCGATGCAGAAGCGTACCCGCACATTAAACCAATGCTGGAAGCGGTGTCGGCAAAAGTAAACAATGAGCCCTGCGTAGCTTATATGGGCAAGGGGGCCGCCGGTCATTATGTAAAAATGGTTCATAACGGTATTGAATATGCTATTATGCAACTGATCAGTGAAGCGTATGATCTGTTGCACCGGGGCCTTGGCCTCAACAACGACGAACTGCACGAAGTATTCAAACAATGGAACGAAGGTGAGTTGCAGTCTTTCCTGGTTGAAATAACGGCTGTTATTTTTAAACAACCCGACGATAAGACCGGCAACCGGCTGGTAGATATGATCTTTGATAAGGCCGGCTCAAAAGGTACCGGCAAATGGACATCGCAGGATGCCATGAACCTGCCGGCGCCCATCCCGGTAATAGATATGGCGGTGGCCATGCGCAATATCTCTTCTTTCAAAGAAGAGCGAATGGTAGCGGCAGAATTGTATAAACCCGTTATCAAACCCATCACTGCAAAAAAAGAAGTCGTTATCAAGCAGGTGCACGATGCCCTGTATTTTGCCACCATGATGTGTTATGCACAAGGCCTGTCTATGCTGCACAGCGCTTCTACCGAGCTGGATATGCAAATACCATTGCCGGATGTGGTGAAAATATGGCGCGGCGGTTGCATCATCCGCTCCATTTCGCTGGAAACTTTTTACAAAGCCTATAAAAAGAATAAGCAACTCGCGAACATTCTGACAGATAAAGCTGTTGCTAAACTGGTAAAGAAAAAGGAAAAAAACCTGCGCGCCGTATTAAAGATTTCACTGCAAAGCAAAATTCCTACCGGTGCTTTAATGAGCGCCTTAAGTTATTTTGAAGCGTATACCAGTGCTGTTATGCCGGTAAACCTGATACAGGCACAAAGGGATTTTTTTGGCGCCCATACTTACCAGCGTACTGATATGGAAGGAACTTTTCATACCAACTGGGGAAAATAGCCGGTCGTTTTTTAGTCGGTAGCCAGCACCCTGTTCTACTGCATCGGTTTGAAACCGACTATTGACTAAAGACTATCGGCTAAAGACTGATTATATCAACGAATTAACCATTATTATGCAAAACCATAAAAGACCGCCGGCTTCCCTTCTCTTCATTTTTGGCGGCAGCGGCGATTTAAATTACCGTAAATTATCTCCTGCTCTTTTCAACCTGTTTATAGACGAGTGGATGCCGGAAAAATTTGGCGTGGTGGGCATTGGCCGTACAGAATACGCCGGCGAAACTTACCACGAACACCTGCTGGATGGCATCAAGCAATTCAGCCGCAGAAAAGGCGAACAAAATGGAAAATGGGCCGATTTTTCGAAACATGTTTCCTACCTGCAGATGGATGCTGAGAAAGAAGAGGAATACCAGAAAATAGCAGAATTGGTGAAGGCAAAAGAAAAAGAATTTGGTGAACACCCGAATGTTATTTTTTATATGGCCGTGGCACCCTGGCTGGTTCCTGATATATTAAAAAAACTCGGGCCGCTGAACATCTGTTCAGATACCAAATGCACCCGGGTGGTAGTAGAGAAACCATTCGGTCACGATCTTAAAAGTGCACACGAACTGAATGCCCTGCTGGCAAGCATGTTCGACGAAGAACAGATTTACCGCATTGACCACTACCTGGGCAAGGAAACCGTACAGAACATACTGGCCCTCCGTTTCGCCAATGCCCTGTTTGAACCCATCTGGAACCGGAATTATATTGAACATGTGCAAATAACCGCTTCCGAAACCGTGGGCATGGAAGGACGCGGCGCCTATTATGAAACTTCGGGCGCATTAAGGGATATGGTACAAAACCATATTCTCCAGCTGATGTGCATGATTGCCATGGAAGCACCTGTTTCATTCGACGCCAATGAGATCAGGAACAAAAAAGTAGATGTACTGCACGCCATCCGCAAAATCAGCAATGAGGAGGTACCCCAATACGCGGTACGCGGACAATATGCCGAAGGATGGATGAAAGGCGAAAAAGTAACCGATTACCGGAAAGAAAAGAATGTAGCACCGAATTCATCGAATGATACTTTTGCCGCCGTTAAATTTTATATCGATAACTGGCGCTGGCAGGATATTCCTTTTTATGTACGCACCGGTAAGCGCATGCATGAAAAAGCCACCACCATTACCATCCAGTTCAGGCCTGCCCCCAATTATGCGTTTCCACCAGAGGCTGCAGAAACATGGCGTGCCAACCGGCTTACGATAGGTATACAACCGGAGATGGACATACGCCTACGCTTCCAGGCAAAACAGCCCGGGCAATCCATGACCCTCGACCCTGTTGAAATGGCTTTCAGTTATAAAGATTCTTATGAAGGACAGGAGCCGGAAGCCTATGAGACACTGTTGCTGGATGTTATGGAAGGCAATGCCACCCTATTTATGCGCGCAGACCAGGTAGAAGCGGCCTGGAAAATTGTGATGCCGATACTGGATACATGGGAAAACCGGCAGGCCATCGACTTCCCTAATTATGCCCCCGACAGCTGGGGACCAGAAGACGCGGAAGCACTGATTGCCAAAGATGGCCATAACTGGATTACCTTAAACAACGCTAAATAATACACGGACCCGGGTAACTGCGGGGCAGACCGAAAAAATGCATATAATATATGGAACTGCATATTGCCAAAAACAATGAAGCGCTCAGCACAGCAGTAGCCGCATGGCTGGTTGATTATATTGCCGCTACCTTAAAAAAACAAGACCGGTTTACCCTGGTATTATCGGGCGGAAGCACGCCGCATAAATTGAATACCTTATTGGCGGCAGCGCCCTATAAAGAAAAGATTGACTGGGCCAAGCTGCATATTTTCTGGGGCGATGAAAGATTTGTTCCTTTTGAAGATGATCGCAACAATGCAAAAATGGCTTTTGATACCCTGCTTGATCATGTTCCCGTGCCCGCCGGTCAGATACATGTAATGAGAACGGATATCCAGCCCGAAGCGTCTGCGGCCGAATATGAAAAAATAATCAGGCAATACTTTCCGATCACAGAACCCGCTACCACGTCTTTTGATCTTGTGTTACTGGGTATGGGCGATGATGGGCATACCTTGTCACTGTTTCCCGGAACACATGTCATGCACATCGAGGATCAATTGGTTACGTCCCTGTTCCTGAAACCGCAAGACATGTACCGCATTACCTTAACAGCACCCATTGTAAACCAAGCTGCCTGCGTGGCTTTCCTGGTATCGGGTACCGGTAAAGCTGCTGCCCTGAAACAGGTTATTGAAGGCGATTATGAACCGGACCTGTATCCTTCACAGGTTATTAAACCAACAGCAGGAGAACTGCATTGGTTTCTGGATGAGGCGGCGGCAGCCAGTCTCAGCTAACCAAATATATTTTCTACCATTTCATTCGTCAGTTTCCGGTCACCCTTTGTCCAGATACCATTGGGCGGGGGAAATTCATTGCGGCAATAGCCGCCCTGGTTGGCAAAATCGAATACCGCGCAACAGTAATTGTTGATCAGCAACCCACATTTTAACCAGTCGGCCGACCAGATGATGGCCATGGTACCCGGTCTTTTTTCTTTGGCAATATCTGCCGATTCGTAAATATGCAGCGCGTCCAGGATGGCCTGCCCGCCGGTGGCTGCATTCATTTCAATGGCATAGAAATAGCCCGTTTCGGTATCATCTTCAAATGCCACCGCATAATTATTCTCGGAAGACGCACTTTCAATAAAAGTATCTTCTCCCGCAACAAAAGGCTGTTCTTTCAGCAAATACCCCTTCATGAAACAGGTGTCAGCAAATCTTTATAAAACGGATGGACCATTATTCATCAATGGAATCGTACACAATTACTTTGCTCCATAAATGCGAGCATTCTTCTACAAATTTTTTATGCAGGGCATGGTGCTGGTAAATCTCTTCATCTTCCAGGTTATCGAACATCAGCATCCAGGAAACAGAATAGGATCTTTCAATTACATCCCGGTTGGTAGCGGCCGGCATACCAATCTGGTACATACCTATCGTTTCAATAACGGTTAGCTTTTGCAGCCCCTCTTTTAATTTCGCCAGATCTTCTGATGAATCCGTGTTTTTTAACCAAAAATAAACGTGATGAATAAACATGTCCTGTTTTTTATGTTATTACTTAATAGCTTTTAACCAATCCTGTATGCCAAGGTAAATTTTTTGTGCCACAGCTTTATGAAATTTCGGATCCAATATTCTTTTCTCTTCTTCCCGGTTGCTTAAAAACGCAACCTCTACCAGGCAATTCGGGTAAGCAGTAGGTCCATTCAATGAAAAATTAAAATTACCTATATTTCCATATTCTTTCAAACCAAGGCTTTCCATCCGGTTTAGTACGGCCATGGTCAGGGGCCGGTATCCAATATAACGGTAATAGGTACTGGTACCCTTCACTGTATCCACGCCGGATGAATTAAGGTGCACGCTGATCAGCAGGTCGGTGTTATTGTCTTTCAGCAGCTGCAGGCGTGTGGGCATATCCAGCGTGGTATCTTTTGTACGGGTCATAAATACATTTTTTACCCCTGCATTGTTTAACAGTAACTGCAATTGTTTGGCAATTTTTAAAGTATATTCCTTTTCAAGTACGCCAGAGGCAACACCGGAAGCACCACTATTGTCGCCGCCATGGCCTGCATCCACGGCAATGCGTAGTTTTTTGATATCCAGCTGACCCGGCTGTCTTTTTACCTGTAGGATTAACTTTTTACCTACCGTATCATAGCTGATGCTATGGCCCCAGTGTTGCGGATGTTTTAATTCAACGGTTATCCTGAACACATCATCTTCCGTTTGTTCGTAGAAAACGTTTTTTATTTCACGGGTTGTTTTCAGCTGGGTAATCCAGTTTGTATTGCTGGTGGCACCAAAAATATCCACTACTATCTTGGAAGGATTGATCTGTTGCTGGCTCCGGTAAGGAAGTTTTTCATCGAGGCTGACGGTTACATAGTCCGTTTTATCGTCTCCATATACTTTCCAGCTGCCGGTAAGGTAATAGGGTGCTGGCTTTTTGCCAGGCAAACGCAACACGCTTTGTTTATCAATATAGGCGGTATGGTATTTTGACAGCTGTACTTTATAATCTGTTCCGGAAGAATCAATAATCTTTAAGACGATATTAGAATCCAGGAAACCCATTTTGGCGCCGCCCAGGCGGTCATCGCCCAAACCGTATTCCAGGAATGGAAACCTGCCGGTGGTTTTGGCCATAAAGTATTTGGCGGTTGAATCCTGTGCCGCGGCCTGCAAAAAAAACAATACTACTATTGCATGAAAAACTGGTTTCATGCAATGAAGATAAAAGAAAATTTTTGATGCCTGATGTAAGATGCCTGATATGATTGAGCAATATATAAAAAATGAAAGGCCGCAAAGAAGTCAGCCCATTTCATATCAGGCATCAAAAATTTCTACAGGGGATATTTGTTTTCTGCGATCAGCCTGGCAGCAATTCTTCTGCGGGCTTCCTTGCTGTTAAAAGCATCCACTTTTGTAAAACGTTTCAGGCCCAGCAGCATCATCCTTTGTTCATCGCCTTCGGCAAATGCGTTCACGGCATCCTTGCCATGCTTGTTAATTTTGTCGGCGGCATCATAGAGGCAGCACCTGGTAATGTCCAGCTCAAACTGGCAGGCCGTTTCGCCACGCTGATCGGTTAATTTAATGGCGCGCAGCAGGGCGCTTTCTGCATTGAAAGTTTCAATGGCCATGTCGGCAATATGCATCAGTATCTCCTGCTCACTTTCTATCTTCGTCATGAGCTTTTGCACTGCCCCGCCGGCGGTCAGCAGGATGGCTTTTTTAAAACCGGCAATGGCTTTTTTCTCTTTTGTAAAAGGAGCATCGTCGGCGGCGCCGAAATCAGGTATCGCCATCAGTTCTTTCTGAACGCCCATAGCGGCGCCCATCAGGTCGAGCCTGCCCTTCATGGCTCTTTTCAGTACCATGTCTACGGTCAGCAAACGATTGATCTCGTTGGTGCCTTCATAGATGCGGTTGATGCGGCTGTCGCGGTAAGCTTTTGAGATAATGTATTCATCACTAAATCCATTGCCGCCATGTATCTGTACGCCTTCATCTACCACAAAATCCAGTACTTCGCTGCCAAATACTTTCAGCATGGCGCATTCAATGGCATATTCTTCTGCGGCGCCCAGCAATGCTTCGTAGAAAGGCTTGCCGGCGTCTACCAGTTCATGCTCTTTATCGTCGATCCATTTTGCCGTGCGGTACAAAGCGCTTTCGCATACCCATATCTTAATGCCCATTTCGGCGATTTTGTTTTTCATAGCACCAAAATTTGCAATGAGTGTTTTAAACTGCTCGCGCGTGTTGGCGTATTGAATAGCGGTGGTGGCGGCTCTTTTTGCCGCGCCCAGGGCGGCGGCACACAATTTCAGGCGACCGATGTTAAGAATATTAAAGGCAATGATATGCCCCTTGCCAATTTCTCCCAGCAGGTTTTCTACGGGCACTTTGCAATCCTGGAAATACAACTGAACGGTGGAGGAGCCTTTGATACCCATTTTATGTTCCTCAGGTCCCTGTGTAAAACCTTCAAAACCCCGTTCTACTATAAAAGCCGAAAATTTGTCTCCGTCTATCTTGGCAAAAACGGTATATACATCTGCAAAGCCACCATTGGTAATCCAGCATTTTTGCCCGTTCAGGAGATAGTGTTTGCCGTCTGCGCTTACTACGGCCGTGGTTTTTGCACCCAGCGCATCGCTTCCGCTATTGGGTTCGGTTAGACCGTACGCGCCCTTCCATTCGCCACTGCCCAGCTTTGTAACGTATTTTTGTTTTTGTGCTTCGGTGCCAAAATATAAAATGGGCAGGGTACCGATGCCGGTGTGCGCAGCCACGGCTACTGAAAAAGAAAATCCGCCACCCAACCCTTCATTTACAAGCGTGGAGGTGATGAAATCCTTACCCAGGCCGCCCAGGTTTTCGGGTATGGAAACACCGAGCAACCCCTGTTCGCCGGCTTTCTGCACCAGGCCGGGCATCAGGCCGGGTTCCAGCTTATCGATGCGTTCAATAACCGGTAATACTTCCGCATCGAGGAAGGAAGCACACATGTCTTTAACCATTTGCTGCTCTTCATTGTAATCTTCGGGTATAAAGACGCCCGCAAAGGAGCTTTCTTTTACCAGCCATTCGCCACCTTTTAGTGCAGTTGTTTTTTGTGCTGTGGTATCCATAAAAAAAATTTTAAGAATGAAAGATTTTATAATGCGTACTACCTGCCGTTTATATTTATTTTAAGTTATCGTATACCACCTGTAACACCGCTTTGCAGACATCAATCTGGTCGGGCGGCACCAGTTGCAGGGCCTCGTTCAGGGTTTCTTCTGCCAGGGCCATGGTTTGCTCCTGCAATACAAGGGCTTCGGGCGTCAGGTAGATCATGTTGATGCGCCGGTCTTCTTTGGAAGAAACCCTTTTAACCAGGTTTGATTTCTCGAGATTGTCTACCAGCCGGGTGATGCTGGGTTTATCGCGGAAGGTACGCTTACACAATTCCTGCTGGCTCCTTCCATCTTCCTTCCACAAATGATATAGTACGCTCCATTGTTCAATGGTAATATTGAGCCCGGCCGCGTTGAATTTCTTCTGCAAGCGCCGCGCAATAGCCGTAGAGGCCTTGCCGGTGATAAAACTGTAGAGTTCGCCTTTTTTAAATTGGTTGTTTGGCATATAGTTAGATAAACAACTATATAAAAGTATATGTTAGTTTTGGTATCCGGAAATATTCGTGCATAATTTTTAAAAAAAATTATCCACGATTTAAAGGGCAGCACAGCGCAAGGGTTATATTTGTAACCTGCTTATACTCACCCTCTGATTTCCCTTCTATTACTGCCTGTTGCCTTAAACCTTAACTTTTATGAGAAATTCTCTCACACTGCCATTGGCAATGCTATTCTTTTTTATGGGTTTCACGGCCATTGCCCAAAAAAGGCTGGCTATTGTTGGTTCATCTACATCGGCCTGCCAGGGACCCAGCGTGCCTGATAGTTGCTATGTAAACAGGCTCAGTGCCTATTATAATAAACAGGCGCCCAATGATACCGTTATCGATAATTCTTTTTCATTGCGCGGTAATGCAGTGTACGCAGGCATGCCTACATCTTATATTCCGCCCTATACTGCTGCAGGTTTGCAACCTGATCCAGCTCATAATATAACTGCCGCACTGGCAAGCCATCCTGATGTTGTTTTAGTAAATTTCCCCAGCAACGGATTTGACTCGCTGCCCATTGCCAATATTATGTTTTGCCTGCGTACCATCAGGGACGTGGCCAACCAAGCAGGTGTTCCCTGTTATGTTACCACCAGTCAGCCAAGAACCAGTTCTCCTTTTGCCACTTCTGCCGCTAAGAGAAAGCTGGCGGAAGTAAAAGACAGTGTGCTGCTGGAGTTTGGATCATATGCAATTGATTTTTACACGGGCCTGATTAATGCCGACAGTTCCATCCGGTACGAAGCAGACAACGATGGTACCCATATGAATAATACGGGCCACGATTCCCTTTTTCAAAGGGTCATGAGAAAAAATGTTTTTGTAACCAGCACTGCTTTTCCGGTTCCTCCCTGTGTTACCAACACAGCGCCAGCCAACGGAACAACCATTGCCAGCCAAACCACCACCACCTTAACCTGGACGGGAACAGCAACCGCAACATCTTATGATGTATACCTTTGGGCCGGTTCACCTGCACCCGCGCTGCCAACAGCCAATGTCACCGGCACTTCTTATACAACCACCACACTTACCGGCGGGCTCCTTTACAACTGGTTCATTGTGCCAAGAAATGCCAGCGGTGCGGCCACGGGTTGCGGCAAAACCAATAAAACAAGCATTACCACTGCTCCTGCAACCACCGGCTCCGGCTTGCAGGGTGTATATTAC
>CAXTMV010000199.1:0-10906 GCA_964245425.1 uncultured Flavihumibacter sp. | reverse complement strand
AGAAATTGATAGCAACAGCTATGTTTTTACGAAATCAAGCGAGAATTATAAAAATCACGGCAGAAAATCAGACATTCAATAGTTCTTTCACTTTCCCGATTAGCTCGACAGGGCTGTAAGGTTTTTGAATGAAATTTAACAGGGGCGGTCGTTGCGTGCAATCATTAAATTTGCATCGGCTAAAAAATCTTATATTTAACGCCAGCGACTGCCTGCACCATTATCATCCTGCATAACCCATTTTACTTATGGCCATACGTGTTGCAATCAATCATACCACCACCTATAGTTACGACCGATCCGTGTCGCTCTCCCCGCATATTTTCCGTTTGCGGCCTGCGGCGCATTCACGCACCAATGTAGAAGCCTATTCGTTTAAAATAAGTCCCAAAGAGCATTTTATTAACTGGCAGCAGGACCCTTTCGGCAATTACCAGGCAAGGGTGGTATTTCCCGAAAAAACCACCGAACTGAAGGTGGAGGTAGAAGTGATTGCCAATATGGTCGTCATCAATCCTTTTGATTTTTTTGTGGAAGATTATGCGGAAGACTTCCCTTTTACCTACCAGGGCGAATTGCCCAAAGAGCTGATCCCCTACCTGGAAATACGCGAAAAAGGCCCGTTGCTTATGCAATGGCTGAAAGAGGTGGATGTTTCCAAAAAAACGATCAACGATTTCCTGGTGTACATTAACCGCAAAGTGAATGCGGATATCAATTACTCCATCCGTATGGAAGTAGGGGTACAAACCTGCGAGGAAACACTGAAAAAAGCACTGGGTTCCTGTCGCGATTCAGCCTGGCTGCTGGTACAGATATTCCGGCACCTGGGGCTGGCAGCCCGTTTTGTCTCCGGCTACCTGGTACAGCTAACCGCAGATGTTAAATCGCTCGACGGCCCATCAGGTCCTGAAAAAGATTTTACTGACCTGCATGCCTGGACAGAGGTATACATACCCGGTGCCGGCTGGATTGGGCTGGACCCCACCTCCGGCCTTTTTGCAGGTGAAGGACATATACCACTGTCATGCACACCCGATTATGCCAGTGCCGCCCCGGTAGTAGGCGCTACAGATGAATGCGAGACCTTATTTACCTTCAGCAATACCGTTACCCGCATACACGAAGACCCCAGGGTTACCAAGCCCTACAGCGAAGAGCAATGGGCGGCCATCCAGGCTACGGGCCTGCTGGTAGACAAAGACCTGGAACACGGCGACGTGCGGATGACCATGGGCGGTGAGCCTACTTTTGTTTCCATCGACGATATGGAAGGCGCCGAGTGGAATACGGCCGCAGACGGCCGGCTGAAAAGAGAATTATCGCACGACCTGATTTTTCGCCTGCGCAAAAAATTTGGTCCCAGTGGTATGATACATTACGGGCAGGGCAAATGGTATCCCGGCGAACCCTTACCCCGCTGGCAATACGGGCTGTTCTGGAGAAAAGACAATTACCCGATCTGGAAAAATATAGCATTGGTAGCCCATGAAAAGATCGAAAAGAAATATACCCATGAACACGCATCGCTTTTTGTAAAAGAACTGGCCAGGCACCTGGCGGTGAGTACAGAGAACGTAGGCACTGCGTATGAAGATGTTTTTTATTTTTTGTGGGCTGAAGGAAAACTGCCTGCCAATATAGACCCGCTGCAGGCCAACCTGAAAGACCCGATGGAGCGCCGGACGCTGCAGCAATTGCTGGAAAAAGGGCTTGACAAACCGACGGGTTATGTATTGCCCCTGAAATGGAATTACGACAACGATAAATGGCAGAGCAATACCTGGATACTGAAAAGGGATCACCTGTACCTGATCCCCGGTAATTCTCCGATGGGGCTTCGGCTGCCCCTGGAATCGCTGGCCGCAGTAGGCAAATCAGATGAGCCGCAGAAAATTGAGCGCAGCCTTTTTGAAGAATTACCGGCCCTGGCGCATTACCACGAAACCATTCCCAGCCGTTACGGCCAGGTTACCCAGCATCCCGCCGGCCCGCAGAAGATAGTACAGCAGGCCGGAACAGCCGTTGACAAGGAAAGAAAACCACCCGCTAAAAAAGCAACGGAAGAAAAAGACAAGGAAGAAAAGGAAAAAGAGGCAAAACCGCTCTACGCTATACCGGTTATTAAAACGGCTTTGTGCATAGAGGCCAGGGAAGGCATTCTCTACGTGTTCCTGCCCCCCCTGGATTACCTGGAGCATTATCTTGACATGGTTGCATCCATTGAAGCAACGGCTGAAAAACTGCAATTGCCGGTGCGGATAGAAGGATATGAACCACCCCGCGATTACCGCATGGAACGCCTGGTGGTCTCGCCCGATCCGGGTGTGATTGAAGTGAATATCCATCCTTCGCGAACATGGAATGAACTGCAGCATAATATCGATACCCTGTACGAGCAGGCTTTTTTATCAAGGCTGGGTACCGAGAAATTTATGCTGGATGGAAGGCATACCGGCACCGGCGGCGGCAACCATATTACCATTGGCGGCGCCACGCCTTCAGACAGCCCGCTGCTGCGGCGGCCCGACGTGCTGCGCAGCCTCATCAATTACTGGCAGCACCACCCGGGTTTGTCCTACCTGTTTTCAAGCGCCTTTATCGGGCCTACCAGCCAGGCCCCGCGCATTGATGAAGGACGGGATGAGAAATTATATGAAATGGAAATTGCCTTTGACCAGGTACCCGACCATGGTTTTATTCCCTTCTGGATAGTAGATCGCATTTTCCGACACCTGCTGACCGATATAACGGGCAATACCCACCGCTCTGAATTTTGTATTGACAAAATGTATTCGCCGGATACTTCTTCGGGGCGCCTGGGCATTTTGGAATTCAGGGCATTTGACATGCCGCCACATAAAAGAATGAGCCTGGTGCAGATGCTGCTGATACGTGCGCTGATAGCCAAATTCTGGAACAAACCTTACCGGCATCCCCTGGTAAACTGGGGTACCGAACTGCACGACCGGTTTATGCTGCCACATTATGTGCACCAGGATCTGTCAGATGTGGTGAAGGATCTCAATGAAGCAGGCTATCCCTTTCATATGGGATGGTTTGAACCTTTTTTTGAATTCCGGTTTCCGCATTACGGCACCGTGAAACTACAGGGTATAGAAATGGAAATACGCATGGGCATTGAGCCCTGGCATGTGCTGGGCGAGGAAATGTCGAGCTCCGGTACGGCGCGTTTTGTAGACTCTTCGCTGGAAAGGGTACAGGTAAAACTGAGTGGCCTGAATGGGTCACGCTATGTGCTGCTCTGCAACGGTGAAAGGGTGCCCCTGCGTGCAACGGCCGCCAAAGAGGTATTCGTCTGTGGTGTCCGCTACCGGGCCTGGCAGCCACCTTCGGCGCTTCACCCCACCATTGGCATCGATACCCCGCTTACATTCGATATTATTGATACCTGGAACAGCCGCTCTATTGGCGGTTGCACCTATTATGTATCGCACCCCGGTGGCAGAAGTTATGAAACCTTCCCCATCAACAGTTACGAAGCGGAATCCAGGCGATTCAACCGCTTTGGTATTACGGCGCATACACAGGATGTGCTGCGCCCGGCGCAATTGCTGGGCATTACAGAACACTACATCGCGGCCAACCGGCCATCTTTTCTGGCAGATGTACCGCCAGAACCAGTAAATGTAGCTTACCCATATACGTTAGATTTGCGGCAGTTCTGGAAGAAGAAATAGAACCTGCTTTTATTTTACGCTGCAAATGTATATAATATGTTAAAGCGCCTGAATTGTCCTGGTTTTTAATAGCTTTGCAGAACCTGTGAAATCAATGATCAGGGCTATTGAAACAGACTATATGAAGCGAATCTATCTGGTAATTGCCATTGCGGCCGTTGTAGTGTATGGACTGGCTTGCAATAAATCGGCCGATGGCCACGACAACAACAGCACCTGTACCGATACAAGAGCCGTTACAGATTCTACGGTGCTGCTGGCCTACGCAAAAGCGAATGGCATAACGCCGACGGCGGATACGTCGTGGCTGTATTACCAGATCATTACGCCAGGTACCGGTGCCAGCCCCGTATTCAACTCAAAAGTATATGTGCGGTACGCAGCCAAGTTAATGGATGGAACTTATTTTGATTCCAGTGGCGTAACGTTGCGGTTTGCATTAGACAGTTTAATAAAAGGCTGGCAATACGGATTGCCGAAGATCAAAGCCGGCGGCCGCATAAAGCTACTGGTGCCTTCTGCACTGGGTTATGGATGCAACGGCGCAGGATTTGCCATTCCCCCCAATTCTCCTCTTTATTTTGATGTATACCTGGACAGCCTGAAGTAGATTTCTGATTTTGTTCTCTGAGCCCATACCACGAACAGGGTATAAAAATAGTTGGATGCATACGTAAAAAAAGTCTAATTTTCTGTCGTGGATGATAGCATCCAACGCATCCGGCCCCTTCCAAATTGCTGCATGATAATTATTCTTCCTGGTTAACTTTCTGAGGCAACAGCAACCACAGCCAATCGCGGTATTTTTATAATACCGGAATTGCATACATCACCTTATTACTAAAATTGTAAACCTTACTACCATGCGTACTAAAAAACCATCTCCCTTCCTCAATGATCTGATCAGGATTTATACCGAGGCCCAAAAATCGGACGACGGCAACCGTTGTATGATTGCGCCTGCCCCCGCTTTAAAGAAAAAAATGGATGATGAGCTGAAGAAAATTAAAAATGCCGCTGCCAAAGGCCTGCTGTCAGGCCGTGTAGGCATCCGCAACCCTGCACCGGTAGGCTTTAACGATGGCCTTATTTACCCGGGTACCATGTTCCCGGTGGGCACCACGGCTGCAGTGGCCAAAGCGGCCGGCGCCAACCGGGCGCCCCTGCGTGGTGCCCTGCGCGTTGCCGTTATACTGGTGGATTTTTCAGACAAGGTAATGACCCAGACCAAAGTACATTTTGATGAGCTGTTTTTTTCGCTTGGCAAACTGCCCACCGGCAGCGTCCGCGAATATTACCGTGAAGTAACGCATGGTTTAATTGATATACAGGGCCAGGTAGTGGGTACTTACCGCCTGCCCAAAACACTGGCGCAATATGCAAACGGCGCCTCGGGTACAGGTACCGTGCTGCCCAATGCACAGACAATGGCCAAAGATGCCGCGGTGGCTTCCAACCCGGCGGTAGATTACACGCAGTACGACAACGACGGAGATGGTTTTGTAGATGCTTTTGTAGTAGTACATGCAGGCAGCGGCGGTGAAGTAACCGGCAATGTAAATGATATCTGGTCGCACAAATGGACACTCGACGGCGGCGCCTATACGGCCGATGGCACCACCAAAATTTTTGGTTACCTCACGGTGCCGGAAGATTGTAACCTGGGTGTCTGCGCCCATGAGCTGGGTCATTTATTATTTGGTTTTCCTGATTTGTACGATACGGATTATTCCAGCGAAGGCATCGGCAACTGGTGTATTATGGCATCCGGCAGCTGGAACAACGGCGGCCTTACACCCGCGCATTTTGGCGCCTGGTGCAAATGCCAGCAGGGTTGGGTGACTACGGTTACACAGGCCAATAACCAGAACAATGTAGCCATCGAAGATGTGAAGACCGGCTACCAGGTGTATAAACTATGGAAGAACGGTGCACCGGCCAATGAATATTTTCTGGTAGAGAACCGGCAAAAGATTCTGTTCGACAAATTTCTGCCCAATAGCGGATTGCTGGTATGGCATGTAGACGACGCCATTGCCACCAATACCAATGAAGCACATTATAAAGTGGCGCTGATGCAGGCCGATGGCAAGCGCGACCTGGAACTGAACCATAACAGGGGCGACGGTGGTGACAGTTTTCCGGGTACCTCCAATAACGCAAACTTTAATGTCAATACCACGCCCAATTCAAAATCATATGCCGGGTCCAGCACCTGTGTGGCAGTTAACAATATCAGTGCATCGGCTTCCGTGATGCACGCAGATCTGAACGTAAAATGCGTGGTGGTAAAAGTGAAGGACAAAGAACTGTCAAAAGAGGTCATCAAGGAAAAAGAAATATCCAAAGAACTGAAAAAGGATAAGGTAGAGGCAAAGGAAATAAAGGAAATCAAAGAGATTGAAAAGAATCCCCTTACCGAGAAAGTTGTTGTTCACGACAAGACATTATTAGAAAAACCGACTGATAAGCCTGCAGACAAAGTAACAGATGGGGGCGGTGGTAAACCCGGCAACCCCGGTAACCCCGGACTGTCTATAGAGCAAAGACTGGCACAGCTGGAAGCGCAACTGAGTTTTGTGCAGCCATTCATCGGCCAGTCCATCCGGCCCGATCTGTCGCAAGGGGCTTTACAAGGCGGGGAGGAAGTGGACGAATAGTTGGTTAGAAAGTTCATGGTTCTTAGTTCGAAAGTTCATCGTTCGTTGTTGTTGCCGCCATCGCTGCGCAAACGAACCATGAACTTTCAAACTAAGAACTTCATATGCTCAAGCAAAGGGAGGTTATGTATATAATTATATTTTGCCAGTTGAATGATCAGTTTGTTCAATCCCTTTGCAAGGCCCTGCTACAAAAAGGCGAAACGCATATCCGGATCGTTACAGATATGGAACTGGCCGGGGCTTCCTGGCAGCACCAGGCTGGCAGCAATGGCAGGTTCATTACCCGCCTTCGCTTAAAAGATGGTTTTGAAATTGAACCAGGGATGATCAAAGCGGTGGTAAACCGGATTCCCTATTTCCAGATGGTTCATTTCATTAAACCCGCCGATCGCCAGTATGCAGAAATGGAAATCTATTCACTTTACATTAGTTTTTTACGATCGGTAGAAGAAAAACTGATCGACGGTATGCCCATCCGGCAAATCGCCCTGGGCGAGCCCAATGCCTTGTATTTTTATTCAATGGCCATTAAAGCGGGTATGCGTGTGCTGGACAACCAGTTTACTTCATCGCCCCGCTGGCAACCGCAAAAGGAACTGGGTGCCTGGGCGCCGCATAAAAAATCAGCAGCATCCTGGTATAAACGATCGCCGCACCTGGTTTGGGAGAATAAGCCTGTCCTGTACCACGAGCCGTTTGTTAGGCTGCTGAAAATGGAAGTGGTGGCGGGGCAGATGGTCCGCGCCGGCCAGTCCCTGAAAGGGTGGACTAAAAAAATAAAACTGTTTTCCGACCTGGTAGAAAGAACGGTCTATACGATCACGCTGGCCGACATGGGCAATCAGCATAAATTTTACGAAGCAGATCCACGCCCGGCCATGATCAGCGAATCCGCCATGCAGGCATTTGCAAATCTGCTGGCAGCAAAAAAATAAGCGCATGCTACTGTTTATCGGCATATCTTCTGAATCGCCCATGGAAATGGTCATCCAGGCAGCAGAAAAAGCAGCCATTCCTTACCTGCTGCTCGATCAGCGCGAGCTGCACGGCTGCAACCTGACCTTGGGTTTTATGCGCAATTCCTTTTATGCCATCCTGCAGTTCCGTAATAAAGAATATGACATGGAAAAGTTTTCGGGCGTTTATTTCCGCCTGATGGATTTTATGTCGATGCCGCATGCCAGCCCTCATTCTTTGCAATACATCGGCGCAGACCAGGTACAGAAATCGGCGCTGCTGCAACAGCAGTTAATGAACTGGCTCGACATGACTACCATCCGGGTACTGAACCCACCCTGGTCAATGGCCAGCAATATGTCGAAACCCTACCAGTCGCAACTGATAAAAAATGCGGGATTTCTTATCCCGCCTACCTGCATTACTACAGAGGTCGCTGCCCTCCAGGCTTTCAAGCAGCAGTATGGCCCGGTGATCTACAAATCCGTCAGTGGTATCCGCTCAATTGTACAGGAGCTGGGGCCAGCAGACAACGCCCTGCTGGCAAAGATCAGGTACCTGCCCACCCAATTTCAGCAGAAACTAGCGGGTAACAATATACGCGTACATGTGGTGGGGGACAGGCTGTTTGCTACCCTGGTAAATTCGGAAGTGACCGACTACCGCTATGCCCGGCGGGAGAACAAAACGGCCAGTCTTTCCGCTTTTACGCTTCCCCAAAAGATAGCGCGGAACTGTTTCCGTTTATCAAAAGACTTAGGCCTACCTTTATGCGGAATTGATCTGTTTCGCAACCAGGAAGATGCTTATTATTGTTTCGAAGCCAACCCTTCGCCGGGGTTCAGTTATTTTGAAAGCAATACCGGTCAGGATATTTCCGGCAGCATTGCCCGCTGGTTGTATTATGGAACCGCTAAATAAATAATGATGGTTGCTATTATTGAAAATTATGCAGCAATTGAGGGCCAGGTGGTTACTACCACCGACCATCCCCGCCTGCCGGGTTACCTTCAGGTAAAAGTTGCCCTTACAAAAAGCGCAGCTATTGAAGGGTATCCCAACCTGGCGGCTGCCGACGAAGGCAATACCATTTCCATCAATATTAAAAAAGACGCAGCGGGCGGCCATGCATTTAAAACCCATGCGCCGTTTACGGCCACTGTAAAAAAAGCCGCGGGCCAGGAGTATTTTATACGTTAAGCGAACGAAGGTTGCGAGCCATCAGCACATCAACCGCTCGTATTCATTAATGAGCTTTTCCACCGTTACATTGTCGTATTCTGCCTGGGCTGTCTGCACGATAAGGCTTTTCAGTATTTCTTCTGCCCGCTCTTCCGGCCCGGGCAGTACGTGCGGTTGATAAACCAAGGATGGATAATCTGGTGTGTTTACGCGTTTCATACAATTGAATTTGTAGAAATACCTCACAGTCTGTGCCAAATATGTAATGTTAAAAAAACATAGTAATAACCCGCAGGAGGAAAAATTTTGCCGCTGCTAAAATACGGCTGCCCGTTTCCGGCCACGCCGTTGAAAGACAATGGATTTCATTTATTTGTCCGGTCATTATAACCAGAAGCCCGGCAGGGCCGGGCTTTCTGGCCAGAGATTAAACTTTTATTAATGAACCATATTGCGGGGCCTGAAAATAATGGGACCGAATATCCGGCAGGGGTTGCAAACCAGGTTTTGCAATTTCCTGGCCCGGTCGTCCAGGTCGGCGAGGGTTTCAGGCGTATGGCTGATGGGGTCATTGATGGTTTCACCTGCCAGGAAACCGGAGAGGCTGGCTGTACTGCCAAAGGCGGCCGGCCTTACATGGGTAAAATCATTGGCAGAGGAAGGTGGAAAGTGTTGCGTTTCTACCCCATGGCAACCGTTGCAGGTGTTGATGGAAATGGTCTGCCGGGCGGTAGCGGGCGTGGCGCAGGTGATGGCAGCATTCCAGGCATCCCCCACAAAATCATTGTTGTCTGATTTGACGCCCAACAGGGGTTGCAGGCTGAACGAGTCAGGGATATTATAGGTATTGGCGTTGATGGCGGCGCAATTGGCATTAATAAAATTGGCCAGCAGGGGAGAATTGTTGAGGTTATTGCGCGGGGTCTTCTTAACCGTTACCAGTTTGGGTACATGGCTGGCGGCGTCAATATTGAATTCACGCAACTGCCACGGCGATGCCAGGGCTATTTCGTCTGTTCTTATCTGGTTGAGCGAACTGCCATTTGGTTTTAACGGGCTGGCATTGGCGTTTACAAATTGATCGGTGATGGCTTGCAGCGCCGTGTTATAAACAGGGTCACCTAATAGCAGCGTATGCAGGTGGGCCCATTGCTGTCCCCAATTCTGAACATCGCAACCTGCGCGGTTGACACCGAATTCAAATATGAAGGTGAAACTGATTGCGCTATTGCCCACAACAGTTGCATTTGAATTGAGCACACAAAATACAAACCTGCCCTCACCGGCATTGGTACTGCTATAGCCCGCATTTTCGCGCAGGTCTACCCGGTTCACGATGGCGAGTAATTTAAAGGGTGCTTCGGCCATATCAAGCGTATCGGCCGGCAATCCGTGCGCTGTGCTTCTTGCTTTCCAGTTATTGAGGAGCAGGTCGATATTGGTCCGCTTGGCAGCGAGGTCGCCATTAAGACTGATGTCATTGTCCCAGTTTTGCAGCCAGGCCAATACAAATTGTGTGGCCGATACGCCGGTGAGGGCTTTGTTGGCCATCTGGTTGATGATGTTGTTGAATGTCCACGCGCCCGTCTTATTGCCGCTGTGCGATACCGGGTTCCAGGTACGGGAAGGGTCTTCCACTACTGACAGGTTATTTATCATCAGGCTTTTTGGAATAAAATCGGCTGGTGGTGGCAGGCATAAAAAAGTTGGAAATAAATGCACCACCAGGTGTGCCCTGAAAGCGGCCGAGGCATCAACAATGGCGGGTGTTCTGTTATTGAATACCACATGGCGATTTTCAAAATCGAAATTCGGATCGTTGAGCAGCAGCAGGTGCGAAGCCTGTGCCCGGCCGGAATCATTTGCATCAAACCGGAGAAAGTTGAGGGCCTCGCGGGCATCTTTCAGGTTCAACCCGGATTTTGCCGCGCGGGCAATAGAAGCATTCTGTTCATTAAACATGTTTTTTACTTCGGCGGTATCGATGTTTACAAAGGCGGCAAAAATACCGTCTCCTTTTACTGAATCAGCGCCGTCGCCGTCATCGCGCAACACCATCTTTTTGTTGTTGACTTCATAAGCCAGGTACAGATCCGACAGTTGTCCTTTCAAATCGGCTGTCATGCGGAAATTGCCCCATTGGTTGGGTTTTTCCAGCAACTGCAGGGTAATATCTGTTGTAACCGGGGAATTGCGGGCGAATGCCGGGTTAATAGGAACGTCTTTCAGCAGCTTTTCGTAATCATCGCATTTGCAGGAGCTGATGCAGAGTATTGCCAGGAGCAGGCCGATGATGGGCCGGTTAAATTGTTTTTTCATGTAGCGGTAATAAAGGTTTATAAAATAATGGTTGAAGACAGGCGGATAAAAGTTAGACGAATAAAAAGAGCGCAGGGGAAACAG
>CAXTMV010000198.1:2272-11045 GCA_964245425.1 uncultured Flavihumibacter sp. | reverse complement strand
CCCCATTACCACTGCTCTGCGGTAACACCGACTTGCTCTGGTAATCGCCGGAAAGCTGTATGCTGAAATTGGCGGGCAGTTTAAAGTTGTTATTCCATTTGGCAAAATAACTCAGCCTTTGTGATGTACCACCGGCATTGGTTATATTGGAAGCATTGATAGAAGCATTGTTAAAATTAATATTGGTTGTCATATCCCACCATTTGGCAACCGGGGTATGGCCCGTTACTTCCAATCCGTACGAGGTACTGCTGTTGGCGTTCTGGTAAGAAGTAAACGTAGCACTGTCTGAGTTCTTATCAGATATTACATCTTTAAACTGGTAACGGGTAATCAGATCCGTGGTGTGTTTAAAGTAAATAGAGGCCAGGATGCTGTAATTCTTCGGGAATGTTTTCTGGTAACTCATTTCAAAAGAATTGGTAAACTCGGGTTTTAAACCAGGGTTACCCACCGTTGGATACTGGGGATTGGTAATGTCCTTATAGGGAATCAGCTGGAAAAAATTTGGCCGGTTGATCCTCCTTGAATAATTGATCTGGAAATCCTGCTTGTTGCCAAGATCTTTGGTAATAAATACACTGGGAAAAAAACTGATCGGATATTTTGTTTTAAAAGTAGAATCCTTGGCGCCGAATTTAGTGCCGGTATAATCGGAGCTTTCTGCCCGCAGCCCCAACTGGTAACTCATTGTTCTTATTTTGCCGGAATAGGTACCATAAGCAGCGTATACGCGATCGGTAAATTTATAATTGCTGCTCAGTGCTTCGTTGTACACCAGCGCGCCGGTACTGTCTTGCAGGTAATTATTACTCAGGCTCTTGTTGTTTCGTATGGCAACACGTGCACCCGCTTCAATTTTAGATTTGTCGGAAATAGGATTGGAATAATCCAGCTGCCCGGTCACAAATTTATTGCTGCCATCGCCGATGGTCTGGCGAAAGCTTGGAAGGCCATTACTGCTGCCATCCGTATGCTGTGCCTGGATGGTGTACATGCCATTATTATCATTTGTGCTGCTGTTGTAGTTGATATCCGAGGTAAGTTCATGCCCTGCTTTTGCAAAATTATGCTTGTAACTCAGCGTGCCGCCAAAATTCCGGAAAGTGGAGACCGTATGCGTAAGCTGGTTACCTTTTGCAAACAGCGAGGCATTGCTGAGCGAGTCAAAATTCAGGTCATCATCATTTTTAAAGGTTCCTCTTACTGCTACGCCGGAGATGGTAAACGTGTTCCGGTTATCAACCAGGTAGTCCATACCAACTCTACCGAAAGCAAAGCTGCCGTTGGAAACAGTTCTGGACGATTGTCTTACATCTGTTTCAGGCGTAAATAAGTTCTGGCTGAAGATATCGGTATTGGAAATGGATTTACGCTGGTTATAGTTACCGCTGGCAAAGAAATTTACTTTACCCTGCCGGATATTGATGTCTGCACCGCCGTTTATTTTTCCGCGGCTATCTATACCCGCACGGATATTACCATTGTAACCGGCTTTACGGTTTTTCTTCAGCACGATATTCAGGATACCCGCGGTTCCACCCGATGCATCAAACTTGGCAGAGGGATTGGTAATGATTTCAACGCTTTCTATTGCGTCTGCCGGTATCTGGTCTAATGTTAGGGTAGTTGGACGGCCATCTACAAAGATGGTCGGCGCCGCGTTGCGCAACGTCACATTGCCATCAATGTCAACATTGATGGAAGGAATATTCCGCATCAGCTCCTGGGCACTCTGCCCTACGCTCACCAGGCTCTTATCTACATTGAAAATCTTTCTGTCTACCCCCATCTGGAAAAGGGGCTTGGAGGCCGTTACGGTTACATTGTCCAGCATCTTTGCATCTGCTACCATTTTTATATTGCCCAGGTCTTTGTCTACCCCGGCCAATGCCTGGCTTACATCGGTATTGCCCTGTGCATCCTGCTGCGGCATTTTCAGGCTAAAAGCAATTTTTTGCTCAATCGCAGCATACCCGATGGCCGATAACTTAAGGGTAAAATTGCCAAAAACAGGCAGGTTTTCTATGCTGAATTCGCCATTGGGGCGGGTAAGCATACCACCCACCAGCGTATCCTTCCTGGCTTTTGTTGTTGTATCAAACTTGCTCATAAAAAGCTGAACGGAAGCGGCATCCACACCCTTATTGGTTTTGGAATCGACCAGCCTGCCGTAAAAATGGCCGATGGTAGCATTGGCGCCAGCCATCCGCCCCCTTCCGCCCGCTCCACCACCGCCGGGCACCTGGGCAACCATTGAAAACATAGAAAGACTAAAAAAAGCAATCAGCGTCAAAATTTGTCTCATGAAAATGTATTGAATTAAAGTGATTTGCGATAAATGATGGCTATTGGTTCCTGCTTTTGCTTTCAATATGGCTGCAATATAAAAGCTGCAAGGTAAATGGTTTAGACGCCCTATCAGATAATTACCTGCGCGTTAACAAAAGCGATGTTTCCTGCATTGATGAACGGCAATATACCAGTATGAAAAACATTACTTGATTGCGATCAGGGCCACTATCACCTGTACCAGGCCGATCAGCAACCCGATACATGCCCCGGACAGCTTCAGCAGGCCCAGTTCTTTCCGCAGGGCCTGCCGGAAAGCCCGCTCTATATCCGCCACGGGGTATGCGTTTATTTTTTCCCTTATTATTGCCGCTATATCAAGATCCGTTTTCAGCCCATCCAGGTAGCCCGCCATTATCTGGGGGAAAAGATCCTCCAGCTCCGTCATAAATAATGCCTTCAGGTTATTGATGGTTTTATCACCAACAAACATTCCAACTACGGGCATCGATTTTACCAGCTTTACCCGCAGAAAATGATCAATATGTTCTGCCGCAAGGGGCATGATTTTTTTAATGTTCTCAGGTTGGGTAATTTTTTCCTCCAACTCGCCAACAGAAATCAGGGAAGCTCCTAGCTTACCCAACCGTTCGGCTATTTCTTCTTTTCTTTTTGGGAGGATGCCCTGTATAGAAAAACCCAGTATTTTTTTTGGGTGCAGGGGTTTGAAAAGCAGCATGAGCGCCCATGCGGTAAAACACCAGCCCATACCGGCTGCAAGTGGCAATACTATAAAAAACCAGGCGTTCATGGCTGTTGTTTAAGGTTGCAAAGAAACATCAATTAAGAGCTAATTGTTTTTTGGAGGGAGCGCAATTTCCATTATTTTTGCCGGCCAAACGGTAGCTGTAGCTCAGTTGGTTAGAGCATCAGATTGTGGTTCTGAGGGTCGTGGGTTCGAAACCCATCAGTTACCCCGCAAAACCCGGAACAGATTTTGTTCCGGGTTAATTTTTTTAACAACATTCTCCGTTCATGTAATTTAATGGTCAACTGCCTGTTAATTATGGCGCTGGAAGGCAACAACGCAGCCCTTTTATCGTTAATTTTGAATCAATGCAAAAAATAATTCAATTTATGTTTAGTAGAAGAAGTTTACCCATTCTGCTTACCGTGCTGGTGGCAGGTATGTTTATTGCTTTCCGCAGCCTTGGAACAGGAACCATCGGATCAGGAAATGACAGTCCCCCGGGCAGGTATGAAAAAATATTGCATACCGTCGGCGATATGCTGGCCGAAGTACATTATAGTCCGAAAGATATAAACGACAAATTCTCGAAAGACATATTCAAAAAATACCTGGTCATTATAGACCAGGACAAAGATATTTTTACCCAGGCCGACGTCAACGATCTGCGGAAATACGAAACAAAACTGGACGACGAAATACTGGGCGGCCCGGTGAATTTTGTTCCGGCTGCGTCTGATTTGTTCAAGAAAAGATTACCGGAAGCGGAAAAAATATGCAAGGATATTCTTGCACAGCCTTTTGATTTCAGTAAGGATGAAACCTTTGTGGCAGACCCTGAAAAAAGAGATTTCCCTGCAACAGAAGAAGAAAGAAAAAACGTATGGCGTCAGCGGCTGAAATACATGGTGCTGGAGAAATACGTATCAGATATGGATGCCCAGGAAAAAAACAAAACCAAGCCCGGCAGTGTAACCAAGAGCAGTGAGGAGCTGGAAAAAGACGCCCGGGCCCGGATAGGGAAAATATGGGAACGTATTTTTGATAACTATAAGGTAAAAAAGACCGAGAGTGAGCTGTTCAACGAGTATGTAAATGTTATTACCCAGACCATGGACCCGCATACAGATTATTTTCCGCCCCTGGAAAAAAGATCTTTCGACGAAGAAATGAGCGGCAAATTCTATGGCATCGGCGCCTCCCTGATTCCTGACGAGAACTACATTAAAATAAATACGATCATCACCGGCAGTCCCGCCTGGAAAAGCGGCGAGGTAACGGTAGGTGATATAGTTTTAAAAGTTGGCCAGGGAGAAGAGGAGCCGGTTGATATGGCAGGCTATTTTGTGAACGATGCCGTTAAAATCATACGCGGTAAAAAAGGATCGGAAGTAAGGCTTACCTTAAAAAAAGCAGACGGCTCCGTTAAGCTGGTTAAACTGATCAGGGATGAAATAGTACAGGATGAGACTTTTGCACGCAGTTCCATTGTATCGAACGGCAAAGCCAAAATAGGATTTATCTTCCTGCCTGAATTCTATGCAGATTTTGATGACCCGAAAGGACGTCGTTGTGCGGATGATGTTGCCAAAGAAGTAACGCGTTTGAAAGAGGAAAAAGTAGATGGCATCATACTCGATCTCCGGAACAACGGTGGCGGTTCTTTATACGATGTGGTGAAAATGGTAGGCCTCTTTGTTGATGAAGGCCCGGTAGTGCAGGTAAGGGATCGCGATGGTACACCAAGTGTACTAAGAGATCGTGATAAATCAGTGTTGTATGATGGTCCTTTAGCTGTAATGGTAAATGAATTCAGTGCTTCTGCTTCCGAAATATTTGCAGCCGCCATCCAGGATTATAAACGCGGTTTGATCATCGGCAGCACCACCACTTATGGAAAGGGAACCGTACAACGCCCCATTGGCCTGGATAAGACACAAGGCTTTATGACGGCCAACAGCGACCTGGGTACCATTAAGCTGACCCTGCAGAAATTCTACCGCATTACAGGTGGTTCTACCCAGTTAAAAGGGGTAGCTTCAGACATTGTATTACCCGACTTCTATGAGCATTATAAACTCCGCGAAAAGGATGATGTCGATGCCCTGCCCTGGGACGAAATACAAAAGGCAGACTTTACACCCTGGAAATACAATATGGATGTATCCAATATCCGTGCTTCCAGCCAGGCAAGGGTGAACATCAACCCGGCCTTCAACCTCATTAAAACAAATACAGAATGGCTGGCAGAAAAAGAAAATGCCAAAGTATATTCATTGAACATAGATAAATACAAGGATGAGAAGAAAAAAATAAACGCCACCAACAAGCAGCTGGAAGCCTTGAACAAGCTGCCAAAAGAACTGACGGTATCCGCACTGGCAGCAGACAATGGAAAATTTGCAAACGACAAAGACAAGGACGATCGTTTTAAATCATGGCTTAAAAACCTGCGCAATGATTTATACCTCGATGAAACGGTAAATGTGATGAATGATATGGTAAGCCAGCAAAATATGGCATTGAACAAAGGCGCTAAGAAGTTGCCTTACTAAGAAATAACGCATAAAAAAAGCCGCCTCACAAAGGCGGTTTTTTTTATGCGTTTTCTTTGTATTAATCACCGTTCCCCGTGGTGTCGTGGATCGGCATTTAACCTAATCATTACTAACCGATGCATGGAATTAGGACGGCACCTGCATCAAAATCGGCCTGCCGGCCCGCAGGAGCAGTACATTCATACATACAGTATCAGCCTGTTTTAAAAATGGCTCCTTATTGGTGCCAACCCCTTAGAGCGTTTGAGGGTGGATAATTAATGGCAGGAACACAACTAACTGTTACGCTTAGTCGAAGCTTACACACTCTTTCAGTTCTTTATCTGTATACGCAACACCATATTGTTTTAATACATCGTCCGGTACGCCTTTCCACTGGTTGGGCTTGTTGCCTGCATAACCCAGATCCTTTACACCTATTTCAGCAGTGTAAAAACCGGTTACGGTAAGATCGCGCATTTTATTAAAAAAGGCAACTCCCTGTGTCAGCTCAGGTTTGTCTTTTGCCCTGTCGGGGTAGGCAATCAGGTCTACCATTTCTATTTGTTGCTGCGGGCTGCAATCTTTAAAGCCCTTTTCATATTTTTTCATGCACTGCAGATCCAGCCAGCGCAGGCCACCGCGCATGGGCGTCTGGTGGTTGGGCATGTCTTTCACAATAAATTCAATGAAGGCGGGTACGCCGGCTTCAGTGGCACTGCCGCTCACCGCATCTTTTGGAATAATGATATCGGCCAGTACGGCTATCGTTGCCATTTCATCGTCCGTAAAAAACTTCTCCGCCATCAGCCTTTTATATTCGGCCAGTTCTTCCGGCGCCCGGTCGTAATGCAAACCATCATTGGTGGCGGCCGGTTCCGGCTTTGGCTCAATTTTAGTGTCCCCGTTTTTACAGGCTTCTACCAGCACACTGGTAGAAACGGTGCCCATGATAAGGGCTTTAATGGATTTACGTCTGTCCATAACTGTTTTATTGATCTAACGATTGTACAATCAGGTTTTTATTTTTGACTTTTGAATGGTCTAGATATTATTCTTCTTCAGTTCATCCATAATATATTCGGATGCGCGCATGCTAAGGGCGAGTATGGTCCAGGTAATATTTTTATCGGCCTGGCTTACAAACTGTGCACCGTCTACCACAAACAGGTTTTTACAATCGTGCGCCTGGCTCCATTTGTTAAGGGCTGATTTTTTTGGATCGTTCCCCATCCTGGCGGTTCCGGCTTCATGAATGATCTTGCCGGGTGTTTCAAGGCCATAGCTGTTTTCTGCCGTTGCATCATCGCCCCAGGTAATCACGGCGCCCATTTCATGCATAATCTCCCGGAAGGTTTCTTTCATGTGCTTGGCCTGGTTGATCTCGTAGCTGCTGTATTTAACATTGAAACGCAGTACAGGAATGCCGAATTTATCTACTACGCCCGGGTCTATTTCGCAAAAGTTGCTTTCCAGCGCCATGGCTTCTCCCCTGCCCGCCATGCCAATGCCCGCACCATAGAAATAACGGATATCTTCTTTTAAAGAAGCCCCGTAACCGCCGGCTTCTTTTTTATGCCCGTTAACTGCATATTTGCCGTTCATCTTTTCTGTGCCCATACCAATACCATAGGCTGGCATACCCATACCACCGCCATATTCAATATGATAACCGCGGGGAAAATCCAGTTTCTTATTGTCGAGCCACCAGGGAGAATATACATGCATGCCACCCACTCCATCTTCATTGTACCGTTTGCGGCCAAACAATGCAGGAATATAACCACCCATGCCGGCACCGGTTGAGTCGTGCAGGTATTTACCCACCACATTGCTGCTGTTTGCCAGTCCGTTCGGGTGCCGGGTCGACTTAGAATTCAGCATCAGCCTCGATGATTCGCAGGCACTGGCTGCCAGTACCACCACTTTGCCTGCTACCTGGTACTCCTGGAGATCGTCTTTATTAATATACGATACACCGGTGGCCAGGCCTTCTTTATTAGTAAGTACTTCCCTTGCCATAGCGTTGGCGATGACATCTATATTGCCGGTTGCCATGGCAGGTTTTATCAGCACCGAGGAAGAGGAGAAATCACCATATACCTGGCAGCCACGGCCGCACTGGCTGCAGAAGAAACAGGCCTTGCGATCTTTATTGTCGGGCAATGCTTTTGTAAGAATGGACAGTCTCGAAGGAATCACTTTTACACCCGCTTTGGTAGCGCCATTTTTAATCAGTATTTCGTGCAGCCGGGGCTTGGGCGGCGGCAGAAAAAATCCATCGGGATCGTTTTCAAGACCTTCATTGGTACCAAATACACCAATCATTTTATCTACCCGGTCATAGAAAGGTTTTACGTCCTCGTAACCGATTGGCCAGTCATCACCCAGTCCGTCGATGCTTCTTCTTTTGAAATCCTTGGGTCCGAACCGGAGTGATATACGGCCCCAGTGATTGGTACGGCCGCCGAGCATCCGTGCCCGCCACCAGTCCCATTGTGTACCTGGCGCATGGGTATAGGGCTCGCCATCAATATCCCACCCGTGATAACAGGCATCGAAATCGCCGAAGGGACGAAATTTTGTACTGGCGCCCCTGCGCGGGCTTTCCCAGGGGCCTTTTAACTGTGTGATGTTTTTTGCGGGATCGTACATCGGGCCTGCTTCTATTAGGCAGACTTTCAAACCTGCTTTAGACAAAATATAGGAAGCCATGCCACCGCCTGCACCCGAACCAACAATAACTACATCGTATTGCTTGGGTTGCTTTTTAATGTTCAGTTGTCCCATGTAGTAATCTTATTTCTTGTGAAGGTTATCGTATGAAATGATTGAAAGAATAAATGTAACTAAATATCCCATTATTGTTGAATCAAAATTTGTTAACCGGCAATTTTAATATGTCCGAATGTTTTTTGCCGGCCTGCCAGGAAAATTGTTTTAACATATTGCATTAACAGCAGCTTTTAGCTGCCACAACGCCGCCTGGGAAAAATTGTGGCATAGAATTTAAACTTCTTCTATTAAACTATATATTATGGCTACGAATATTACTGAATTATTGCAACAGGCGCTTAATAGCAAACCCCTGCAGAAAATAAGCCCTAACACGCAGGAAGTGGATAAATCGGCCGTGGATACCACCAATGCCAGCAAAATGGAACAGGCGGTTATTGCAGGTGTATTGACGGGCTTG
>CAXTMV010000198.1:0-2262 GCA_964245425.1 uncultured Flavihumibacter sp. | reverse complement strand
GGCTTGTATAAAATAACCCGTACCCATGAAGGAGCGGAACAGGTTTTAGGGGGAAATCTGTCTACAACATGGGGCGACTTACTCTTTGCCGACAGTAAAGATGCGCTGGAAGCACGCATTGCTAAATATAGTATGTCCAGTCCGTCGAGAGTAAACGGCGAGATTGAACTGGCGGGTGCGGAAGCAGCGGCTATTATAAAAGCGAATGCAGGCGGCACAAAAACCGCCACGGCAGACGATGTAATTGTTTACATGAAAGACCAAAGGAACAATATCCTGCAACACCTGCCGGCAGCCCTTCAGCTGGGTGCATTGCTGGATGATGATACACTGGACGATCATACCCATAAAATGGACGGTCCGATGTCCGGACTGATGCATACCATTGAAAAGGTTTTTTCGGGTACGCCGCCGGCAGAAGAAACAAAAAAACTGGAGATATAACAAGATAACATATAAACGCGATGTAAGAAGGGGCCAATGGCCCCTTTTTTAGTGCTGCCTGATGGATGTATGCTGCAAAAGGGCGACAACAACCGTCGCCCATCCGGTGCCGCGTGGCCTGATCAACCCAATCATCTAATCAATCAAATCGGCTTACCTTTGCCGAAATGAAAACAAGGACACTAAAAAAGGATAAGGTTAATATCATTACCCTGGGCTGCAGCAAGAACATGGTAGACAGCGAAGTGCTGAGCGGCCAGTTGCTGGCCAATGACATTGATGTGGTACATGAAAATAAAAAACTCGATCATAACATCGTAGTGGTGAATACCTGTGGCTTCATCGACAAGGCAAAAGAAGAGAGTATTAATACCATTCTTGATCAATTAGAATTAAAGCGGCGGGGCAAACTCGACAAAGTATATGTTACGGGTTGCCTGAGCCAACGGTACCGCGATGATCTCCAAAATGAAATCCCCGATGTAGATGCATGGTTTGGCACATTGGAATTGCCCCTGATGCTACAACAGTTTGATGCAGACTATAAAACCGAACTGTTGGGGGAACGCCTGCTGGCCACGCCAAAACACTATGCTTACCTTAAAATCTCCGAAGGCTGTAACCGTACCTGTTCTTTTTGTGCTATTCCTTTGATGCGCGGCGGCCATATCAGCAAGCCCATAGAAGAACTGGTAAAAGAAGCAGAGGGCCTGGTAAAGAAAGGTGTGAAGGAAATCATGTTGATTGCGCAGGAACTGACGTATTATGGGTTAGATATTTACAAGAAGCGGATGTTGGGCGATCTAATGCAACGGCTTGCAGACGTACAGGGGCTGGAATGGATCCGGCTTCATTATGCCTATCCATCAAAATTTCCGCTGGAGGTGCTGGACGTGATGCGCGAGCGGGATAATATCTGTAATTACCTGGACATGCCGCTGCAGCATGCAAGCGACAGGATGTTAACCGCCATGCATCGGAATATCAGCCAGGCAGAAATGAATGAGCTGCTGGGCGCGGTGCGTGAGAAAGTGCCGGGCATCTGCCTGAGGACTACGTTGATTGCAGGTTTTCCCGGTGAAACACAGGAGGATGTGGATGACCTGAAACAATTTTTGCAGCAACAGCGGTTCGAACGGGTAGGCATATTTCAATATTCGCATGAAGAGAATACCGGCGCGCATGCAATGGCCGATGATATTCCTGCTGCAGAAAAAGAAAGACGCGCACAGGAAATTATGGAAGTACAACAGGACATTTCCCTTGAAAAAAACCAGGAGAAAATAGGCAAGGTTTTTAAGGTGCTGATCGATAAAAAAGAAGCCGGTCGGTACATCGGGCGCACAGAATTTGACAGCGTGGAAGTAGACAATGAAGTTGTGCTTTCCGGATCGGTTACATTACCCATCGGTGATTTTGTGCAGGCAAGGATCACAAAAGCCTATGATTATGATTTGGAGGCTGAGGCATTGAGCTAGGAAAACAAAGAGAAAAAAGCGGGCAGCGCGCAAAAAAATATTGCACAGCGCTTGCAGAGAAAAGAGCTGTTCCGCGGCGCTTTTTCTCTGCGAGCGCTGCGTGGTGATAACAGCCAAGGGTAAGCTCTTTTTCCTTTCATTCTCTCAGCCCCAAAAAAAAGGGTCCTCCATGGAAATGGAAGACCTCAACGATTGCTTGCCTATATGAAAGATGTAAAAAATCAGGTTAAAACGATACCTACAGTAACACCAGCCGCAAATAATATCTGTTTTTTTTATATAGATCGAAAATAAGCAATTCTGCTTTAAAAAAATCATCGGACAGTAAAAAAATTAATGT
>CAXTMV010000197.1:9122-11075 GCA_964245425.1 uncultured Flavihumibacter sp. | reverse complement strand
TAAAGGCATTTTAGAAAGAGCTCTGGAAGCTGAAAAAAGATTGCTTGCTGAAAAACTTGCCTCTTCACCTGAACCATTGAATTTCCAGGATTATAAGAGTTCCGGATTATAATGTTTGTTCATAAATTAATTTGATCAAAATAAAAATAACTAAGCAGTAAAATGGCTAGCAAAGTAAAATTGAGAAGATAATCTGTAGACGCTAATTTAGTAAAGCTATATATTTACTTTTGTTTTGATTTTGTAAAGCTAAAGCTTTACATTTGTTGGGTATAAGTCAATCTATAACTTTACTTTCATGGCCATTAAATCATTACAATTAGAGCAACTTAATAACAAAATGCTGGCTTTTGCCCCGTTAAAGCAGGTCGCCATTCCCCCCACTGGCTGGATAAAAGCCATTCGTACTGCACTGGGTATGTCTATGCAGCAATTGGGCAACAAACTGGCCATTTCAAAACAGGGAATACTGGATATTGAAAACCGTGAAAAGGAAGGGTCTATAACCATCAAATCGTTGAAGGAAATAGGACGCGTCTTAGATATGCAATTGGTATACGGCTTTGTACCCAATGACGGGTCGCTGGATGCTTTAATTGAAAAGCGTGCAATTGAACTGGCTACAAAAATTGTGATGCGTACATCCAATACCATGAAGCTGGAAGACCAGGGTAATTCTAATGAACGCATAAAAAAAGCCATCACAGAAAGGGCAGCGGAAATAAAGAATAAAATGCCTAAAATTTTATGGGATTAGATTTGGCGTATATAGATGGTCAAACGCCATTGGATGAAGATGAAAAGGACGGGCTGCTGATTGCCACGGTTGCCACGCGCGGGGAGTTAGACGAATTTGAGCAACAAAATATTGAGCAGGCAATACAGTGGGCATTGACGCGGTCATTTAAACCGGAAACAATATTTACACAAGAGTTTATTTGCAATGTACATAAGCGGATGTATGCTGCTGTGTGGGCATGGGCGGGTGAATTCAGGAAAACAAATAAGAATATTGGCGTTGATAAATGGCAAATACCGACTGAACTTAAATACCTGCTGGATGATGCCATCTATTGGCATGAAAACAACACGTATGCAGCAGATGAAATAGCGATCCGGTTTAAACACCGAATCGTTAGTATTCATTGCTTCCCCAACGGCAATGGAAGACATAGCCGCCTGATGGCTGATATTATCATTGACAAAATTTACAAGCAGCCCGTTTTCAGCTGGGGTGCCGCCAACTTTTCCAGCGACAGTAATTCAAGGGAAGCCTACCTAAAAGCAATTAAGGCTGCTGATAACGGCGACTATCATTTGCTATTGAATTTTGCGCGTTCCTAGCCCGCCGCTTTTTCCTTCATTAGGCAAGCAAGCTGTAAGTTCTCCTTTAACTTCAAAAGCAATTTTAAAATTCCAATTCTTTCGCAGCTGTATACCAGGATGGCGTAGCACCTGTCCTGAAATTCCGAACAGTTCGCGAACCGGGTAATCGGCTATTCATTTAATATCTTTCCAACAGGAACCGGTATAAACGCGGCGGACAGGTTCCGCCATTGGTTTCTTTCAGATAAGTACATTTGATGACATCACCCCGCTTAAGTCCTGACAGCGCCCAATCTTCCGCTGTATACGTTCTATAAGGATAATCTTTGGACAGATCTACGGTGTCAGCACCCCTGTCTTTTGTTACAACTTCAACCATAACAACGGTGGAGTCGGATGCATTTTCATCTTTGTAAGTCTTCACTTTAAGCACCCTGGCTCCAAGCTGGGTGGAATCGTACACGCAGTCACCCCCCACAAGTTTGCGTTCTTGTAAATGGTCCGCAATTACAATGATATTTTGTTTTGGTGTCCGCCAAATGACTGTCAAAATTATTAGGATAGCACCGAGTGCAGCGGCGGCAAGCCACCATTTTTTTTGTTTATGCATAAAAATATTGTTTATGT
>CAXTMV010000197.1:8380-9112 GCA_964245425.1 uncultured Flavihumibacter sp. | reverse complement strand
CTATGCAGAATATTTAAAGGAAGGGAAAAATTTTCATTAAGGGAATACCTCATTTGTACTAAAAGCGTAATAATTAACCGGCACCTGAACGGCTCTTAGACTTGTTGAATAAAGTTTAATTTTACACCCTGATGTTACTATTATTAGATATAGATGGATATAAGTACATTAGCCAGCAGTCTTTTGAGTCAAAATCTTTACATTTATCCTACCTCAAAAAAGGGTAAGAATGAACAAGTCTTTTGTAAAAATTGCCGTCCGATCCGCCGCTACTACCGGCGCAGTTATTGTGCTATATGAGCTATGTAATGAACTGCTGATATACAGGTATATCAGGCTTGATTATTATATTGGGCTGGCAGTTATTATAGCTTTGACCACAGGGATAATCATTTCAAAGAAAATTTACAGCAATAAAATTGTGGAAGATACCCCTGATCCGGTGATGCTGCTGACTACCAGGGAGTTCCAGATTTTATTACTGATCGAAGCAGGAAAAACGAACAAAGAAATAGCATCTTTAAACTTCGTGGAAATAAGCACGGTAAAGACACACATCAATAACCTGTATGCTAAACTGGGTGTAAAAAACAGGAAGGAGGCCGCAAACCTGTGCCGAATGCACCTTGAAACCCAAAAATCAACCCTTTCTCCACCCTCCTTTTCTTGATTTTTAACCCCTGACCCACCACTTTTGCAAATATGAGTAAAACACTTCTGTGGAAACAAGCG
>CAXTMV010000197.1:0-8370 GCA_964245425.1 uncultured Flavihumibacter sp. | reverse complement strand
GGTATCTTTTCGGTGGTTGCCCATTTCAATCAAAAATCAGGGTGGGGGTTGGTTCCAATTAACATACGGGGGGTAACCGGCATCGTAACCCTGGTTATTCTTGGCATTGGTATATATAGCGGGATGCAGGGAATCAAGAGAAATCAAAATGGGCACCTCACTTATAAGCAGGCCATCCTTACCGGAATGCTGATAGCACTGGTCACCGGCATCATTACAGGGGCTTTTACATTTATTTACTGCCAGTTAATTAATCCTCATTTCGCAGCAGACATGTTGTCTGAAAGCAGAAAAGTAATGATTGCACAAGGGATGGCGGCAACCAGCGTTGAAGCAAACCTTACCGATCTGCAAAAGCAATTGACTACCCCTGCTCAGGTAGGGCAGGCATTTGTGGGACAGTTGGTCGGTGGAATGGTTATCTCGCTGGTTATGGGATTGTTTATAAAGACAAAAAATAAAGAATGAAATATCTCATCATGTTCGCCTTTTGTTTTATTGCCGTAGGCTTGTCTGCACAACAAAAACAGCAACAGTATTTACTCGTTATCCGATCCAAGGCTAACCTGCAAGTGCCCGCAGACTCCATTAAAACCAATATTCAACATTGGCGGGAATTTATGGGCGACCTGGCCAAGAATGGTAAAATTTCAGCAGGTTATCGTCCAACTGCAGAAGGGTTAACCATTGAAGGAAGAACCAAAACAATAAAACCAACAGCCTATATGGCCAACGGCGAAATGATTAGTTCATTCCTAATCATCAACGCAGCTGATTTGGATGAAGCCAAACAGATTGCTGCAAAATGCCCTGTATTTGAACTGGAGGGAAATGTTGAAATCAGATCCGTACAAAATACCGCAAACTAATATTACGCTGAAAAAAGGAAAATACATGCTAGGAATTCCTGTCGAGTTGCAGGTAGTATTGAATAGCTGCCTTGATTTTGATTTCCAGTCTGCGTTTTATCATCTATGCAAATGTAACATGAAATGTAAAATTTGCATACTAAGGCCTGCTTTAGCCTGCTTAGTTAGATATTTAAAATCCATGGATGAAATAAATAGAGCGAGTAAAAGCTTAATAATCAATAAGGAAAATATGGCTTTCCAGCCGGTTTTTGGGGTCCTTAGCCCTAATAGCCCATCAATGAATGCCTGGATTCATTCCCGCCCATTCAAAAGCTTTTTGGTTGTCCGCAAAGGAATGAAATTCTGTGATCCGGCCCTCTTTTATAACGAACCCATCTGCTATCCACCCGTCGATCCATTCCGGGTTGTTTTTAAGCCGCACTTTAACATGCACCGGAACAACTATCTTGTTTCCCGCCGTAATAAAATCAACAGGTACACAGGCTCCTTCCGCCCAGGTGTTCCTGCCTTTGTATAAATGCGCTCTCATGGCAGCCTGCCCCCGGTAAGTACCCGCTGTGGGAAATCCTTCAGGTTCAATGCGAACGATCTTGCTATCCATCAGGTTCACTACAAATTCGATATCGTTTCGATTGATGCCGGCATACAGCTGCCGGATGATGTCAAAATTTTCTTCCGTCCCCGGATGATCAGATGATGTCATTTAATACAAGTTTTTTAAATTTTTTAGCTACCGGCATTAAGGCTTACTGCTGTATCAAGATAAGTCGTTATTTCCTGCAGCCTTCCATGTTCAAATGTAAAAATTTCTCAATAAGCTTGGTTACACGGTTGGCCGCTTTTTGTGATGGCTTTCCCTGTCCTTTCAATTACGACAGCATTTTCGCCGGCAATTATATTTTTGATGGTAATCACAGGAAAGCTTTGCAGTTGCGGCATCTTCAACGCTTCAAGCACCCGCACTTTTGCTATAACGGGCGTTTCACCGAGGATGTTCCATTTGATATTGCCGGCAAAATAGGGCCCGGCAAGCGCAAGGTTTCCTTTCGTCAACGTAGAGCTGATTTTTAGTAAAAGTTGCGTATCAGTTGTTTTCATGCCATGATTTTTTTCAGGGATAACATAAAATTGGCTTATTCCATCAACTTTTCCAGGGGGTAAATATGTCAAAACAGGGGTCTTTTGCGACATGTCTAAAATGTTATTGTCGGATTTGCCCCCTTATCTTGTCGCGTTTTACCGCGCTATTTAAAATTAAACCGACCATCTTTGAAAGCGCATGCTGTCTTTGAAGATGTAATCTTTGAAGGCCTGTCCTTTTTTTTTGACAACTTAAAATAACCTTTATGAAAAATGCATGTAAAAAGCGGGGCAACTCGGTATCCGCGTTGATAGCGGGTTTTCTTTCGTTCCTGCTACTATTTCCTTTTGCAGTCTTTTCACAACATTCACCTGGTAAAACAAGCCATGAAAAGCTTATCAGGGATTATTATGCCGCTTATGAAAAAAAAGACTGGCATATCATGGAAAATATCCTCGCCCCGGGGTTTACCTTCAGCAGCCCGGCGGGCGATGACCATATTGATATCAAACAATACAAAGAAAAATGCTGGCCCAATGCCCTGCACACTAAAAAATTTGATTTGGAAAAAGTTATGATCAAAGGCGACGACGCTTATGTAACCTATAATGGCTGGACCATGGATGGAAAATTATTCCGGAACACGGAGCGGTTCAGGTTTAAAGACGGAAAGATTGCAGTAAATGAATGCTTCTTTGGACCGGGCCTAAGTTTTCCTGACAATAAAAAATAAATGAGGACTAAGAAGGGTCATACGCTTCGCTATCCGGCTGTTATTCCCTTTAATTCGCACTGCTTTTTCCTGCTCATGGAAATGCAAGGAAGCAAAACCACCAGTGATAAGTATGCAGGTAAACTTAGTCCATTCCGATGGATTGCCCTGATCCGTGCCAGCGCATAATAATAGCAGCAATGTCAGCAAGCCCATCGGTCAATGCTGCAGGCCCCGGTTGTAAAATTTTGGAAGATTTGATTTCAAAAACAAAATCATGCTTAATCGCAGCAATTTGATTCCACCCTTTTCTAGATAGCATTTTTTCTTTTTTAAATTTCTTTCCACACCAGGAAGCGATGATGATATCAGGATTCCGCTCAATTACCTCGTCAGGATTGGCAATAATCCTGTTTTTAGCAAGCGATTGGGTTTGAAATTCTCTATAAATATCATCTCCACCTGCTATTTCAACCAATTCACTGACCCAGCAGATACCCGATATCAATGGGTCGAACCATTCTTCAAAATATACCTTTGGCCGGTGTAACTGCTGATTTGATAATTGTTGAATATCTTTTAATCGCATGGCATAATCGCCTGCGATCCTTATGGCTTCCTGTTGTTTGCCAACCAATGCACCCAATTGCACAATCATTTTTAAAATCCCTTGCACGGTTCGATGATTATTCACCCAAACGGTAACACCCCTTGAAATAAGTTCTTTTGCTATGCTTGCCTGGATATCAGAAAATCCAATCACAAGATCGGGTTGGAGGGCAAGAATTTTATCAGTATCTGCATCTGTAAAAGCTGATACCACTGGTTTTTCTTTGCGAGCGGCTATCGGACGAACAACAAATCCTGAAATTCCAACAATCCTGTCTTGTTCACCTAGCAGGTACAGCGTTTCCACTGTTTCTTCTGTCAGGCAAACAATTCTTTGCGGCCCGTAATCCGGATGGTTTATTTGAGGGGTGGAAGTATGCATGATGTAATTTGCTGGGTCATCGATGGTTGTTTTTAAATCCGTATACACAATGCCGGCAACCGGACCCGCAACAATAGCCTCTCAGCATATGGTACAGTTCAGTAAAGACCAAATAATTTCCTTCTTTATAAAAGTGCAGCCCTTCTACAAACATTTCTTTCTGTATCGGAAATTGATGTCCTTTTGCAATTTTGACCGTAGCATTTATTTTCTCCAAACAATTTTTACAAAGGCAATCATAGTTCGTTTTTAAAAGAAAAGCTTTTGAGTCATCGCTCAGCCGTACAGAGCTGCACTGGCAATTGCCAATGTCTCCCATCTTGCAAACAAAGACTGCCTCACATTTTGGACAAATTTTTTCTTCGTGCTTTTCCATGATTTCCAAATATCAGATAAGAGGATGAACAGCAGGCTTGATCCGCAACAATGGAAATTTGCTTTGCAGCAAAGCATAAGATCCAAACAATGCACCGGAATAAAAAAGATCGCCCAGCAATGTTCCTTTCAGGAAAGGTATTCCGGCAGCATAACAGCTCATTAACCCTGCGATATTTTGGGGATACACAGATGCGCCCGGCCAGCAAACAAAATTGGTCACCAGGAAAAACAGGGCCGTGGACATACATGCAGCGCATGCAATTCTTGCGAACGTAACTTTTTTAAGTATGAATATCCCAAGGAGCGTAATCAGCAGATACGTCCCGTACTGCCAATAGAAACCCCGATAAAACCAGGTAAAGCCAGCATAATATTTAGCATAGATAACATTATTGATAAACAGGTCACTCAACCATACGGCGGCCAATGGTATTAAAAAAGCCTGCCACTTCTTTTGAAAGCATGCAGCTCCAAAGAGGCCGATGGCACCAAGGGGCGAAAAGTTTGGTATATGAGGAATGATACGGCTAAACGCTCCCAGCAAAATCATTCCGGCCAAAACACTTGTTTGCAGTGCAATTTTTTTATTCTCTGACATGGATATTGTTTTAATAATATAAAGCTATCACCTCATTGTTGTACACTATGAGGGAATAATTATGAGATCAAGAATAAATGCTGGCAGAAATAAAACGCATAGACAGCCAGCCACGAGATATGGCGACTGAACCAGAATGTTGCTTTAAACTGCGAAAGCACCTTCTCATTTTCAGGCAAGTATCTGGCTTTACCGCACAGGTGCGGGATTACAGTTGCGCAACAGCCCGCGATTTGCACGCGGTTCCTTTTTACAGGCTATCCTCACCGGATAACCTTTCCTGAAAACAATCAATAGGGAAAAGAACGAACGGGGCAAATATAGGTAAAATGAATCTTATTACCCTACATTGCCCTGTTATTGGTTTTCGCCGTACGCCTGTTCAATATGCATTGTAAAAATTGCCGACCATTTAACTACAAAGTTAGTATTACAGCCTTGACATTCATTGCAGTCAGCAAACGACTATACATAATTGGTCCGGCATTTCGGTGTCCATACAGCAGATGGGCGGACCATGGCCCTATTCCGGTGCTGCTTATTGCTTCCAATACGGAAGCGCTGAACAACTAGAAGGAGCATAGTGCTTAAGCGGGCATCCAGCCATCATTTGATACTCCATTTCTGTTATTACAGGTTAATGCCGTCCTTCAGCCCGGCCATTGAATTAAAAAAGAGTATCTTTCTGGCTTATTGACCAAATTGCTGGATTATGAGTGTTTTGGAACGCAACCATGTTGTTGTTAGCGGTAAGGGCACTGTTCCCATATTGTTTGCGCATGGCTTCGGCTGTGATCAGCTGATGTGGCGCCTGGTAGCACCGGCCTTTGAAAATGAATACAAAGTTATCCTTTTTGACCATGTTGGCGCAGGGCGCTCTGACTTAAGCGCCTATTCTCCTGGTAAATACCAGTCCCTGGACGGCTATGCAGACGATATTGTCGAAATCGTACATGCCCTTAACCTGGACAACGTAATCTTTGTTGGGCATTCGGTTGCCTGCATGATGGGGATACTGGCCGCGGAAAAAGCTCCGGGCATGTTTAGTAAACTGATACTGGTTGGCCCTTCTCCCTCTTACATCAATGATGGCAACTATACCGGTGGTTTTGAAAAAGATCAAATTGAAGAATTATTAGCCTCCATGGATAATAATCACCTGGGCTGGTCCATGAGCATGGCATCGGTTATCATGGGTAATCCTGACAAAAAGGAACTTGCAGTGGAACTCGGCAATAGTTTTTGCCGCACGGATCCCGCTATCGCTAAGCAATTCGCACGTACCACTTTTTTGTCTGACACGCGCGCGAATATTAATGGCGTTGAAATACCAACACTCATTTTGCAATGCGCGCAGGATGTCATCGCACCGCAGGTGGTGGGTGAATACATGCATACGGCCATGCCAGCCAGCAAAATCATCTTTATGAAAGCAACGGGCCACTGCCCCAATCTCAGCGCGCCCCGGGAAACCATTGATGCAATCAACTCTTTTTTATAACGATGATGGATATTCAGCATGATTTTACTGATTTTTTCGATAACGCACTATGCGGTTACCTGATCCTCGGCGTGGGCGGGGAGATACTGGAAGCCAACCGGCGGATGATGGCGTGGACCGGACTGGATGCAACCAACCTTCAAGGCAAACGCTTTTCTGATCTGCTTTCTGTGGGCGGAAAGATGTATTATGAAACGCATTTATGGCCGCTATTGCGGGTGAAAGGCTCATTTGAAGAAGTGGCATTGGAATTGCTTTGCGGCAACGGGGAACGCATGCCGGTGATGGTGAACGCCTATGAAAGAAGGGACGCCGGCGGTCATCCCCTGTTTATCCGGATGACCGTATTAAAGGCAACGGACCGGCGCATTTACGAACAAAATTTGCGTTATGAAAAAGCGACCGCCGAAAACAGCCTGTCGGATGAAAAAGCCGTGTCCCTCCTGCGCGAACAATTTATTGCCGTACTCGGACATGATTTGCGTAACCCCTTATCCTCTATTATTACGGGGAGTTCACTGCTCGCTGCTATCTTGAAAGAAGACCAGGAGAAAAAAATTGTGGCTTCGATGCAAAACAGTGCCAGGCGCATCGCCGTGATGATCGATGATATCATGGACTTTGCGCGTGGCCGGCTGGGCGGTGGCATGGTTGTAAACCGGCAACCGACGCAGACAGAACCGGTATTGCGGCACGTGGTTGATGAATTGCGGTCGGCATTCCCTGACAGGGTGATTACAGCTACTTTTAACATTACTGAACCCGTTAATTGTGATGTTCCGAGGATATCCCAGCTGTTATCCAATTTAATCGCCAATGCGCTGATTCACGGGGCCGCCGATCAACCAGTAATAGTAGAAGCTTTTCATAAGGATGGTTACTTTGAATTATCGGTTAGCAATGGCGGCAAACCCATACCTGCACAGGCGATGGAAAAATTATTTCATCCCTTTGCCCGCGAGGAAGCCCCTGTCAGCCAGAATGGACTGGGCCTTGGGTTGTATATTGCTTCGCAAATTGCGCTCGCGCACGACGGAAAGCTATCTGTTGTATCTGATGAAATGCAAACCAAGTTCACCTTTCGAATAGACAAGTAGTCAATTACTAATTAGCTGGCCACCTGCGCCAACACGCATAGGAAATTTGGCATTTATCTATGCCACTGTTGCGGTTGCGGGTTACTGCTATAACAGCAGCTGAATTGTAAGCCTACCCAAACTGCTGTAGCCTGGTTGCCGTTTCAATTCAATCTATTTTACCTTTCAGGTTCACATCGAGTAAAATAATACCAGGCTGATTTTTCTCTGCGTGAACCATGGCGTCTTCGCCACGGGCAGTACCGCTGTTACTTCATAACGAGGTTGGTGAGCAATATGGAAATCTTTGCCCCAATAATCATCTCATCTTCCACCACCCATATTTTGATCAGGCTATCCATATCGCTTTCCCGGGGTTATCAGTATAAAATATTGCATTGCTGGTAAATCGCCGTATTCCTGCGACCATTTTAAAAGATAGATTTGTTTACATTTCAAAACCAGTTTTGTTAACTTGCTTAGAGGCCTGGCCGCAGGATCACAGCGTGCCAGCCCGGCAGCAAGTCGTTGAGGTTGACCGGGCATGCAAACCTGAATGCCCCGACAGTTGACCATTTAAATGATACCAAATGACTTCCACAAAATATTCGCATAGATTTTTTTCGATGCTGCTTTTATTTGTCGCTTTACAGGCACAGTCTCAAAACATGGAGACCTATAAATATTCGCCAAGTAATGTTCTTACAATTCATTCCAGGGTTTTAAACGAAGACCGTAAAATTTACGTTCATTGCCCTAAACCAGACTCAGCAGATCTGGCCAAACGGTTTCCTGTATTGTACATAATGGACGGTGAAAATCATTTTGAACTACTTGTCCAGTATGCCGATTATCTCAGCCGTCCCGACGTTCTTGCAATACCCAAAATGATAGTAGTAGGTATCTGCAATACAGACCGAAGAAGAGACCTGACACCTACACAGAGCACACTTAATTATTTAGGCAAGCCTGATTCAAGCAATCGATTGAAAGCAAGTGGCGGCAATGAAAACTTCTTACAATTCATCAGAACAGAGCTGATACCTGCCATTGACAAAAATTACAAAGCAGGATCGTATAGAATTTTTGCGGGGCATTCTTTTGGTGGGCTTTCATCCATCAATTGCATGTTAACAAACCCCGATATGTTCGATGCGTATG
>CAXTMV010000196.1:0-11142 GCA_964245425.1 uncultured Flavihumibacter sp. | reverse complement strand
TGTATCGCGATTTTTACCATGTCTGCCATCCCGGGTGCACTCAGTAATGTTTCATAAACAAGCGACACCTCTTTACCACTAAGCATATTTCATTTTTTTTTGATTAGCACGATTAATACCTGCAGCAAATTACTACGATGAACCAGCAATATTGCCAGCTGACTGGTTCAAAAAATGAACGGGTGACCTTGCGTGACGATGGAGCTTTTAATTTTGTAACACAAACCGTGACTATGACTATCCGTGAGGCGAAAGAAATTGATTTAGTGGAATATTTATCCGGCCTGGGATATGAGCCCGCCGAGAAAAGAGGTAATGTCTATTGGTATCATTCCATGCTCCCCGGACGTGAAGAAAAAACCCCGTCCTTTAAAATAAACCGGCGAATGAACCGCTGGTACGATTGGGGCGATGCTAAAGGTGGCAATCTGGTCGATTTTGGTGTGTTCTATTATGGTTGCAGCGTAACCGAATTCCTGCAAAAGCTTGGTACCGGCATATCTGCAATGCGTATCACGATGCCGGTGGCAGACCACCAGCAAAATCTGGAGGAAGATTCAAAACTCACCATCCTGGGTGCCGGCAAAATTTCATCCTTGCCATTGTTCAAATACCTGCAAACAAGGTGTATCCCACGCACGATAGCAGACCAGTATTTGTCTGAAGTGCGTTACCAGATCAAGGACCGGAATTACTACGCACTTGGGTTTAAAAATGATGCCGGAGGGTATGAGCTACGGAACGCTCATTTCAAAGGAAGCAGCAGCCCCAAAGACACTACATTTATTGATAATGATTCGGACACACTCTGTGTCTTTGAAGGGTTTTTTAATTTCCTTTCTTACCGCATGATGGACCTGCACAAAAAGGACAGTGAACCAAATTTTTTGATTCTTAATACGACATCCTTTTTTAAGAAGAGTCTGACAAAAATGCAGGCCCACAAAGAAGTAAAATTGTTTTTGGACAATGATAAAACCGGAGATAAAAATATCATCAAAGCCTTAGCTATAGACAAGCTAAAATTCAAGGACCCCCGCAGCTTTTACAGTGGATACAATGATCTCAATGAATGGCTGATTAAAAATGATAACAGGCAATACCAGCAGTTGCGTCATAGGCTTTGATGATCTTTTATCAAGGCAGTTTACTGCTTCGGAAAAAACGAAATTAGTGATGTTGGATCGCAAAAAACGCCCTGAGGCTGCCTGCTTCGCAGCAACCGGCAAGATGTCCGGTTGTAATACAACCGAATCTTGCCGCCCTTCCTCCAAAGTCGGGGGCGGTCAGGAAAATGATGGATAATAGTTATTTCAAGAGAGTGATAATAGATAGTGTGATGAAAGAAAATAACAACCGTACGCAAATTTTACAAGTCAGGTTAACGCCCGGTGAACAGGGTATCATCCAGGAACGGTTTGGTCGTTCGACCAGTCAAAAATTAAGCGACTACGTCCGCAAAATTTTGCTGGATAAACCGGTTCATTACTTCATGCGCAATCAATCCCTGGATGACTTTATGACAGAGCTAATCGCACTCCGGAATGAGCTGAATGCGATCGGTCATAACTACAACCAGCTGGTGAAAAGACTGCACACCTTGGAGCAGCTTCCCGAGATCAATCATTGGCTGTTGCAGCACGAAGCCGCCCGCAAAATTTTGTTCAATAAAGTGGAACAAATAAAATCAAAAATAAATTCAATCAATGACACATGGTTGCAGTGATCAAAAGCAGTGCGAACATCCGGAATGCACTCAATTATAACGAACAAAAGCTGAAGCAGGAAAAGGCAAAGCTGATCCATTCAATGCACTTCGGCAAGGATACTGACCGGCTCGGGTGGACCGACAAAATCAAAACCTTTGAAAGGCTTATTAGCCTCAATCAAAGGACTCGGCTCAGTGCCGTGCACATCTCACTGAACTTCGACCCAACTGAAAAACCTGGCAAGGATACCTTGCAGCAAATTGCAGACACCTATATGCAGCAGATAGGTTTTGGTAACCAGCCCTACCTGGTCTATCAGCACCACGATGCCGCGCATCCACACATACACATCGTTACCACCAATATACAGCGCGACGGCAAAAGAATCAGCATGCAGAACATCGGCCGTAACCAATCGGAAGCGGCCCGCAAACAAATCGAGAAGGATTTTCTGCTACAGCCGGCATCCGCACATGCATTGAAGGAACCTTACCAAATCAAACCTATCACGGCGCAAAAAATTCAATACGGAAAATCTGAAACCCGGCGCGCCATCACCAATGTCCTGGATGCAGTATTGTCATCTTACAAGTATAGTTCGCTGCCCGAACTGAACGCGGTATTGCGTCAATATAATGTCATGGCGGATCGCGGCACAGAAAATTCCCGCACCTATAAAAACAATGGGCTGGTGTACCGCATTCTGGATGCCAACGGAAATAAGATCGGGGTTCCGATCAAAGCCAGCCTGATTTATAATAAGCCAGGCATGCCATTCCTTTCAGCAAAGTTTATTCAAAACGAACCACTCAAACAACCCAACCGTCAGCGCGTCAAAAACGCCGTCGACTTTACCTTGGTCAAATTAAAACAGCCATCCTTGGATCAATTAATCGCAGAACTGGCAAAAGAAAAGATTCATGTTGCGGTGAGAAGGAATGATCAGGGAATTATTTACGGCATTACCTATGTCGATCACCAAACGAAATCAGTCTTTAATGGCAGTTCGTTGGGGAAGGCTTACAGCGCCAACCAATTGCAGGAGCGTTGCCGCCCCGAGGCAGTCAGTGTCCAGTCAACTCCAATCGTGCAACGACCAGTGCCCACGTCGCCCGTGCAGCCGCCCAGTGTATCCTTGGAAAACGCGACCGTAAGCACGGGGTCATCCTCTTCATCCTGGTTGGACGAACTCGGTCGGACACTCACTCAATCCGAATTTGAAGGAACAACGCCGGCCGCACTGGGAAAAAACAAAAAGAAAAAGAGAAGAAAGAGAATTTCCAGAAATTAACAATTATTAATTATGGCAGCGCATACAGGAGAAAACGAACAGGGGCTCAGAAAGGTAATGGATTGGACGCGCTTTATGGCCGTGGTTATTCTGTTATTGCATTTTTATTATTATTGCTATGCCTTGTTCAGGGAACTGCAATGGACAAACAACATATCTGACCGCATCCTACTGAACATTACCCGTACAGGGCTGTTCAAAACTCCTTGGATCTCTAAATCATTCGCGCTGGGATTACTCCTGTTATCAATGGTGGGCGTACGCGGAAAAAAAAGTCAGCGGCTGCATTACAAAAGTGCCTTCGGTTGGTTATTACCCGGATTGATATTATATCTCTGCAGCGGCATCACCTTGTATTTGGGGGAAGGGGTAATAGATATTCCGCTGGGTTATATAGGGATAACGACGACTGGCTTTTTTTTCGTACTCACGGGCGGAAGCCTATTTACAAGGATTATTCGGGACAGACTACAAAAAACAGTATTTAATTCAGCTAATGAGACATTCCCGCAGGAAGAACAACTTATACAAAATGATTATTCACTCAATTTAACAGCTGAATATACGTTGAATGGAAAATTACGCAAGAGCTGGGTAAATTTCGTCAATGCACGCCGGGGGCTTCTAATACTGGGTTCTCCAGGCAGCGGCAAAAGTTATTTTATTATTGAGCCTGTCATCAGGCAGATTATTCAAAAAGGCCAAGCTCTTTTTGTGTTCGATCATAAATTTCCCGATCTTTCCACGTTGACTTATAATTGTTTTCTGCGGCACCGCAATGTTTATCCCACAGCTACAAAGTTTGGCTGTATTAATTTTTCGCGGCCGGAATTGTCCAGCCGTTGCAATCCTATCGATCCCCGCACCCTCACCTCCCTTACTGCGGCGATTGAATCCAGTAAATCACTATTATTAAGCATGAATAAGACCTGGGTAAATAAACAGGGCGATTTTTTTGTCGAATCCCCTATCAATTTGTTGGCGGCGGCTATTTGGTTCCTCAAGAAATACGGAGATGAAAGCTATTGCACTATTCCCCACGCCATCGAACTGCTGCATGTCGAGTATGATAAACTTTTTATGGTGCTCCAGACGGAACTGGAATTGACAACTATCGTAAATCCTTTTGTGCAGGCCTTCAAGGACGGGGAAATGGAAACGCTTAACAGCCAGATGTCATCTGTAAAAATTCCATTGGGCCGGATTTCTTCTCCTGAATTCTACTATATTCTTTCCGGCAACGACCTGGCACTTGATATCAATAATCCCACTACACCGGCCGTTCTCTGCCTGGGCAACGACCCCGCCAACCAGGAAGCGCTGGCGCCCATTATGTCCTTATACATTGACCGGCTGAATAAACTCATCAACCAACCAGGCAGGTTTCCTTCTGGACAAGTAATTGATGAATTCGCCACCATTAGGGCGACCAGCGTTATGCGCACTATTGCTACGGGCCGCTCCAATAATATTACGACTGTCATCGCCCTGCAGGACTATAGCCAATTAAAAATGGTGTATTCAAGAGAGGAAGCGGAAGTCATTTTTAACATCACCGGTAATATTATCAGCGGACAGGTCAGTGGCGAGACAGCAAAACTGCTCAGCGAACGCTTTGCTAAAACTTTTCAGGACCGGGAAAGTATTTCTATTAATAGTAATGACACGTCTATTTCCAGGTCCAGGCAATTGGAACAATCCATTCCCGCCAGTACCATTTCAAGCCTGTCGTCCGGTGAATTTGTCGGTCTCGTGGCAGATAATCCAACCGAGCCGATAGAGCTGAAAACTTTCCATTGCAAGTTGCTCAACCAACATGATGCAATCAAAAATGAAAAAGAAAATTTTTATCCATTGCCGGTAGTCCGAAAGGTGAGCCAGAAAGACATCGATTCTGTATATCAGTTAATCAAACTGGAGGTCCAGGATATCATTGAAAATTGCATGGAAGAAATTTTGAATAACCCGCAATGGCAACATCTTCTTAACAAATAAATTAGTGTGGCATTGATAGCAAATTGAATTAGCAGTTCATTTATTACTGTTAATTCAATAATATAGGTTTGTGTAGACTCGCAGGCTATTTCTTCACTTATAGCTTTTAAATTTATACATCCAATATCGTGTATTTTTAATTATAAGGTTGTAAGTCGCCTTCATTTAAGCCTTCGTTTCAAAATAAAATAGCTGATTATGAGGCTTAAATTTTTCACCCGCCGTGCAATTAAGCTTTCCGGATAATTTTAAACTACAATGGTGATATTATAATACTATTGTTCTGCTGAAGTGTATTACTTGCGTGAAAACAGCAGTATATAGCATAAGTAAATATTTGACAGCTTTAAATATCGTCATACTTTTAACTTTTTCCGCACTTGGACAGCAGGCTCTTCCAAGTCAATTACTTTTCGACTCATCTTCCATAAAAGGTACCAGTGGCTATTTTCGGGTTGCAAGAACGATCGCCGGACAATGGTGGTTTTTGACGCCACTTAATCAACCTTTTTTTTACAAAGGCATATGTGCTATAAACCGTGCCGGCAAGGCTGGCGGACGAAACGCTATGCCAGGCAAGTATGCCATTACAATAGATAAAAAATACAATTATCAGGATAATCCCGACTCTTTTGTTGCAGCCAGTCTCGAAAAACTGAGATTTTTAGGCTTTAACGCATTGGGAGCATGGACCACCGAAGAATTTTTCAACCGCAATATGCCATTTACGGAAATCCTGGAGTTTTTCAAAGAACCACCATTTTTGCCGACTTCCGAATCAAACGAATTACCTGATATTTTTGACCCTCTTTGGCAAATAGCAATTGATAAAAAAGCGAGAGCACTTTGTTCACCCCTTAGATTATCTAAAGACCTGGTAGGGTATTATACAGATAATGAAATTGGTTTTGGAAATGCAGACGACTCCGGTTTAGATCCAGGTTTCAAAGCAGGAAAACTGAATTTTGCATTGTTGCGAACCTTACTTGCTATGGATACTAATAAGGCCGCTTCAAAATTTGCTTTACATTTTTTACTGAATCGCTATTCATCATTTGAAAAGCTTTCCGAAGCATGGCAAGTAAATGTCAAATCTATGACAGACCTGCAAACATTAACCGCATCTGCTTCAAGTTTAAAATCGGCTGGATACCAGCAAGACGCGACAGCTTTCGTCCAGCAGTATGCTCAGCGATATTTTGAACTTGCTTACAAAGCGATTAAACGCCATGACCCCAACCACCTTATATTAGGATGTCGCTTTGGAACAGTTCCACCTGCATATATCTTGGATGCCATTCGACCCTGGACCGATGTAATTTCTGCTAACAACTACCGTCCGACACTGTATGAGAGATACGATACATTATTCCGGTATACCAAACTACCCTTATTAATTGGTGAAATCAGTTGGAATACCAGTTTATTTAAAATGATACCGTTTGCAGGAGAAAGAACTACCCCATTATCAGACGCCGAACGAATGTTCAAAACGGGTAAAAAGACACTTATGAGGGCTGCCATGCACGATGGTATTATTGGATTTACCTGGTACCGGTGGGTACAGGAAACATCTTCGTCCAAAAAATTTTACGATGGCATTGTTGATTATAATGACGAGTTCGATATGCATGCTTCAGTATTAAAGAGTTTTGTTGCAGGGCTTGACAGCGTTCGTGTTGAAGCTGCAACGAACAATTGGAAGTACAAGGAAATGCGGAATGGAGAACTTATCGTTTTTCCAGAAGCAATAAAACCGGGATGGGACCAATATATCAGAATCGAAACAAAGAATGGCCACTTCCTTAAAGAAATATTTGGATGGCAACTGAAAGGCGAGGTTTTTAAAACAAAGGAAAAAGGAAATACACTTGCTATACATATCAGGGTCAATTTTGATCCTGTTTCTTCATCATCTAGCGGTGAATATGAATTGAACCTGCACCGGAATGGTGAAAAATTCTATGGCACCTATACTGGAAACTACCAGGGAAAACGAATTTCAGGAAAAGTAAAGGCTTTTTACTTTCCTGATTAAGAATATTTACAAATCGCTTCTTTCTTTGAGATATTTTCGAAGAAACTTGGAAGCTTGTGAAAACTGAAATTTAATTGTATTAATGGATAGTCCTAGTTGCGTAGCTACCTCCCGATTACTTAAACATTCAGAAGATCTCATGCGGAAAATAGCCTGTTTCGCAGGTGATAATTCTTTAATCCCTTTTTCAGCAATACGAGCATATTCCGACAAAATCATTTCTTCTTCGGAAGAGTTTTTTATTCGTTCAGTATTATACCCGAGCTCTATGTATTTAATTATTTGGGTTTTTCTGTTCCGAATTGTGTTCAACACGAGGTTATGAACTGATCTCATCAAAAATCCTTTAAGAGAGAGTTCTTCTTTAAGGTTTTCACGATAAGTCCATAACTTGATAAAAATGTCCTGCACTATATCCTGAGCCAAATTTTCATCCTTTAGGTATTTTAAAGCAATCATATGAATTTGCCGGTGATATTTTTCGTATATACTGGCAAAGGCTTGTTTATCGCCACTTTTTAGATGGGTAACAAGTATTTTTTCATCAATCGATTGTAAAGCTGGCAAGTTATTTTGTTTAAAATGAGCTACTTATCGTTGTCCCGTATAGTAAGATACTGAGATTTTCGATTTTCTTTTGAGATTGTATAATTTAAATTTTCTTTATTAAAAGGCTATTTCGTGTATGTAAGTGTCTTGCTTGCACCATTATTGAGCACTAATGTTTTACCCGGCGCTCCAATTATCGTATAATTTGTGTAGGTAACACGGTTTGCAGTAGTGACCACCCTTAGTCGTAAAAGCTTGGCACCATCCAAATTTCGATCCTCTGTATTAGTAACTTGAGTAACCGACCAGGTTCCCTCCCTACCAGCAATATTTGCACCGGTAGCTGGGTCCTTGAAATTCACTGTATCCTTGCCGTTTTCCTGCCGAAGGCTCATGATTTCCACGAGTGGTACACTTGTTTCTAAAATCGCAGTTCCGGTTAAAGCTCTTGTAACTGTCGTTACACCATTCCATTCACCAGCATAATCGCTCCCTGCAATTGTCTGCGGCACAGGCGTATATTCATGTTTACAATTAGAAAACGAAAGACTTAATAATACAACTACAAGTACATTTTTTCTGATTATTAGTAATTTTTGCATGCTCTATAGCTTAAATTAATTGTTATCGACAAGGGGATTTACTGTCATCTCATCATTGGTTATATTCCATTCTAGTCCCCGATTATTCCATTTTACCGGTGCTGGTCCGCCAAGACTATTTTGCCCGAAATCAACGCTTTGGCGATTACCAGGTTGAAAGAATATTTCGTCTGGCTGACCGTCTGTTAAAGAACCTAATCTTTTTAGTTCGTGGGAACGATAACCTTCTGCAAACAATTCCCTCACTCTTTCCCTGATGATTTCATTTACCAGTGAAGGCTGGTCAACGATAGTGGCCAGTGAAAGCGGGCTGAGTCCCGCTCTTACCCTGATTAGATTCAGGTCATCCAATGCAGCCTGTAGCTGGTTACCCCTCGCATTGATTTCTGCTCTCATAAGCACTAACTCCGCCGAACGGATAAATACCAGGTTAGAACCTGTATTGAATTTTTTACTACTCCACCCAGTATATACGTTACTTCCATTAATCCGCTTGTAATTTGGATTAATCAGCTCGAGATACCTTCTATCTTTGACAAGATCAAAAGAAGTCAGATTCATAAAATAAGTACTGAAATAAAACCAGTTGAGCGGCGTAGCGGTAGTCGCATTGCGTGTCCAGGCGTTGTCCGTTTGAAGGCCCGCAGCCGTATAAACTTTACTGGGAGGCACCACAACATATTCTAGTATTACTTCACTTTTAGTTGCAGTATTTGTGGTATTTGTAATTCCTGAGCGCTTATATATTTGATCAAAACTTGTAGCGAGAGGAAATGTTGAATTTCCAGGGGTTGAACCCAAAACTTTATTTACTTGTATTAACGCATTCGCGAAGTCGTTTTTTTGCCAATAAACTTTAGCCAGTAATGCTGAAGCAGCCGCTTTATTCGCCCTGGCTTGAAAAGACGCGTCATTGATAGCGCTATTATATACGTCCGGTATAAGCTGTTCTGCTCTTTTCAGATCATTGATAATGGAATCGTATGCAGCCGTCAAAGGTGTTCGTGCCTGCGGAATATCCTGCAGAGTAAGCTGTGGCTTAAACCTAAGCAAGGGACCACGGGCGTTGGCATTGGCAGCGGTATTTTTTGTATTCCACTGATCTCCTTCCATTTTTAAATACTCAAAGTCAATCCAAGCCCGTAGAAAATAGGCTTCTCCCGTTATCCGGTTTGCATTCGTGCCCCAGGCGATATCAGTTGGCGGAGTCTCCCGGATTGTTTTAATAATGTAATTTGCCAGGTTTTCAGCACGACTGGACCTTTGTAAGGTTTCACCAATCATATCATATCCTTCCGAAGTCAACTGCCGTTGATAGGCGCGAAAAAGACGATTTGTCGAATTTGTTACATCCGTGCCCACTACATAGTCTCCTAGTGCTTCTGGATAAACAAATAAATTACCAGTTATTCCTGTGTTATAAACCCAGTAGGCCCAGGCACCGGTTAGTGCAGCATCGAGCCCACTGGTTCCGCTACCAATCTGATCAATAGGTACTGTTGATTCCGGCTTTGGGTCATCTAACCATTTTTTGCAACCTGCTAGAGAAATTGTCGTGCACAAGGCTAGCGCATATAACGCCTGAATAAAGTTACTTTTCATATAAACAAGTTTCGGCTATTAAAAATTAATATTAATACCACCCAGAAACGTTTTAACCTGTGGAAGATTATACGAAGTATTGCCGGGGCCAATATTAGAAATTTGGTTACTTCCACCCGTTGTAAACACTTCAGGATCCCAACCCGGAAATTTTGTGATAGTTATCAAGTTTTGTCCGGCAACAAATATGTGCATGTTTTTGATTCCAAATTTTCTTGATAACTGTTCCGGTATGACATAACCAAGCTGAAGGTTTCGTAGGCGTATAAAAGATCCATCGTGAAGGAACCTTGTTGTGTTGGTTCCGGCTATGGTTAATCCAGAATTATAAGCCAGTGGTATAGTGGGATCAGTTAAAGCATTTTTTAGGCTTGCCCTCAGGCTTTGTTGCTCGCCAGGGTAACTCTGATTACGTTCTCCTTCATCCAGTATATAATTGCCATATTGAAAATAAACAAGCGCAGTTAGCTCTATTCCTTTATATGTCAGGGTATTCGACAAGCCTCCGTAAAATTTCGGAAGTGGTGTTTTGCCTTTAATAAGCATACGCTGATTGGCAAGACTGTTTGTGGATTGCGTAGCATCCAATAAATTGCCAGTTAATCGTGCTACACCGGTTAAAGAAAGATAGGGCTGGTCAACTTCGTAAATAAGCTCATTGCCAGTTTTAGGATCAACACCTGCATAAATAGGTAAAAAATAAGCACCGAATTCACCTCCTTCTACCAACCGGTTGCTGCCTCCGTCCACTGCATTTATTTTTGTTGCACCCGGAGCCAGCGGTTGTAATTTCAAAACAGTGGCTTTATTGAAAGAAATATTGAAATTACTAGTCCATGTGAAAGTTTTCGTATTAATATTTTTTGTATTGACTTCTACTTCCAATCCACGGTTGCGCAAGCTACCTACGTTAAAAATATAATTTTTGTCAAGATACCCAGTACTGTTGGCCAACATGGCACCCAACAACAAATTGCGTGACTCTTTGTTATAACCATCTACACTCAACTTGATCCTGCCTTTAAAAAGTTCCATATCGAGACCTATATTAGCTTCTGTAGTCGATTCCCACCGAAGGTTTTGGTTTCCAATCGAATTAAAAGCCAACCCACTGTTGCCCCCATGAGAAGATTCAGAGTCTGTAGAGGTAGCCAATGACAAATAACTGAAATCACTTGGTAATTCCGCATTGCCGATAGTGCCGAAGCTTACCCTGAATTTTAAAAAATTTATCGGCCGGAGATTATCACGTAAAAAATTTTCCTCAGTAGCAATCCATCCAAGTGAACCACCTCCAAATAAACCGTTTCGCTTACCAGGACCAAACCTGCTTGACCCATCTTCCCGAATTGATCC
>CAXTMV010000195.1:7349-11217 GCA_964245425.1 uncultured Flavihumibacter sp. | reverse complement strand
ACCTACACCCAGGTGGGTCGCCCTTTTTGGGCGGCTCACCTTATAAGTTATTTCAATTTCATATCGTTTATAATGCCCTGTATCTTTTTATCCAGTTCAGCATTTACCGCATCAAATTCAGCAACGCTGTTCAGCTTTGTATTGACACTGAAATAGAATTTTATTTTTGGCTCGGTACCACTGGGGCGGGCGGAAATCTTACTGCCATCGGCCAGTATAAACTGCAGCACATTTGATTTGGGCAGGCTGATATCCCAGGTTTCACCCGTCTGGATATTGGTACCCTTCTTCAGTTCATAATCCAGCAGCTGCGCTACCGCCACCCCATCGATGGTCTTAAGCGGATTGGCACGATAGCCTTCCATCATATCGGCAATCTGTTTTTGTCCGTCCATACCCTTTTTGGTAATAGAGATCAGTGATTCCTTATAAAGGCCATATTGAACATACAGATCAATCAACTTATCATATAAACTCCTGCCCTTGTTTTTCTCATAGGCGGCCATTTCGCATAACAGGGCCACGGCGCTCACTGCATCCTTATCGCGTATTTTGGAACCAATCATCAACCCATAACTTTCTTCGCCGCCCACAATGTATTCTTCGTTGCCTTCTTTTTCCTTTATCAGTTCGGCAATCCATTTAAACCCGGTAAGCACATTGTAGCAGGCCACGCCGTTGGCTTTGGCTATTTTGTCTATCAGTTCGGTGGTAACAATGGTCTTTATCACCATATCATTGGGTTTTGCAATGCCCTTGGCCTTGCGCGCTTCAATCATATAATTACAGGCCAGCACAGCTGTCTGGTTGCCGTTGACCAGCAGCCATTCGCCTTTATGGTCTTTGATGGCAATGCCCACGCGGTCGGCATCGGGGTCGGTGCCCAGCAGGATATCGGCATCCATTTCCTTTGCTTTTTTAAGGCCGATGCTCATGGCTTCACTTTCTTCCGGGTTGGGGAATACAACCGTTGGAAAATTGCCGTCCGGCACTGCCTGCTCGGCTACGATGGTCACGTTTTTGAACCCGAAACGCTTCAATACTTCAGGTACCAGTTTAATGCCGGTGCCATGGATGGGGGTATAAACGATTTTCAGATTTTTTTGTTTCTCTATCACTTCGGGGTAAACGCTCAGGCCTTTTACCATGTCCATATAGGCGTTGTCTATTTCCGAACCGATGGCGGAAATATTGGCTTCGCCCCCACTCCATTTTACATCGTCTACAGATGCAATTTTATCAACTTCCTTGATCACATCCTTATCGTGCGGGGGTACCAGTTGCCCGCCGTCGTTCCAGTATGCTTTATAGCCATTGTATTCTTTTGGATTGTGCGAGGCCGTACATACTACACCGCCATGCAAACCCAGTTGGCGGATGGTAAAGCTCAGTTCCGGTGTGGGCCGGAGGCTTTCAAATAAAAAAACTTTTATCCCATTGGCGCCAAATACGTTGGCCACCGTCTCCGCAAAAAAACGGCTGTTGTTACGACTATCGTGCGCAATGGCTACTTTTATTTCACCCTTTAGCTGTGCTTTCATGTAATTGGCAAAACCCTGGGTAGACATGCCCACGGTGTATTTATTCATTCGGTTGGTGCCTACACCCATGATACCGCGCAAGCCGCCGGTACCAAATTCCAGGTTACGGTAAAACGATTCTTCCAGTTCTTTTGGATTGTCTTTTTGCAAACGGGCAATTTCGTCTTTGGTGGCCTGGTCGAAATTTCCTTGTAACCAGGTATTCACTTTGTCCTGAATGGCAGCGTCCATAGTAAGTGTTTTATTGTTTGTATTTGAGGCCTAAGTTATTGATTTCTGGGAATTGACAATCTATTAACCGCCCTAAGCCGTATTTTTGTTTGGTTATTGTTGTCCGGTATTTTATGTAAAAAACTATTCGCCCATTGCATAAGAAAATACATATATCCTGCCTGCTTTTTTTTGTCTTGTTAATGCGCCTGTCTGCCCAGGAAAATACGCAACAGCAACATCATATTGATTCTACTTTTACACAGCAATCGGCCGGCAAATTGCAAAAAGCGGATCCGTTGGCGCAGCAACCGCTTGATCTTACCTGGAAGCCTGTTTCAAAAAACGCGTCCCTACCCAATAAAAAACGCGTCTGGCTGGTAGCCGGACTGCATGCAGGTTTCTGGACAGGTTCTTATATCGCATTGGATAAAACCTGGTACAGCAATTACCCGCGGTCTTCCTTTCATTTTTTTAACGATAATGCTGAATGGGAGCAGATGGATAAATTTGGCCATACCTGGACGGCTTATAACCTGGGTCGTGTATCGGGTAAAATGTGGGAATGGACCGGCCTCTCGCACAAAAAAAGTGTTATTTATGGTGGACTGAGCGCTGTAGCCTACCAGAGCATCATCGAGATACAGGATGGGTTTTCGGCAGAATGGGGATTCAGCTGGGGCGATATGACGGCCAACGTAGTGGGCGCTGCCGCCTATGTATCGCAGGAGCTGGGCTGGCAAGACCAGCGCATACAGATCAAGCTGAGCTATTGGCCGTATCAGTATTCGTCCGATCTGCTGACGCGGCGCAACCAGTTGTTTGGTTCCAGCCTGCCGGAAAGGATGCTGAAGGATTATAATTCGCAGACTTATTGGATCAGCATTAACCTGGCATCTTTTTTTCCGAAGAGCCACTTACCGGCATGGTTAAACGCTTCTTTGGGCTATAGCGCAGATGGCATGCTGGGCGGCACCGAAAATACCTGGACGGACAAACAGGGCAATCATTTTGACCGGACCGATATTCCGCGGGTGCGGCGTTTTTTTATCTCTCCCGACATCGATCTAACCAAGATTAAAACAAAAAGCAAACTGCTGAAAACGATATTTTATACCGTCAATATTGTAAAGATCCCTGCGCCGGCCATCGAGCTCAATTCAAAAGGCAAATGGGTAGGGCATTGGTTGTATTACTAGGCTAAGAGAACAAGGAGTAAAAGAATTTTCTTAGCCCTACTCCAAATAGGCTCCCTTGATAACACCCGCTTCCGCTTCCACATAAATATGCTCCTGCAAAGTGGTGGCGATGGAAAGGCCCACATAATCCGGCTTTACCGGGAAAGCCTTGTGGCTGCGCTCTACCAGCACCAATACCTGTATTTTTTTTGGATAAAAACCAAGAAAGGGCTGCATGGCATATAAAAGGGTCTTGCCACTCATCGCCACATCATCAATCACAATCACGACCTTATCGTCGAAATTGCCTTCTTTGTTCAGGGTTACTGCTGCCGGCTTGTGCTTATCCAGCGAAACGATGTACAATTCCGTACTGATATCGCTGATCTCTCCCAGCAGTTGCTGGATATTTTTTGCCATTACGGTTCCGCTTTCACGTATTCCTGCCAGTACCAGCAGCTGTTCACCGGCATTGTTCTCCAGTATCTCGTAAGCCATCCGGCGAAGCTTTTTTGCGGCCGTGAGCTCATCCAGGATATAGTTCTTATTGGTTGCCACTGTTTCAGTTTTGAAACAAAGTACAACAAAACTGTTCACTAAAAACAAAACCTTTAATTTAGCTGGTATAAAACGGCGCGATGCAACTGATTCCACAGATTTTATTTGTTTTACTGGCAGGCCTCGCCAGCTGGTTGTTTGCCAGGAAAATAAAATTCATCCGCCGGAATATACTACTGGGAAAAGAGGAAGACTATTCCGGCCAGGCGGCGGTCCGTTGGAAAAATGTATTGCTGCTGGCCTTCGGCCAAAAAAAAATGTTTAAAAATCCGCTGGTGGCAACCATGCACCTGGTTATTTACGCAGGTTTTATCATCATTAATCTTGAAGTGCTGGAGATTGCGCTGGTGGAGAACGTCCAGCGCGAGGATCTGAACCCGC
>CAXTMV010000195.1:6863-7339 GCA_964245425.1 uncultured Flavihumibacter sp. | reverse complement strand
AAAAAAATAATGTTTAAAAATCCGCTGGTGGCACTGATGCATTTTGTGATCTATGCAGGTTTTATTATCATCAATGCAGAAGTACTGGAAATTGTACTGGATGGGGTGCTCGGCACGCACCGTTTGTTTGCCCGGCCACTTGGCCGTTTGTATGATGCACTGATCAACGGATTTGAAATACTGGCCTTCCTGATCATTATTGTTTGCGTTGTCTTTCTCATCCGCAGAAACATCCTTAAACTGAAGCGTTTTATCAGCAAAGACCTGGATGGATGGCCGCGCAGTGATGCCAATTATATTCTATTGGCGGAAATCATACTGATGTCTTTATTTCTTACCATGAATGCCAGCGATACGCTGTTAATTACGCGTGAAACGGCCGACCCCGGAAAAACATCCCTTATCTTTTTTGTTTCAGGCCATTTGCATCCTTTGTTAGATGGCATCAGCAACCAGGGCCTGTTGCTGATAGAAAG
>CAXTMV010000195.1:0-6853 GCA_964245425.1 uncultured Flavihumibacter sp. | reverse complement strand
TAAAGAACCTGCTGGTGGCTGCACATTGCCGGTATCTTTATTTTTTTGAATTACCTGCCCTATTCAAAACACCTGCACATTTTGTTGGCTTTCCCCAATGCCTATTATGCGCGTTTGCAACCCGCCGGTAAAATACGCAATATGCCTGCCATACAAAACGAAGTATTGTATGCCATGCAACCCGAATTGGCGCCTGTAGCAGCTGCGCCGCCCGCCAGTTTCGGCGCCAAAGATGTATTGGATCTCAGCTGGCGCAATTTACTGGATGCCTATAGTTGCACGGAATGCGGCCGTTGCAGCGCCGCCTGCCCGGCCAATATCACCGGCAAGCTTTTATCGCCCCGCAAGATTATGATGGATACCCGCGACCGGCTGGAAGAAGTGGGTAAACAGCTGGATGCAAACGGCGGCCAGTTAAATACTGATGGTAAAACACTTCTGCATGGCTATATCTCTGTAGAAGAATTACGCGCCTGTACTACCTGCAATGCCTGTGTGGAAGAATGCCCGGTCAGCATCAGTCCGCTGGAAATTATTGTGGAACTGCGGCGCAGCCTGGTGATGGAAGAAAGCAATGCGCCACAGGAATGGAACACGATGTTCAGCAATACTGAAAACAATTTCGCTCCCTGGAAGTTTGCACCGGACGATCGCGATGCCTGGACGAATGGTTGACCAGCTGATTGGCAAGAAAAAATCCTTGGCCCGAACCATGAGAAAGATTATTCTGCTGAACCTATTATTCTTTTTTTTACTGACCTGCATCTTCCTGGCGGGGGCTTTTGCCATGGGCTATGCCAGCAACAACCGCTTTGGCACCGATGCGGGCATTCTCTACCTCCTGATAGTGACGCTGCACCTCTTTCTTAATTACCTGGTCATGCACCGGCAACCGGGCATCAATACAAAAAAAATATTGTATGTAAGTGCCGTTATACTTTGTATTTACCTGCTGATCTTATTTCACTAACCGGATAGGGAACGCAAATGACAACCCTTCCTATTACAGTGCCACCATCTTCTTTTCCCGATTGCTTTTGTAGGCGGCTTCTATGACCCGGATAATATTAACGGCTTCTTCAGCGGTTACCGGCACGGGGCCCTGTTCGCGGATAGCGGCATACAACGCATCATAATAATCGCCATAATTGCCTTTCAGTGAAGGGATATACTCGCGTATGATCTGCCCGTCTTTTTCCGTATGCAATAAACCCTTTTCTGTTTCCGGCTCTACCCCCCAGGCAGGCCCACCGGGCGTTTTACCGGCTTGCAGCATCACTTCCTGCACATCGGTACGCGCCTTTATAAAAGACCCTTTTGTGCCATGAAAAACATAAGAAGGAAGGGCTTCGCGCACCATATAGCTCGATTTAACACGCACCCGCAACCCGGGATAATACAGCAGCAACTCCATATAATCATCTACTTTGGAGACCTTGCGCATGATGGCAATGTCTGCAAACACCGCTCCAGGCATACCAAAAAACTGGATGGCCTGGTCAAGCAGGTGCGAGCCAAGATCATAGAGCAGCCCGGTGCCCGGCCCGGGTGTTTCCTTGTGCAGTTTGGGGCCAATCTCTTCCTTGTACCGGTCATAATGTATTTCTGCCTCCACTATCTGGCCCAGCCAGCCTTCATCCACAATTTTTTTAACGGTGCGGTAGTCGCTGTCGAAACGGCGGTTCTGGTACACCGTTATAATTTTTTTGCATTCTTTGGCCAGCGCTATCAACTCCTCTCCTTCCGCGGCCGTAATGGTAAACGGTTTTTCTACGATTACATGCTTGCCGGCCTGCAGCACTTTTTTTGTGTATTCATAATGCGTGGCATTGGGCGTATTCACTACTACCAGTTCCACGGCATCGTCTTCCAGTATTTCTTCCAGGCTGCGTACGGTTTTTACGCCGGGGTATTTTACCAGGGCCAGGTTTTTTGTTCTTTCCCAAACCGCGTACAGCTCAAAGCCGGGGTTAATGGCGATAAACGGCGCATGAAAAACCCAGCCGCTCATACCGAATGAACAAAGGGCTGTTTTGATAGGTTGTTGTATAGTAGCCATGCGTAAAAATAGTGGAGAACACGCAGATTTTCATCAGTGCCGCCGCTTAAAACCCGCGGACAAGCAAAATAAAAAACAACAGATCGATACCCGCCCTGGTGCTACCCTTCAATATAATGCGGTATGAACCGGCTGAGGTTATCGGTGATAAGCGTATCGGATTCGCGTATGCCGATGCCTGCCGGCACCTGCCCAATTATCCAGGAACCGATGACGGGATAATTACCATTAAAATCAGGCAACTCGAATAATTGCTGGTAGATAAAACCACCTTCGCCATACGCCCCGCCGGTGGTTTGCCGGCTTTCATTGTTCAGCACCAAATCGATATTGGCTCCTTCTCTCGACAGCATTGGTTTTTTCACATAACTGCTGAACGCATTTTTGTCAAAAGAAGCCGGCAATAATAAAGGATGGTGCGGAAACAATTGCCAGAGCACCGGCAGGATGGCTTTATTGGAGAGGATCATTTTCCAGGGTGGTTCAATAAAGAAACAACGGTTGCTGTCTGCCGGTATCTTTTCAGCAAAAGCATCTTGCAACAAAAGTTCCCAGGGATACAATTTAAACAGGTTGCTGATCGGCTGGCCTTCCAGGTCTGCAAATATTTTCCGGCCCTCATCCCAGCCAATATTATCTATGAACAATAGTTGGCTGTCGATGCCTGCCTGCAGGGCGCAGTCGCGCAGGTATTCGGTATTGGTCAGATCTTCCAGGGAGCCTTTTAAACAGGCAAAATGCAGTTTGCCGGGGTGTAGGTAAGACGAGAGGAATTGCCACTGCGCAATCAGTTTTTCGTGTATGCTGTTAAACTGATCTTTTGTTTTGTCTATATCCTGCAACCAGAACCATTGTACAATACCCGCTTCATACAAACTGGTGGGCGTATCTGCATTGAACTCCAGCATCTTTATTTGCCCGTTTTTATAACAAAGATCAAACCGGCCATAAACAGAGGGTGCATCTTCGTTCCAGGATCGTTCCAGGTAAGGAACAATGCTGCGGGGTATTTCAAAAAGTTGGTACAATTGCCGATCAATTACGTGTTGCACGGCGGCCAGGCAAAGTTCCCATAACTGGGCGCTGGCGTTTTCAATGGCATCTATTTCCGCCATAGTGAAGGTATAACAGGCACGCTCATCCCAGTAAACGGACTGGGTAGAATGAAAACCAAAACCCAGCTGTTCTACCGCCTGCTGCCAGTTGTTTCTCGGTTGTAGACTATGCCTTTGCATATAAATAATATACTTGCTTGCGATACTGGTCAGGAGGAGGCCGACTGGAACCAGGTTTTTCCAAAACCACCCCGTATAATAACAAGGTGCGGGTTTTTCCATACAGCGCCTTTGCGGTATACCTGCCCGGGATAGTAATAACCGCCTGGCAATATGCCACGCAGGTAAGGCCATGAATAACCAAGGCTGTTGTTCCATGCCTGCGACAGGATGGCCTGCTGGCAAGGATCGCAGGTGGCATCTCGGGCAGCGGGCATAGCCGTAAGAGAGCTGTCTTCCGGGAATACAGTGTGGGCCGGCGCAGGCACCAGGGTTCTGCTGCACCCCGTCAGCAAGGCAGTTAGCAACACCAGCTCAATTTTTCCAGACTTTTTCATAACCGGGGTTGTTTTGAATACCCATAAAAAATTAATGATTTCCATATGTAATGGCAATACTGAATGCATTGCCCTGCAATGTTGTTCCGCCGGTATTGCAATAATTGATCAGGTTGTACTTGCCCATCAGGCCCAGACAAGTGCCGCGGTTGAAAAAATATTTCAGGCGAACGCCTGCATTCATGTTTAAGGAACCGATGCCCTTATTGGTCCGGTCTGAATTATCCTGGTCGCTTGTCTTGGGCGACTCCTTTACATCAAACCCATCATACCCTATGCCACCGGCTACACCGATATCAAACCTGGATGGGTGCAGCAGGTAACGTGTATATTCAAGCCCCATATAACCGCCAAAGTATTTGTTACTGGTGAGGGCCGTATCGCGACGGATAACCGTATAATCCTGCGCGGCATTTATGAACCGGAAGTCAATCACCAGTACATACTCGTTCCATTTCGTACGGCTGCCCACTTCAAAACCGACAGAAGGATGAACGCCCAGTATGGTTGCCAGCTGGCCGGTGGGCATCCAGGCGCCCAGCATACCATTCACCACCAACTGGCGGTTATTTCTGTCGGCCCGGTACAGGGTTGCATTGGAAGCCGCCAGCATGTTCTGCATTTGTGTAATGCCAGGGTACTTTTGTGCATTCAACTGGTAATAATGCAACGGGTCGGCTATATTGCCCAAAAAAACATCGCATAGAAAAGCCGCAGTAGGGTTGAGTTGTTTCGATTTTTTTAAGGTGGCCGCCCAATGGCGTATAAAAAGCACCAGCTGTTCAATATCTTTTGTAGCATCATACCTGCGATCTGCATCCAGTTTTAAATAATACCGGAACCGGCTGTTGTGATCAACAATATTGCTATACTCTTTTGCATAGTCGGCCAGGTATACCAGCATTTCACAACGAACCAGCTTTGATGCTGTCGCGTCGTTATTAATATCGAGCAGTGACTGCACACAAAAGATCAATTCCGGGTTGGGGTAAGGTGCATCGCTCCAGTTGTCAAGAAAATGCTGCAACGCTGTCCATTGCTGGTCTTGTACCAGTTGCGGCAGCATGGCCGGGGCCCTGATATTAAATTTGATTTGGGGATACCAATACAGCAGGCTGTCGCGCGGGTGCTGGGCGGATGCTTGTTCGTAACAGCAGGCGGTAAGAAAAAAGAGGATGACGGCGCGGCAAAGCACGGGCAAAGGCAGTCGGCAATGGGCGGGGGTTGTCATGGTATAAAACGGATAGGCCGGATCCAAAATAGAAAAAAAAATCGACAGGATAACAGGCTTTGGATGGAGGCAGGCGTTATTTTGCTGTTAATGGGTCCACGCTTATTCCGGTTTTTTTTCACTGTATAGATGCATAGGGTTATCGGTTATCATAGCAAAGGTCACATGCCTTTATCAGCATTCAATTCAAAGCCACCGAATAATTTTTCGGCGTATCGTACTCCTCTTTTTGATTTAAACATGTGTAAACTTATTGCAGGACAAGACAGGCACCAATGAGTGCCCATGATTCTAGGTGTGTAGGTGTTGAGATAGCGTAGCCATGCATCAATACCGCATATTCATCATTCTGGAAATAACCGCTACAACGGTAAAAGCGGCACCCGCCGCAACCATGACCCTGCCATGCCATAGGGAATCCTTGTCATACAAATTTACCGTTTCGCCATTGGACAGGGTTTTCTTTGCCTGGATAACGGACAGCCCAATGAATACGCCGATCAGCGGAAAAAAACACAGCATATAACCCAGTACAAGCCATTTCGGCTTGATTTTCTCCGGCTGGTAGCTGCTTGAATAAGTAGACAGCTTTCCTGTGTCGTTAGCAGAAGGGTTTTTCTGTGCCAGTACCAGTTCGGCCATTTGGAGGTCGTACCCATTCCAGTCGTTGGGGTCGTTAACAACGGCTTCCAGTTCCGGTATATCATATTCCATAAAATAATGCGTAAAGCCCGGCTGGTTAAAATCCTGCCTGGCCTGCGCGGCCAGTAAACCGGTTACCTGCTTAAAGCGATCAGGCGGCAGCCGGAGAACAAACATGGGGTCGGGCGATTCGCCGACGTAGACCGTGTCCAGCGGGTTTACCTCATGGTCAAGCGTATAAGGAATGGCATGCTGGTCGAGCAGACCGGTCAGTAAAGCCGAATCGTCGGCGGTATAAAACCTGGAAAAGACTGCGTATGATGTCATGGTGATGGCTACAATAGTACACATTAAAACGGGAAAAGAAAAGACGCGGCCGCTGCTTTATTGTGTTGCCGCCGGGTGTATGATCCGGGCAGCCAGCATTGGTTGCTGTTGCCTGATATCATGTAAGACCAGGGTGGCCATAATTCTTGCGCCCAGTTCATTGAAATGCGTATTGTCTTCTTTGCCATCCGGATAATTGGGATGCTCGCCGGGCGCCAGGAAATTATACAGGCATTTTGATTTTTCTTCGCCCCATTGTTGCAACAGGGCCTGGCTTGTTTTATCCAGGTCTATCAGTACCACCTGATTGTCTTTTGCCACCTGCCGCACAAGGGCTGAGTATACTTCGTGGGTGCCTTCTACCTTGCCGCTGGCATCAAATTTTCGCCGGGCCACCGGCGTTAGTAAAACGGGGATGGCATTTTTCTTCCTGGTATCGGCGATATACAGTTGCAGATTGGCCACAAATTCCTTTTCCGTAGTATAGGTGGCCTTGGTGGGCACTTCGTCATTATGACCAAATTGTATAAAGACATAGTCGCCCGCCTGCAGGCTGTCTGCCACCGGCTGCCATCTTTTTTCCGCCAGAAAGCTCTTGGTGCTTCTTCCGTTCTGTGCCCGGTTATCAACCTGTACAGTAGAGTCCCAGAAACTGGCAAAGGGCATACCCCATCCCGTTTCCGGGTAGGCCTTTACCTGTTTAACGGACATAGTGGAGTCGCCTATCAGCCATAGCTTAATTTTCTTTTCCGGCGGACAGGCAACAACCATACAAAACAGTACGATACAGGACAATCTATTTTTTTTCATATCATTTATTTTTTACCGGCAGTCCCAAACTTCGGTTGTTTTTAAAAACAACCGAAGTTTTTTCTGTAGGCTTCGTTCGCGGGCAGCTGCCAGGGGGTGAACGGGTTGCAAGTGTCTAAACCACACTTTATCCACTGGCAGTGGAAAATAAATTGTTTTGCAGGGAAACAGG
>CAXTMV010000194.1:5936-11237 GCA_964245425.1 uncultured Flavihumibacter sp. | reverse complement strand
ATTATACTATTACGGTAGAACCTTCCTGGTTAGAAGGCCGGTGCGCCTTAAATAAAGAAGCGGCCCCGGGGCAACGCATATATTGTACTATTTTTACTCAAATCTGTACAATTTTCGTATTTTGTACTTCTTACCGAACAGATTGCCATATACGCCGTATGCTTAAAAATACTTTAAAAGAAATTACACCCCTTACGCAGGCCGATTGCTTTACGCTGTTTTCGCGGCTCAAGACAGATTTTGATTTTCCGCTGCATTACCACGAGGAATACGAACTGAATTTTATCAGCAACGCAAAAAACGCCCGGCGGGTGGTGGGCGATCATATGGAAGAGATCAGCGACCTGGAACTGGTGCTGGTAGGGCCCAACCTGGTACATGCCTGGTTTACCCATAAATGCCGGAGTAAGGAAATACACGAAGTAACCATCCAGTTTCACAAAGATCTATTTGATGAAAAATTACTTCGTCGAAACCAGCTGAGCTTTATTCGTTCCATGTTTGAGAAATCGAGCCGGGGTATTTCCTTTTCAAAGGAAACCATCCGGCAGCTGGCGCCCCGCATTCTAAGCCTGAACAAAAAACATGGCTTTGATTCCGTACTGGAACTGATTTCCATTTTGCATGATCTTTCTACTTCGCGGAATATGCGGATGCTGTCTGATACCTCTTTCAATAACATCGAACACAGTTATAACAGCCGGCGGGTAGAAAAAACAATGGAACACATCAACCAGAATTTTCATAAATCGATTAAGTTAAGCGAAGTGGCGAAGCTCTCCAATATGACGGAAGCCGCTTTCAGCCGGTTCTTTAAGACCAAGACAGGCATGACCTTTATCGACTGCCTCAATGAAATAAGGCTGGGCAACGCTTCGCGTATGCTAATCGATACCTCGCAGTCCGTGGCTGAAATTGCTTATCATTGCGGGTTCAATAATATCTCCAATTTTAACCGAATCTTCAAAAAGAAAAAAAGCACTACGCCCAAAGATTTTCGGGAGAGTTATTCCGGTACGGGCACGAGGATATTTATTTGAGGTGCCAAGGCTATTTCGGCATCGTATTCTTATACACCACCCCACCCTTCATCACAAAAGGAATATTCTCCAATGACCTGATATCCTGCAGGGGATCGTTTATCACCGCTACCATATCGGCCATCTTACCTGCTTTTATGGATCCTACTTTGTCTGTCCAGCCCAGCAAATCGGCTGCACTGCTGGTAGCCGATTGTATTGCCTGCATGGGTGTTAGCCCGAATTTCACCATATAATAAAATTGTTTGGCGTTCCAGCCATGCGGGTACACACCGGCATCGGTGCCAAAAGCTATTTTAACGCCGCCTTTCACCGCCTTGGCAAAATTTTCTCTTTGCAATCTTCCTACCTGCTTTTCCTTATTCAATATTTTATCGGGATAGCCCAGCTTTGAATATTCGCTCATGATATAGTCGTCGTTGTAGATATCTGCTACCAGGTAAGTGCCATGCTGTTTCATTAGTTCGATGCCTTCTTCGTCGATCAGGCTGCCATGTTCAATGGATGCAACCCCGGCCTTAACGGCCATTTTAATAGCGAGGGTACCATGGGCATGTGCACAGGCTTTTCTTCCCCATAATTTTGCTTCTTCAACAATGGCATTCATTTCTTCCTGCGAAAACTGCGGGGCGCCCACGCTTTCTTCCTCACTCAATACGCCGGCACTGGCGCCAAACTTAATTACGTCTGCGCCATATTTTATATTATACCGAACCTGTTTTCTTATTTCATCAACCCCGTTGGCAATACCGCTCATTTGTTTGGGCATCTGCCAGTCGAGATAAGGTGAAAAGCCATTCAGGTCGCCATGACTACCGGTGGAACCGATGAACAGGGTGGCGCACACCATGCGGGGTCCGGGTATATCACCATTGTTAATGGCATTGCGCAATGCCACATCCAGGAAAGCAGCCGACCCCACGTCGCGCACCGTGGTAAAACCTGCATCCAGCGTGCGTTTGGCATAAATATGTGCGGTAACTGCATAATCCACTACCGTCTTTCTAAAGATATCTGCGTAATAATCGCCACCGGGCTGCGCGGTCAGGTGGGTATGACAATCTATCAAGCCCGGCAGCACCGTGGCTTTTGACAGGTCGATCACCGTGGCGTTTTTGGGAATACCCATGGAACTGCGGATGGCTTTAATAGTATCGTCTTCCACCAGGATGAATTGGTTCTCCAGCACTTTACCGTTATCGGTATCAATCAATCTGCCGGCGTTGATAACCGTAACCGTTTTTGTTTGCGCATAACTTGTAAACAGGGCAATCGTCAGGAGGCACCCTAACACTAGCTTTTGCATATTATCTTTTTTGGAAGATAAGAAAAATAGGGCCGGCTTTTCAAAAAAGGGGGGCACAAAAAAAGCCCCGGCGGGGCGCTTGTCTGATATTATGGGTGCAGAGGACTGTGCTGGCGGTCCGGCATCTACCAGTTGGGCCTTACTTTCCTTATCCACAGCAAATATGGTATCAGCAATACCAGTTCCAGCCGCAAGCTTACCACAAAACCCGGTTGCATAAACGGGTTAATCAGCATCATGTATGCGCAGGTAGCGATGCCCATCCACGCATCAATCCACGCCAGTTTTAGGGCGATGTCTTTTTCTGTCCATAAACAAAAAGCGGTCACGCCTTTAAATAAAAACACCGCTACCAGGAAGACACCCAATAATGAAAACGGATCGGTTGTTTCCAGTCCGTAAAGGCTGATAGCATACTTAAATCCCATGGCAGCAAAAGGTATACCCAGCACTGCAATCGCGCCCAACACCATGAAAAGCCAGGCAAATATTTTAACCCACCAGGGCAGCAGGGTTCTTCTTCTGGGAAGCGGAAGAACAAGATTTTCTGCATTTACGGGGTCTGTTGGAATATTCATCATTCAATAACGAAAATCCGGCCGTTTTATGATGTAAGCAGGCCGGTCGGCAGCCTGGTTGGCCTTTCGGCTTTCTGCAGGGCGTAAAAAAAGTCCATACCTGTCGGCATGAACTTTTTAATTTTTAATCAGTGTTGTCCGGATAAAAATAATTTTTTTCAATAATAGGCGGTTGCAACAAAGGTTTTCAGCGACTATCAAATACGGGTACCTGGTTTTCGACAAAATGGGCACCAGCGGCCACTCTATTAAAAGTTTACCCGGACAATAGTGATTTTACATGATCCGTTATTTATACATGTCTTCTTTCAGCTGCTTCACCCTTGCATCGGCCAGGTATTCATCGAAGGTGCACAAGCGGTCGATGACACCTTTTGGGGTCAGTTCAATGATGCGGTTGGCGGTGGTTTGCATAAAAGTATGGTCATGACTGGTCAGCAGTACAATGCCCTTGAATTCAGAAATATTTTCGTTGAAGCTCTGGATGCTCTCCAAATCGAGGTGATTGGTTGGCTGATCGAGGATGACCACATTGGGGTTTTGCAACATCATGCGGCTGAGCATGCAACGCACTTTTTCGCCACCGCTTAATACACCGGTTTTTTTCAGCACATCGTCTCCGCTGAACAGCATCTTGCCCAGGAAACCACGCAGAAAAGGCTCATCGGCGTCCGTTACATGTGCCGGAACAAATTGACGTAACCAGTCCATCAGGCTCATATTGTTCTGAAAATACTGGCTGTTTTCTACGGGCAGGTAAGCCTTGGTAACCGTGGTACCCCATTCGTATTTGCCTTTGTCTGCTGCTACTTCGCCATTGATGATATTGAAGAAAGCGGTGACTGCCAGGGCATCTTTGCTCAGGATAGCAATCTTATCGCCTTTATTAACGGTAAAGCTAACATCATTAAAGAGTGTACGGCCATCTACTGATTTGCCGAGTTTTTCGATATTCAGGATCTGGTTGCCCACATCGCGCAGGGGCTGAAAGATGATGCCGGGGTATTTACGGTTACTGGGTTCAATTTCTTCGATGGTCAGTTTCTCAAGGGCTTTTTTACGCGAAGTGGCCTGTTTGCTTTTAGAGGCATTGGCGCTGAAGCGCGCAATGAAATCAAGCAGGGCCTGGCGTTTCTCTTCGGTCTTTTTATTCTTGTCGCCCATTTGCCTGGCCGCCAGTTGTGAAGATCCATACCAGAAGGTATAATTGCCGGTGAAGACTTTTATTTTTGAACGGTCTACGTCGGCCACATGCGTACAGACAGAGTCAAGGAAGTGACGATCGTGGCTTACCACCAGTACAATGTTTTCATAATCGGCCAGGAAGTTTTCCAGCCAGCTGATGGTTTCGATATCGAGACCGTTGGTAGGTTCATCCAGCAGCAGGATGTCTGGGTTGCCAAACAGCGATTGCGCCAGCAATACCCGTAGTTTCAGGTTGCCGGGTATATCTTTCATGAGGGCCTGCTGAAAGACTTCTTCCACGCCCAGTTCGCTCAGCAGTGTTGCAGCGTCGCTGTCGGCCGTATAACCGCCCATTTCGCCAAATTCACCTTCCAGTTCGGCGGCTTTCATGCCATCTTCTTCTGTAAAATCGGCCAGGGCATAGATTTTCTCCCGCTCCTGCATAATTTTCCAGAGCTTGGAATGCCCCATCATAACGGTGTTCAGCACCGTGTATTCGTCAAATTCGAATTGGTTCTGTTTTAGTACGGCCAGTCTCTCACCCGGGGAGATTTCTACAGCCCCTTTATTGGGCTCAATATCGCCGCTCAATATTTTCAGAAAGGTACTTTTGCCTGCTCCGTTGGCGCCGATAACGCCATAACAATTCCCCTTGATAAAATTGATATTCACTTCATCAAACAATACCCTTTTCCCATATGCCAGGGTTATATTTCTTGCGCTGATCATTTGTTGCTCCCGTTTTTTTGCAGCTGCAAAGGTAATTCAAATGAGGCAATTATATGCGGATTGATGTCAACGATGTCTCGTTTCGCAGTTGCGAAGGGCTGCCCCTGCGCTGGCAGACATCAGCGCCGGGTATCGCCCGGTGGCCGGGTGGGATGGCTTGCAATAAAAAACTCCCGCCGGAAAACCGGCGGGAGCTATACGCAATACTGATAAGGTATTACTTAAAACGTATTAGTTTCTTAGTATCCCATGCCACCCATATCAGGTGCGCCATGGCTATGCGGTGCCTCTTCTTTCTTAGGCCTGTCAGCTATCACACATTCGGTGGTTAACAACATACCTGCAATAGAAGCGGCATTTTCCAGGGCAATACGGGTTACTTTAGTAGGGTCGATAACACCCGCTTTCAGCAGGTTTTCATACACTTCAGTACGTGCATTGAAACCGAAATCTCCCTTGCCTT
>CAXTMV010000194.1:0-5926 GCA_964245425.1 uncultured Flavihumibacter sp. | reverse complement strand
TCTGCACCACGATAGAACCTTCGATACCACTGTTGACAACAATCTGGCGAAGAGGTTCTTCGATAGCCCTCTTTACGATGGCAATACCGGTTGTTTCATCTTCGTTGGCACCTTTGAATTTTTCCAGCGCTTCTGTAGCCCGGATAAAAGAAACACCACCACCGGGTACGATGCCTTCTTCTACTGCAGCCCTGGTTGCGTGCAGCGCATCGTCTACACGGTCTTTCTTCTCTTTCATTTCCACTTCTGTAGCAGCGCCAATGTACAATACAGCCACACCACCGCTTAATTTAGCCAGGCGTTCCTGTAATTTTTCTTTGTCGTAGTCGGAAGTTGTTGTTTCAATCTGTGCCTTAATCTGGTTAACACGCGAAGTGATATCGGCTTTTTTACCTTTGCCACCAACAACAATGGTGTTGTCTTTATCAATGGTAATAGAGGCGGCAGTACCCAATGAGCTAAGGTCGGCTGCTTCCAGCTTATAGCCCATTTCTTCGCTGATAACAGTACCGGCCGTCAGGATAGCAATATCCTGTAACATTTCCTTGCGACGATCGCCGAATCCGGGCGCTTTAACGGCGGCCACTTTCAGGGTGCCACGCAGTTTATTTACCACCAGGGTAGCCAGGGCTTCGCCTTCCAGGTCTTCAGCAATAATAACCAGCGGGCGGCCGCTTTGTGCAACTTTTTCCAGTATGTGCAGGATATCTTTCATTGCAGAGATCTTCTTATCATAGATAAGAATATAAGGGTTCTGCAATTCAACTTCCATTTTTTCGCTGTTGGTAACAAAATAAGGAGAGATATAACCGCGGTCGAACTGCATACCTTCTACCACATCAACAGTTGTATCTGTACCTTTTGCTTCTTCAACGGTGATAACGCCTTCCTTGCCCACTTTGGCAAAAGCTTCTGCAATCAGTTTACCGATTGTTTCATCGTTGTTGGCAGAAATAGAAGCCACCTGCTGAATCTTTTTGCTGTCGTTACCAATGGTCTGCGACTGCGATTTCAGGTTCTCCACTACTTTGGCAACTGCTTTGTCGATACCACGTTTTAAATCCATGGGGTTGGCGCCGGCAGCTACATTTTTCAATCCTTCTCCTATGATGGCCTGGGCAAGCACGGTAGCCGTAGTAGTACCATCACCTGCAATATCAGCCGTTTTGGAAGCCACTTCCTTCACCATCTGTGCACCCATGTTTTCAATGGGATCTTCCAGTTCAATTTCTTTGGCCACGGTAACACCATCCTTGGTAACGGCGGGTGCGCCAAATTTTTTCTCAATCACCACATTACGGCATTTAGGACCGAGGGTAACTTTTAATTCGTTGGCAAAAGTGTCAACGGCTTTATTCTTCTTATTCCTTGCTTCAATGTCGAAGAAGATCTGTTTTGCCATGATTATTTTGTTTACCCCTACCCCGCAAGCAGGATAAGGAAAAGTTAAAAAAGATAAATAAATTACTAAGATCTGAAAAGCCCCTTTTGCAGGGGTACTGGTTTGGTTTATACAATTGCCAGGATATCGCTTTCGCGCATGATCAGCAATTCTTCACCTTCTACGGTCAGTTCTGTTCCGGCATATTTACCGTACAGCACCGTATCGCCTATTTTAACTGTCACTGGTTCGTCTTTTTTACCGGGGCCTGCCGCTACTACGGTGCCACGCTGTGGCTTTTCTTTTGCTGTATCCGGGATGATGATACCACCGGCTGTCTTTTCTTCAGCCTTGGCTGGACGTACAATTACCCTGTCGTGCAGAGGAGTAACATTTAGCTTCTTAGCCATATGTGTTTGATTTTTTGTTTTAGATGAGAAATTTCTAATGGCGTGCAAAGCTAAACGAATTTCATACCAAAGGAAGCAAAACCTGAAAAACAGGAAATCATGGCAGTCTGACCGTTTTTGTTGGCAGTTAAAATGTTAATAAACAGGATGATTTGCCAATTTTTCATTTTTTGGCAGCTTTTTTCCCGCCCGGAGTCAGGCGTTATTACTCATTGCTGATGCAGCAAAAACAGCAATTATGCAGGCTTTTAGTGGCTTTCTCGGAAGCCGGGGAACCTGGTAGAAGGACCAAAGACCGTCGACTAAAGACTAAAAGACTTATCTTCGCCGCCTCAAAAAAGCTCTTGGCACAATATGATTAGCAGAAGAAATATCCGGGTGAAAGTGATGCAAACCCTTTATTCGGCAGAAACCGCACAGGGAGAAATGAAACCGGGAGAACCGCTGAAAATTCTTCAAAAACATTTTGATCAGACCCGCAGCCTGCTGGTTTACCTGGTACATGTGCTGACGGAAATTGCACGTTATGCCGAAACAGATGCCCGGCAAAAAGCTTCCAAACATTTACCCACCGAAGCGGATCTGAATATTAATATAAAACTGGCCGGTAATGAACTCTTGTGGAAATTGCTGGAAGATACTTCTTACAGACAGGCCGTCAAAGAAGACAAACCCGAACTGCAGACCGACAAAGAGCAGATAAAAAAATTATATGGCCAGTTGGCTGAGACGGATGAATACAAAGCTTATATAAAGGAGCAGCATCGGGACACCCGTTCAGAAAAGCAAATGCTGGAGTTTATATTAGGCACCCTGATGCTGCCCAATGAAAGTTTTGTTGCGCAGGTAGAAGAATCCTTTACCAATTGGGATGACGACTGCGACGTGATCAACCAGCTTATCCTGAGCTGGCTGCAGAAACCGGGCGCCTTTAATTTTATAGAGATCATCAGCAAAGACAAGCTGGTTTTTGCAAGGGAACTGCTACAGACGGTGTCTGACAAAACAGCCATTACGATGGATCTGATAAAGCCCAAGCTCAAGAACTGGGACTCCGACAGGATTGCCGTGCTGGATATGATACTGATGCAGATGGGTGTATGTGAATTTCTTTATTTTGAAACCATTCCACCCAAAGTAACCATCAATGAATACATAGACCTGGCAAAAGAATACAGTACCCCTCAAAGCGGCCAGTTCGTAAACGGCATCCTGGACAATATCCATAAAGACCTGCTGAAAGAAGACAAAATGCACAAAGTTTCTTTTGTAAAAAAGAAGTAGGCAATTATTACATTTGCAAAAAATAATTCAGATTACATGAGATCGATTATCAAATTGTCTTTATTAGCCCTGCTGGCCAGCGCCTGCAACGGGCCGGTAAAAAAAGAAGTCACCAGCGCAGGCCCCTCTGCCATGGCCATTCCGGAAGAGAAAAAAGACACGGCCAATTTTACCACTATTCAGTGGCTGGATTCAGTGAAGGATTATGGCAAAATAGCGGAAGGCCAGAAACTGGAAGTTTCTTATCGCTTCAAAAATACCGGCAACAAACCCCTGATCATTGAAAGCGTGCATCCCAGTTGCGGCTGCACCGTTGCCGACCCACCCAAAGAACCCGTAGCACCAGGCGCAGAAGGCATCATAAAAGGCTCTTTCGACAGCAATGGAAAAAGCGGCCAGCAACACAAAACCATTTTTGTAATGGCCAACACAAAAGGGGTACAAAACCATGAACTTGCTTTTACTGTAGACATTCAGAAAAAGCCCTAGTATATTATTTAAACAGCAATAACGCAATACACTCAAACAATGACACACTCCATGATTCTTCTGCAGGCATCATCACAAAGCCCTACCCAGATGATGGTTATCCTCGGCGCGATGATTTTAGTTTTTTGGTTATTTATGATTCGCCCGCAGGCAAAAAAAGCCAAACAGGCCAAAGAATTTCAGCAAAACCTGCAAAAGGGTACTAAAGTGGTTACCATTGCCGGTATACATGGAACCATTAACAAATTGAACGACGACAATACTACGCTGATGCTGGAAACCAGTCCTGGCAGCTATATCAAAATTGAAAAAAGCGCCATCAGCCAGGAATGGAGTCTGGCTTTGAATAAACCGGTGGAAGCGGCCAAAGCTTAGGACAAGCCTTTGCTGGCATCGCTGAAAATTATTGTTTACCGCCTTAGAACTTAATGAAAATTAATTCTGAGGCTTTTTTTGTGTAAAAAAGATCGATTCGTATATTCAGTACTACACCGTCGGTACAAGTCAACAGGATACCATTCACTCAAAATCATCTACAAATGAGACTATCAGTATCAGTAACGCTGGCACTAGCAACAAGTTTCGGGCTGGGGGTCGCTGTCAAAACAATTACAACAAATAACAATACCGGTACGAAAAAAGCAACAGGCATCGGCGGCATCTTTTTTACATGCAAAGACCCAAAAAAAATGACGGAATGGTACCGGAAAAATCTTGGATTAAATACAAACACCTATGGCGGGGCAACTTTTGAGTGGCACGAAGGCGCAGACAGTACGAAGAAAGGCCAAACACAGTGGCAACCCTTTGCCGAAACCACCAAATACTTCGAACCTTCCAGCAAGGATTTCATGATAAATTACCGGGTTGACAACCTGGAAGCGCTTATGGAAGAACTTAAAAAGGACGGCGTAACCATTGTTGATAAAATGGAAAGCTATGACTACGGAAAATTCGTTCACATCCTTGACGTGGAGGGAAACAAGGTGGAACTATGGGAGCCGGCAAGCAAGTAATCCGGAGAGCGCAGTGCCAGGCGGCCAGGCATTCGTTTAACTTGTATAACCGGCCCTGCGCCCGGTTTTTTTAACTGATTGTTATTGACTGTTTGCGCGCTACGTCTGCGCAACCATTTTACCCAAAGCGGCTCCGCCGGAAAATTTTCTTCCGCCACTTTATTGATTTAACTTTCAGGGTGATAATTCTTCATCTATGACATTACGGGTAGGTATAACCGGGGGTATCGGCAGCGGCAAAAGCACCGTGGCGAACATATTCGCTACCCTGGGCATTCCTGTTTACCAGGCAGACGATGCAGCCAAACGCCTGATGAACGAGGATGAGCACGTAAAAGCCGCCCTGTTGCAACATTTCGGCGCACAGGTATACGAGAAAGGCTCCCTAAATAAGGTCTGGCTGGCAGCCGAGGTATTTAACAACAAAGAAAAACTGGCTTTGCTTAATTCTATTGTACACCCTGCTACCATTGCCGACGGTGAAAAATGGATGCAGCAACAAACGGCTCTTTATGCCCTTAAAGAGGCCGCCATTATCTTTGAAAGCGGTTCACAGCAATACCTGGATTATATCATTGGCGTGTATGCGCCGGTTGCCCTGCGTATACAGCGCAGCATGCAACGCAGCGGCGCCAGCCGCGAAGCGATAGAAGCAAGAATAGATCAGCAAATGGATGATGACCGTAAGATGAAGCTATGCGATGTAGTCATCAACAACCACGAACAGGAAGCCCTTTTACCGCAAGTAATGAAGATTCACCAGCTTTTACTTGACAAGAGCAGCCAACAGCAAGAAAGCCGGTAGCGGTCTCCTGAAGACCTGCTGCTCATTTGATAATGTTAAATGAAAACAGAATTGTTGTAACAAACAACAGCGAAAGCCCACCTAGGAAAATAATATCTGCAATGCGCTCCAGCATTTCACTTTTCCGGTTGATGCCCCGGATAGAAAGAAAAGAAAAAATACAACTGGCCATAAACAGGATGATGGCTACCACCGTAATCTCATCAATGATTGTTTTTTCAGATTTATCCAGCACTTTAAGCGAAGTTAGTACGATAAAGCAAATCCCCAACAGATTGGAGGAAGCATTGAGGATATGAGATGATTTTTCGGTTGGCTGGCGCATCGGATAATTTTTTTGAATTATAATATGTAGCTAGGGCCGCTTTGTTAAAAGTCAATCTGCAATGTAACCAATTGTGTATAAAATACATAATGATGACGCTGTATCTGTCCGTAAAAACACTTCGTAAGTTTACGCGTAGTTAAAGTCATCCTAAAAATATTCGCCGGCATATAATGGTTTGCAGGGATGAATTTGTTTATAATAGCTATGATATAT
>CAXTMV010000193.1:0-11291 GCA_964245425.1 uncultured Flavihumibacter sp. | reverse complement strand
GTATTTAAGAAAAAATTTAATTATGATCGGGCTGCCGAGCAGCCGGCAGCGGCCTTGCCCGATCGTTTTGATATTTTACAAGCCCCTGGTTAAGGCCGCCCGCCGGTATATTCCTGCCGCCGGTATTTAAAAGACTAGTTTTTTATTCAGCCGAAATGGTTACCTTTGCGCCCCAAATGCAACCCTGATGCCGGCGGGCAAAAGGGGGTGGCACGAATGGTTTTCAGCCCCCGGCAGGCGGCAGCGCCTTTAACAACCGGATGCAACATTTAAACGTTTTAATATACAATAATGGCAGACTTAAAATTTCAAAGAAACTTTGGTATCGCGGCGCATATTGATGCCGGGAAAACAACTACTACGGAACGTATCCTCCGTTATACAGGTATGATTCACCGCATTGGTGAAGTGCACGACGGTGCCGCCACCACCGACTGGATGGAGCAGGAAAAAGAACGCGGTATCACCATAACCTCGGCCGCTGTAAGCTGCCAGTGGAACTTTCCTACCAACAAGGGAAAGGAATATGCGGATACCAAAAAATACTCATTCAATATTATCGATACACCCGGCCACGTTGACTTTACCGTGGAGGTAGAGCGTTCAATGCGCGTACTGGACGGTCTGATTGCCCTGTTCTCTGCCGTTGACGGCGTAGAACCACAGTCTGAAACCGTTTGGCGCCAGGCAAACCGCTACGGCGTTCCCCGTATCGGCTTCGTTAATAAAATGGACCGTGCCGGTGCCGACTTCCTGATGGTGGTTAAGCAGGTAAAGGAAATGCTGGGCTCTAAAGCCGTGCCCCTGCAGCTGCCCATCGGTGCAGAAGATGATTTTAAAGGGGTGGTGGATCTTATTAAAATGAAGGGTATTATCTGGCACATGGAAACAGAAGGTATGACCTTCGATGAGATAGAGGTGCCAGCCGATTTGCTGGAAGAAGCCAAAGAATGGAGAGCGCAGCTGGTAGAAGCCGTGGCAGAATACGACGATCACCTGATGGAGAAATTCTTTGATGATCCGAACAGCATTACCGAAGAAGAAATGCATGAAGCCATCCGCAAGGCTACCGTAGACCTGAGCATCGTACCCATGATGTGCGGTTCTTCTTTTAAAAATAAAGGTGTGCAGACTGCCTTGGATGCTGTTTGCCGGTACCTGCCTTCGCCCATCGATATACCGGATACCGTAGGTACCAACCCCGACACCGGCGAGCCGGAAACCCGCAAGGCAGACGCAAAAGCGCCGTTTGCAGCATTGGCCTTTAAGATTATGACGGATCCCTTTGTGGGCCGCCTGGCATTCTTTCGCTGCTATTCCGGTCACCTGGATGCAGGCTCTTACGTACTGAACGTAAGGAGCGGCAAAAAAGAGCGTATCAGCCGTATCATGAAGATGTTTGCAAATAAGCAAAACCCAATCGATTTTATTGAAGCGGGCGATATTGGTGCCGCGGTAGGCTTTAAGGAAATCAAGACCGGGGATACCCTTTGCGATGAAGATCATCCCATCGCCCTGGAAAATATGTTTATTCCCGAGCCGGTAATTGCCATCGCGGTGGAACCAAAAGCGCAGGCCGACGTAGACAGGATGGGTATGGCCATCGCTAAACTGGTAGAAGAAGATCCTACACTGCGGGTAAATACCGACGAAGAAACCGGCCAGACCATTTTGCGTGGTATGGGTGAGTTGCACCTGGAAATCATTGTAGATCGTATGCGCCGTGAATTTAAAGTGGAAGTGAACCAGGGTGCGCCCCAGGTAGCTTATAAGGAAGCTTTCCAGGCAACGGTAGAACACCGTGAAACATTGAAAAAACAAACAGGTGGCCGTGGTAAGTTTGCAGACATCGTGTTTGAATTCGGCCCTGCAGATAAGGAATGGCTGACGGAAAACCCCGGCAAACATTACCAGTTCATCAATGACATCTTTGGTGGTTCTATCCCCCGCGAGTTTATACCTGCTATCCAAAAGGGATTTGAAGCATCCATGGGTACAGGGGTACTGGCCAGCTACCCGGTAGACAATATGAAAGTGCGCATTTTTGATGGTAGTTTCCACCAGGTGGATTCAGACTCCATGAGTTTTGAATTATGTGCCAAAGCCGGTTTCCGCGAAGCGGCCCGTAAGGCAAAACCTGTACTGCTGGAACCCATTATGAAAGTGGAAGTAGTAACACCCGACCAGTACATGGGCGATGTAACAGGCGACTTAAACCGCCGCCGTGGTATGCTGGAAGGAATGGACAGCCGCAACAATGCCCAGGTGATTAAGGCAAAAGTGCCGCTGAGCGAAATGTTCGGCTATGTAACGCAATTGCGTTCCATGTCGTCCGGCCGCGCATCCTCTACCATGGAATTCTCTCATTACACGCCTGCCCCTTCGGGCATTGCTGAAGAAGTAATTGCCAAGATAAAGGGCAAGGGCAACTAATAAGCATTCATGCGAACAATACAACATCCCGCTTTAAAAAGCGGGATTTTTTTGTCTTAAAAACGGAAACCCGGCCAGGCCCCGTTGGTTTAACAGGATCCTGTTCTGCATAAAATGTGAATTTTTATGTTTTGCTTAAACCTGCACGTAATTTGTACTTCCAACCTAAAAATAAAGGCACATGAAAACACTAAGTAATAAAATGTTCATGCTTTTTGCATTGTTCATTTCATTGTCGTTCGTGGCTTCTGCACAGATTGAAGTCAACATCCGCCCCAATGCACCGGTAGAAAGAAGACCACCACCCCCGTCCCGTACGCATGTATGGGTAGAAGGCGGCTGGGCATACCGGGGCAATAATTATGTATATGCACCAGGTTCATGGGTGCCGGCCCGTCCGGGTATGGTTTGGGTACCGGGCCGTTGGCGCCGTGGACATCGCGGCTGGATCTGGATGCCAGGTCAATGGAGACGCAGGTATTAATCGTGTAAAAGAATTGTGTATAAAATGCCCCGCTTTGGAAATTCCAGGCGGGGCATACTTATTTCGTATGATGGCAGCCTTTTACCCGTTCATCCAATTTTTTATTTTCTTTCCGTTCCAACGCCTAAAAACAGCTATTTTACACAGCAAATAATTATACATGAGGTACCGGATCTTTTTCGTTGCTGTATTATTCCATTTGGTGCTGGTGGATGCCAGTTCCGCCCAGCCCATTAAATGGGCAAAAGATGGCAGCAGCTATTACCGCGCAGAAGCAGGTGATATTGTAAAATACAGCTTGCCCCAGAATACCAAAACCATCCTGGTGTCAAAAGATAAATTAACGGCCCCGGGTCAGCAAAAAAACACCAATATCAGGAGCTTTATTTTTTCTGCAGACGAACAGCAATTGCTGATCTATACCAACACAAAGAAAGTATGGCGACTGGATACCAAGGGCGATTACTGGTTGTATAAAATAGCCGATGGCAGCTTTAGACAAATGGGTCAGTCACTGCCCGCGTCTTCCCTGATGTTTGCAAAATTTTCGCCCGATGGCAGCAAGGTGGCCTATGTAAGCAACTATAACCTGTATGTGGAAGACCTTTCGAGCGGTGCCATGAGGCAACTGACAACAGACGGCACCCGCCAGCTAATCAATGGTACGTTCGACTGGGCTTACGAAGAAGAGTTTTATTGCCGCGATGGTTTCCGGTGGAGTCCCGACAGCAAACAGATTGCCTATTGGCAGATCGATGCCAAGAATACCAAGAATTACGATATGCTCAATACCACCGACTCCATTTATTCAAGGGTGGTGCCGGTAGAATACCCCGTTGCCGGCGAAGCACCCTCCCCTTACAAAATTGGTGTACTGGATTTGCAGACAGCACAAACCAAATGGATGGACATTCCAACCGACCCGGTATGGCAAAGTTATGTACCAAGAATGGAATGGGCCGGCAATAACACTGAATTGATCATACAGCACCTGAACCGCAAACAAAATGAAAGCAAGCTGATGATTTGCAACACCGCTACCGCTAACGCCAACACAATTTATACGGAGACAGATTCGGCCTGGATAGATATCCTTTCTTTCTGGAATCCGGAGTATACCATGGGCGGCTGGGACTGGCTCAGCAATGGAACCGCTTTTTTGTGGGCCAGCGAAAAAGACGGCTGGCGGCATTTGTACAAGGTTAGCAGGGATGGGAAAAAAGAAACACTGGTAACGGCTGGCAATTACGACGTCATGGAAATTACACGGCTCGATGAGAAAGGCGGCTATGTCTATTTTATGGCTTCGCCGGAAAATGCCACGCAAAAATACCTTTACCGCAGCAAGCTGGATGGCAAAGGCAAGCCGGAATTGCTATCGCCCGCCAACCAGCCCGGCACACACGGCTACAATGTGTCTCCTGATGCCAGGTTCGCTTTTCATACTTTTTCTAATCATTACACGCCGTTTACCACCGAATGGATCACGCTGGCAGGCCACAAGGCTTTAAACGGCGGGGATATGGTGAACGACGCGGTTGCCAAAGCCGATCCGGCAGCAACCGGCATAAGCTTTTTCAAAGTGAAAACAGCCGAAGGAATTGAAATGGATGCCTGGATGAGAAAGCCCCTTCATTTCGACTCTACAAAAAAATACCCGGTGGTTTTTTTCGTGTATACGGAACCGGCAGCCCAGAATGTACGGGATGTATACGGCATCACCAATAACAGGCTGTACAATGGTGATATGGCAAAAGACGGTTATTTCTATATCTCCATCGATAACCGCGGAACACCAGTACCCAAGGGCCGGCAATGGCGTAAATCTATATACCGCAAAATAGGCTTGCTCAATATCAGCGACCAGGCCATGGCCGCAAAAGAAATATTGAAATGGCCTTTTATAGACAGCAGCCGGGTAGGGGTATGGGGCTGGAGCGGTGGCGGTTCCGCCACGTTGAACCTGATGTTCCAGTTTCCGCAGATCTATAAAACAGGTATTGCCGTGGCAGCTGTGGCCAATGAGCTCACCTACGATAATATTTACCAGGAACGATACATGGGCCTGCCCCAGGAAAACCGCGAAGAATTTGTAAAAGGTTCACCCATCACCTACGCAAAAAGCCTGCAGGGTAATCTCTTGTACATTCATGGCACCGGCGATGACAATGTACATTATTCAAATGCCGAAATGCTGATCAATGAACTGGTGAAATACAACCGGCAGTTCCAACTCATGTCGTACCCCAACAGAACGCACAGCATTTCCGAAGGACCTGGCACTTTTCAACATTTATCTTCCCTGTATACCAATTACCTGAAACAATATTGTCCACCCGGGGCTGTAGACAGCGATCCGGCAAAAGCTAAAAAAGCCGGATTTTAAAGCCGCAGACAGCAGGCCTTTCACCATCCGTTAGCGGTTTTGACTGGTTGCTTATGTTGGTATGCAAATAACAGGCATGGTTACCGAAAAAAAAAAGCGTTTAGGTATAACAGCAGGCCTGGTACTTGTTGTGGCGGCCCTGCTTTGTTTTTACAGGTTTGAACTGTTGTTTTCTTTTCAGCGGTTCCGGCTGCGGCAGTTGGATTGTAATAGCCAGCTGTCATCGCCGCCCAAAAAAGTTCTTTCCCTAAACGCCTGCGACAAATTCTGGGCGCACCGGGTAAACAGCTATGAAAGATTTGAGTTGCTAAGTCCCTATTTTGCGGGCCTTGAAACAGACCTGGTCTTCGATACATTGCTAAAGAAATGCAGGGTTTACCATCCGCCCGAACCCGCCGCTGATCTTTTTGCAGATCGCTATTTTCAATCTATCCGACTGTCTGGCAAAAAATTATGGCTCGATATAAAAGACATTCACGCGGCGGCATTCAGTGATGCCATTGTTTTTTTTGAACACAGTGACAGCCTGTATGGTTTAAAGGCAAATGTAATAATTGAGTCTTCTCAAATTGATTTTGTAAACAGGCTGGCAAAACTGGGCTTTACGGTATCGTATATGGCGTTGCCGGACAGCTTTGCTGTTTCGGCCGTCAAGCTGGTTCCGGAAGTAGCATTTGTATCGCAGGAAGATATTTACCTGGACAAACTAAAAACAAACTTTCCTGGCAAAAAAATCATCACATGGGCCATTTCTTTCCGGAACTATCTGAACCTGTCGCATTTCAGGGATTTGCTGGCAGATTCCAGTGTATCCGTTGTTTTAATTAATGTAAAGAGCCGTTATTACAAATAACGGCTATTGGGTAAATTGCAAATGATATGCAAAGAGCCGGTAAAGCCATCTACATTTTCCTTTTGCTGCTATTGATATATACCCTGCTGCGTATCATATTCTATTTGCTTTATTTCAGGGAAGCGGGTATGTCGCAGGCCGAGTTGACAGCAGCTTTTTACTGGGGTTGCCGCATGGATGCCAGTGCCATTTTTTACAGCAACCTTGTTTTTTTCATCTATTATTTTTTTTTACAGGATTGGTTTTTTACCCGTCAGCAGAAAAAAATATCGGTACTGCTGTTTGCTGTTATTAATATACCGCTGCTGGCCATCAATTGCATCGACCTGGCCTATTACCGGTTTAACCTCCGGAGAAGCAATATTGATCTGTTTGCAGTATTGCCGGGCGCCTTGCATGCGCTGGGGGCTTTCTGGAAAAGTTGGTGGTGGCTGTTTCTTTTATTTATAGCCATTTCGGTGATCAGCCTGCTGCTGTTAAACCGGACCCTGGAGGCAAAAAAAACAAACCGACCAGCAGGCCTGGGGGCAAGGCTGGTGCCCGGCCTGCTTTTTTTACTGGTTACCGGTCTACTGGCCCGGGGGCTTGCCGGTCGCCCGATCATACCGTCCACCCCATTGCTGTATTTGCCGGCGCGTTACCAGCCCCTGGCAGGTAACTCAACCATTACGGTATTGTATTCGCTGTTCAAACGGCAGACGCAACTAAAAGAGAAAACATATTTCAGTGCCGCGCAGCAGGACAGCTTATTTACTGCCCGGCGGCAACTGCAACCCACCCGGCCCTTTGTTAAAATGAATGTGGTTGTTTTTATACTGGAAAGTTTTGCCTGGGAGTATATGGAAAAAACGGGTGCCGGACAGGCAAAAACACCTTTCCTGGATTCGATAATGGGGGAAAGCATTGTTTGCCGCAATGCCTATTCCAACGGGCTTGAGTCAAATAAAGGGCTGGTGGCAGCACTGGCCGGTATTCCGCCTTTTTTTGACGAACCATTCTATTACTCTGCTTACAGTAACAATAATATAAGGGGTATCGGTGCATTGCTGAAAGAAAAAGGGTACCATACCAGCTTCTTTATGGGGGCCGGATATGATCATTTCGGGTTTGCCCGTTTTGCCAGGATGCTGGGAATTGACCAGTATTATTCCATGAAAGACTATGGCAATGATCAGCATTATGATGGCAACTGGGGCATTTATGATCATTATTTCCTGCCCTATGCCGCCCGGCAATTGGCAAAAACACCTACTCCTTTTTTTACCACGCTGTTCACCCTTTCCACGCATTTCCCTTTTACCCTGCCCGATACGCTGAAAAAGCAGTTTACCCTGCCGGGGCAGGGGGTTGGACAAAACAGCATGACGTATCTGGATTATTCATTGCGGTTGTTCTTCAATGAAATTAAAAATGAGCCCTGGTACCATAATACCCTGTTTGTTTTTTCTGCCGATCACAATATTTTCTGGCATACAGAGGAAAAGGCAACCTTGTACAAGCGGTTCAGGATACCTATTTTTTTTCACCTGCCGGCGGAAAGACAGCAGGTAATTATCGGCAAGCCTGTTCAGCAACTGGATATTGTGCCCTCCGTGCTGGATCTGCTGCATTATGATCGTCCTTTTATGTCTTTCGGACGGTCAGTTTTTGATACCTTGTCGCCGGGCATCGCCGTCAATCATATCGATGATATTTACCAGGCCATTGATTCCAGTTACCTGTGCGGTTATAATGAGAAGACGGAGCAGCCGGCCTACCTCTATGATTTCCGCGCGGATCCGGCCCTGCAGCATGACCTCTTACTGAACAAAGGGGCGGCCGGTCAGCACGCTATAGACATAACCGGCCATTTAAAGGCGGTGATACAATGTTTCAATCACAGTATGATAAAGGATCAGTTGTATATAAAATAAGGGGCTAGCGCCCTGCGATTATTTTTGCGTGCCGCCTGATCCTTTTTCTCTTTGTTCTCTTAGCCAAAAAGAAATAACTTAGTATTGCCCTGCAGGTAAAGCGGGTTGCCAGCACCGATGCATTTAGATTACCATATTATTTCGGCCATTGCACTGGGCATTGCGCTCAGTGCCAGTTGCGGGTTCCGCATTTTTATCCCTATGCTGGTGGCAGCGGTAGCCGTGTATAACCACTGGTGCCCGGTGGCCGCCGATATGCAATGGCTGGGCAGTATGCCGGCCATTATTTGTTTTGCCACGGCAGCCCTTACGGAAATAGGCGCTTATTATTTTCCTTTTCTCGACAATATACTGGATGCAGTGGCCGCCCCGCTGGCCATTGTGGCCGGTACCGTGCTGGCTTTTGCTATTCTGCCTGCCGGCAACAGCGAGCCGCTGCTGCGGTGGGTAACGGCGCTGGTGGCCGGCGGTGCCACCGCAGGCACCCTGCATGTGGGTACCGGCCTGCTGCGCCTGTTTTCTACAAAAGCTACGCTGGGCGTTGGTAACCCGGTGGTAGCCACCGGCGAGAACGTAGCGGCGCTCACCACTTCGGTGCTGGGGTTTCTGGTACCGCTGGTTATTGCGGGCATCCTGTTGCTGGTGGTGACCTGGATTGTTTATAAGGGCGCCAGGAGAATCAGCTCCGGAAAAAGCAGGGCGCTCTGAAGGCTGCGCAGGCACCCGCCGGCGGCTTTTTACCGATATGGCCGTTTTCACTAGCCTGACCGGGCCTTCCCGGGGAAAAAAGCAGCTGTTTCGGGCAAAAAAAAGCCTCCCGCCCAAAAAAAGACTAAAAATTCTTTGCCCATTAGTTACAGACCGTTACCTTTGCATCCCCAATTAAAAACTGGCTTTTACGTATGTCTCAACGAATCAGAATTAAATTACAGTCTTACGATCACAACCTGGTAGATAAATCTGCCGAGAAAATCGTAAAGACAGTGCGCAGCACCGGCGCGGTGGTTACAGGGCCTATTCCCTTACCTACGCACAAGAAAATTTTCACTGTACTGCGTTCGCCACACGTAAATAAAAAGGCACGCGAGCAGTTCCAGTTAAGTACGCACAAGCGCTTACTGGATATTTACACGTCCAGCTCAAGAACGGTGGATGCACTGAGCAAGCTGGATCTGCCCTCTGGTGTTGAGGTGGAGATCAAGGCATAAAAGCCTTTGTTGACAGGGTTGAAAAAGATAAGATAGTTCTTACATATAATTTTCATCATCTCTCAATGGCGCTTACGGCGCCAGAAAAGAGCTCTGAGTATTTAATTTCTTCCGCCTGTTGGCGGGAGCACATATAAACAAGCCGTTCAGGGTTTGTTTACTGCCGGTACTTCTTTCATTCCGCCAGGCGGAATGAACCAAAGAAAAGGTCGGTAGGTAAACGGGGATTGAAGTCCAATGGGTTTTATACCATCATCGGATTGTCTCTTGAACCATACGGCGCAAACTGTATAACGATGATAGGTATTATTGGAAAGAAAATTGGGATGACCAGCGTCTTTGGCCCCGATGGAAAGCAAACAGCCTGCACCATTATAGAAGCAGGTCCGAATGTTGTAACACAGGTAAAGACAAAAGAAACCGATGGTTACAATGCCATCCAGGTAGGATTCGGCGACAAAAAAGATAAGCATACTACAGCTGCTGAAAAGAATCACTTCGCAAAGGCAAATACTCCTGCCAAAAAAATTACCCGCGAATTCCGCGATTACTCAATAGAAAAGAATGTTGGTGAAACCATCACCGTGGAAGTTTTTACCGAAGGTGAAAAAGTAAGTGTTGTAGGCACTACAAAAGGTAAAGGTTTTCAGGGCGTGGTTAAACGCCATGGCTTTCATGGTGTAGGCGGCCAGTCGCATGGTCAGCACGACCGTTCACGTGCCCCGGGCTCATTGGGTAACTCTTCTGACGCAGCACGTGTTATGAAGGGTATGCGCATGGCTGGCAGAATGGGCAGCGACCGTGTAAAACTAAAAGGTTTGAAGGTGGTAAAAATATTTGCTGATAAAAACTATATTCTTATCAGCGGTTCAATACCAGGCCATATTAATTCCATTGTTTATATTCTGAAGTAACAACAACATTTAACTGAAGTACGATGCAAGTAGATGTATTAGATATAAAAGGTAATAAAACAGGCCGTTCGGTAGAATTGCCCGAAGAGATATTTGGTGTTGAACCGAACAATCATGTTATTTACCTGGCTGTAAAGCAATACCTGGCTGCACAGCGGCAGGGAACGCATAAGGTAAAGACCCGTATGGAAGTTAAGGGGTCTTCTAAGAAATTACACAAACAGAAAGGAACCGGTGGTGCCCGTAAGGGTAACCTGCGGAACCCTTTGTATAAAGGTGGTGGTACCATTTTCGGACCTAAACCCCATAGCTGGGATTTTAAGCTGAACCGTAAGGTAAAAGACCTGGCAAAGATTTCCGCGCTGGCGTACAAGGCAAAAGAAAATGCCATCGTGGTGGTAGAAGAAATCACCATGACCAAACCCAGCACCAAACAGTTTGCCGGTATACTGAAAGACCTGAAGCTGGATGGCAAGAAGACGCTTTTTGTTTCGCCCGAATTTGATGATAATCTTTACCTGAGCCTGCGTAATATTATTTCCATCGGCGGTAGTTTACTGGCAGACATCAACACCTATGATATTGTAAATGCACAGGTGCTGGTACTGACTGAAAACGCAGCGAAGGTTTTCTCAGAAGAAGCGGTAGAAGAAGTTGCATAATTAATAACAGTACTAAATTAATAAGAGATGAGACTCTCTGAAGTTTTAATAAAACCGATTTTGACCGAAAAGGCAAACGCCCAACAGGAAAAACTGCGCCGCTATGCTTTTAAAGTAAACCGCAAAGCCAATAAATTAGAAATTAAGAAGGCGGTGGAAGGTTTTTACGGTGTAACGGTGATCGATGTGAATACGGCTGTTATTCCCGGTAAAAGCAAGACCCGGTTTACCAAAGCCGGTTATATAAAAGGCCAGAAGCCTGCTTATAAAAAAGCACTTGTAACCGTGTCTGAAGGTGAAACAATTGAACTGTACGCAGCGGTGTAGCATCCAAAAAATTAATTATAGCCGCGAAGCTGAAAATTTCGCACAAAACAATAAACAATGGCACTGAAGAAATACAAACCAATGACCGCCGGCACCCGCTGGAGAATTGGT
>CAXTMV010000192.1:0-11492 GCA_964245425.1 uncultured Flavihumibacter sp. | reverse complement strand
CCGGGCCGTTTATTTTTATATACGCCAGGCTGCTCAGCAAACCATTTCCCACCACGATCGTACGGCGAGTTGCAATCGTCTGAAGAAAGGATTGCCTCCAATATACTTGCCGCCAGGTTGGTTACCCTGGAGGAAAACGACCTGATCCGTAAGCAGCCGGATGCTGCGGACAGCCGGCGCAGCCTGTATTACCTGACAGAGAAAGGCATTGCCCTGTTACCGGTTATTGTAGAGCTAATGCATTGGATGTCTGCTTTTGACCCTTCTGCGGCTGCCTGCAGCGGCCATTTACAGGCTTACAAAAAAGACCGGGTTGCTATGTACAGGGATATGATGAAAGGCCTGAAGAAAGCGCATTTATCTTAGGCCGGCAGCACTTTTAAAAAAACTACTATTCACTACACATGCCCGGCATATGATCCGCAAATATTCCATCGCTGGGGGGATAACAATATCCCTGGCCCTCTTACTGATCGCAACCACCTACTATCCCGGTGGTTCGCAAGATGATCCGCATTCCATTGGCTTCAGCTGGAAAAACAATTATATAAGCAATCTTTTTGCGGCAAAGGCCGGTAATGGGGCCGGTAATCCGGCCAGGCCCTGGGCGGTTACAGGCGTTTTTTTTCTTTGCAGCAGCTGTGCCGTATTCTTTTGGCAGTTTTCGAAAAAGATCCCTTCAAAAAATGCAGCCGGCATCATCAGGTATGTGGGTGCTGTGTCTATGCTATTTGCTTTTTTAGCGGTAACGCCCTACCACGACCTAATGGTTATGCTTTCCGGCACAGGCGCGCTCCTAACCATGTTTTATATAACCGTCTTCCTGTTCAAATCAAGATGGCTTTTCATGAAATTCTTTTCTTTGATATGCCTGCTGATCTTTTATACCTGCAACTATATTTATTATACCCGGAATTTTTTGGCGTTGTTGCCTGTTGTACAGAAAACGCTTCTTGTGCTTACTGTTAGCTGGATACTCTGCCTTCAGCATTTCAGCACATCGGCCGATTTCCAGGACAGAAAAAACAATCAACCGGCTAACCAATAATCAGGTAGGTGCGATAAAAAAATTGGGCCGACTTTTCAGCCGACCCAATCTATCAATAAAGTGTATAAATAAAATTACCGGGCAATCATTAGTTTGCTGGTCTGTGCGGTACCATCGGCCGTTGACACTTTTAACAGGTACAGGCCGCGCGGGTATTGCTGTACGTTTAAAGCAACCAGGCTGCTGTTGGCGGCCGCTGTCTCCTGCTGCAATACCTGGCCTGCCTGGTTCAACAACTGAATCGTTGTAGCAGCATGGTCGGCATCCGCCAGGGAAATAGTTACTTTGTCGATGGCTGGGTTGGGATAAAAACTGATCCCCTTTACCAATGAAGCATGGATCTTCTTGCTGTCGGAATAAGCTTTGTTGCCATCCCGGTCTACCATTACCAGGCGGTAATAAGTGAGGGTATTCAGCGGACCGGCATCAGTAAAAGAATAACGGGTAGCCACAGACGCATTCCCTTTTGCTGTTACCTGGCCTATTTTCTGCCAGCTGGTTGCGTCGGTGCTGCGTTCCACAGAAAAGTAAGCGGCATTCAGCTCCTGTGCGGTTGTCCATGTTAGTGCTACCTGAGCGTTTGTGTTGCTGATTGAAAAATCGGTCAGCACAACCGGTAATAAAGCATTGACGCTGGCAACCCCGGCAGATGTAAAACCAGCAGGACCATATACCGTGGGCGCGCTCCACAAACCACAGGCATTCTGACCGGCGGCGCCACAGTTTAGTTTACTGGCGGCATTGGGATAAGTAGTTGCATAGGTTTTGCCGTTGATCAAAGAATTGAAACTGCTCCAGTTAAAATAATAGTTATTTAAATTGGCCAGCACAACAGAAGAAGCATTGTCGTAGATATTTAATGCCGGGCCGTTTATTTTTATATACGCCAGGCTGCTCAGCAAACCATTTCCCACCACTAGTTTACTGGCATTCTTTAAATTAACCGGTCCTGCATTTGCATTGAAAAAAGAATTTCCGAAAAAATTAAGGGTGCTGTTGGAAATATCCAGCTGACCGCCATTGTTATTGAAATAAGAAAGGTCATTAAAGGTAAACACAGAATTGGTAATGGCTACTGCGGTATTGGCCGTAATAGAACTGGCCCCTTTGGCGGTTAACACAACATTCTGGAAACTGGTAGTCCCGGAATTGGGATTGATAGACTGGCTGTTCAGCGTAATATTATTGTTGTTGAATGAGCAGGGCTGGCAGGTAATGGTACCCTGCACGGCAATGATACCGCCATTAAAGGTACAATTGCTGCAGGTACCCGCCTGGCTAATGGTAAGTGTGGCACCCGGTGCTATATTGAAAGTACAGTTACTGCAATTGGCCGGGTAACTGCTGCTGGTATTTATTGTATAGATGGTTTGCGCAAAAACGGGGGCGGCCGACATAAGTGCAAACATTAGTACAAGGGTAGCATTTTTTTTCATGATAATGGATTTAACAACTTAGATGCTTCTACGCCTTCCAGCACCATGCCATTATCCCAGTTACTGGATTTCAATAAACTATAGATGTTTTTTTTAGTGCTTTTTCCGGATTTGGGAAGTGGGGTGTCATTTTAAGAAAGTCCGGTGGTTGATGGTTCACCGTTTTGCCACGCCTGTGGGTAACAGAACCCCGAACAAAGGAGCTGATGAACCTGCCTTCCATGGTAAAAAATGCAGGCCTTTATCCGGCACGGTATATCAGGGGGTTCTGCTCTTCATCCTGCAGCAGATCACCTACCTGTAATTTTGCTACCTGTTCGTCGCGCAGAATATTTTTGGTACCATTGAAAACGGCGCCATCCGGCATATAGGCGCAGGTCATGGCGCGCCGAAAGCCGTTGGTCATATTGGCACCGGCTGCATGCATGGTTAGCCCGTTGTGAAAAGAGCAGCTGCCAGCCTTCATGGGCACCGCTACCGATTTAGCTGTTTTAAATTGCGGATAAAAATCAAACAAGGCATCCATATTTTTTCCGATGCCCGGGTTTTCAAAACCGGTTCGGTGATAAGAGCCGGGTATGAAATAGAGGCAGCCATTTTCATGAGTGGCATCATCCAATGCCACCCAGACAGACAGTGCGCGCCGATCGCTGAAACTCCAGAAAGGAGTATCCAGGTGCCAGGCAGTGGGGTTGGCCCAGGGACGTTTGATCAGTGCCTGGTCGTGCCAGATACGGGTTCCGGTCCAGCCGGCCAGTTCGGCTGCCATTTTACCGATTCGTTCATCCAGCATCAGCTGCTTAACCTTATCATTTGTTTGCCAGAGGTTCAGCAACTGGTCAAATACTTTTCCATAATAATCGGATTCTTTGTTGATGCCATCGTCTTCGCCGATCTGTGTACTGCCATACGGCATTTTCCGGCCGGCCCTTTGTTCAACGGCTTCAGTTACTGCTTCCTGCCAGCCAAGCAGTTCATCCGGTGTCAGAAAATTCTCCAGCAGCAGGTACCCGTCTTTGCGGTAGGCCTGCACCTGTTCTTCGGTAAGTAGGCTGTTCATATGCGATCGTTTTAAAGAAAAAAGGCGACGAGAGGCGTGACAACAAAAGTAAGATTTTAGATCTTATCATTATTCGCCAAGGGCGCTAGCCACGGATACGAAAGATAAATAATAAAGCCATCAGCATAGTGTGTTACTGCTTACCGCTTTCCATATATGCTTTAAAACTGTCTAAAATGCCCTGGCAAAAATTTCTTTGTATGTTAAGAGGCGTTGTTGATTCCGGTTCAAAAATTTCTGTTACAAGGGTAGATGATCCGTTCGTCATAAAGGTATTGATTGTTTTTCTGCCATCATCCCCGGTAGCAGCTATCCGTTCATTTGGAATGACCATATCATAGCGCCCCGAAAAGTCAAAACCGGCGCTGCCATCGGTTGCTTCCATCCGGTAAAAAAAATGCCCCCCGTTTTGCAAATCGCATGTTACACTGGTCGTATGCCAGTCGCTGCCCGGGTTATTAAACTGTACAATCTCTGCGGGATTGGTCCAGCTGCGCCAGCAATCTGCCAGGCTGGCTTTCACCGTGGTCTGCACCATGATGGTAGATAGCTGCAACAGCTTTCCCTGCTGGCTGATAAAATCGCCACCGGGGGTCGTCCAGTTAGCATACAAAATACCCTGCCCCATATCCTGTACCTGGGTAACCGTTGTACCCGATTTTTCCCGCCAGCTCACCATGTATAGCTGCCTTCCGAGTTCTTTGATAGTAACCGCAACCGTTTCAACAATATTTACCGGCACCCCGTCTTTTTCTGTAATGGTAAACTGCAACTCTTTTTCATTTTTAAAATACAGGATGGCTTTGGACCTGCCAAAGTCTGCCAACAAATCTTTACCAGTTATTTCCATGGTACTTTTTTTGTAAACATACCACCAATCATTGGCAATGGTGCTACCCGCCTACGACAATTAAGGGGCTGTTTACGACAATCCGGCCATCATCCTTCTTTTCTCTACATTTGTTCCGCGCCGGAATTAAAACCGGTTAAACAGCGGCCTGAAAAAAAATATACTCATAATCAATAATGAAGCGGCTATCAGTGGTGCGGAGATCAGCCTGCTCAGCCTGCTCAATAATATCAACCCTGATAAATATGCCATCAGCATCCTGCTGCCGGCCAAAGGTCCGTTGTACGAGCGGCTAAAGGACAGGTTCCCCATAGAAATCGTTCCGTTAACTAAATTCAAAAAAAGGAGGTCCTTGCTGCAGCGGCTGGGCAACGTCGTTAGTATCCTGCAGACTTCTTTCCGCATTGCGCGTTATGTACGCCGGCAAAAAATTGATATCCTGTATGCCAATTCCATACAGGCACAGGTATATTGCATCTTCATAAAGATATTCAGTGGCAAAAAAAGCGTTTGGCATGTGCGCGACAGAAATCCCGGTCGCCTCCTCAGCTTTTGTTGCGCGCTGGCCAGCACGCGCATCATCTGCATTTCACAATTTATCTACCGGCAGACGCCTGGTGATGCGCAAAAGAAAAAATTGATTTATAATGGGCTGGACACGGATGCCTGGGCGCCTGCTCATCAACCGCGCGCCGCTCCGGAAACAGCAGCTGGTAATGCAGTATTGCTGGTGGGCCAGGTAGGACAGCTGATACCCTGGAAAAGGCATATCGACCTGGTGATGGCGGCACAACAGGTAACCGAAAAATATAAAAATGTCCGTTTCCTGGTAATAGGAGAAGATATTACGCATGAAAATACTGCGTACGTGGCCGAATTGAAAAAAAAGATAACGGAAAAAGGACTGGATGCCTGGTTCAGTTTTTCAGGCTTCCGGCATGATATAAAGGAATGCATGGACCAGCTGGATATACTGGTGCATTGTGCGGAAGATGAACCGCTGGGAAGAGTGATCCTGGAAGGAATGGCTTTGGAGAAACCGGTTCTTGCGTGGCGGTCGGGCGGTTGCGCCGAGATAATAACGGACGGGGTAGACGGCATGCTGGCAACACCAACCAATACCAATGAGCTATCGGAGAGACTGCTCAGGCTATTAGCCGAGCCTTTATTACGCACTACCCTTGGCAAAAATGCCAGGAAGACGATTGAAGAACGGTTTAGCCTGGCAGCCAGCATCCTGCAATGGGAATCGGTTATAGACTCCCTTTAAAAGGGAAAAAAGCTTTGTTCTGCAGGTAAAGCTCTTCGTGCTTGCAAACAAATTTTTTAAACGATACATATTTTTTTGCCATCATGAAGCCACGCTGGCCCATATGTTTACTAAGGGTATTGTTTTGGATCAGGCAACTGATCTTGTCGGCAATTAACCGGTAGTCGCGGCAACTCACCAGGTAACCATTTTCCTCATCGCGGATGATATCGCCATAATCTAGATCGGTTGCTATAACGGGTTTCCTGAACCACATGGCTTCTAATATCACATAGGGCAGGCCTTCCCATAACGACGTACTTACGTAGATATCGATGATGTCATAGATATGATCGATATCGTTCCGGTAACCGGTAATGATAACTTTTTTTTCGAGGCCCAGGCTATTGATTCGTTGCTGCAGATCCGCTTTCAGCTCTCCTTCTCCCACTATCAGGAACGCTGCGTTGGGATGCTGCCGCGTGGTTTCAGCTGCCGCATGAATATAGGTTTCCCAGTCTTTTTGCCGCGTTAGGCGGCCCACGGCACCTATTACGATGTCGCCGGCATTTATCCCAAGCTCCTGGCGCAGGGCTATTTTATTTTTGCCGGCGTCTTCCCGCAGCCAGGGTGTATAATCGCGGAAATTAATGGCGTTGTTAATGCTCATCAGCTTGCCTTCGCGTGCTACAGCAAATTTGAGGGCTGCGTTCTTTTCGCTGTTGGAAACAACAATATGATCGGTCATACGGCCCATCAGGCGTTCAATACCGGCGTACAGCCGCTGCTGCAGCCCTGTCTTGCTCTGGAAATAAAAACAGTGCGGGGTGTAGCAGATATTCTTTACGCCGGTGAGCCAGGCTGCCATCCTGAACAGGATACCCGCCTTGGAACTGTGTGCGTGTACAACATCATATTTTTCGTTCCGCATATGCCTAACCAGCGCAACAACACCGCGCAGATCTTTCCAGGGGTTAATGGCGCGTTCCATAGACATGATAATAACCCTGGTGCCGGCTGCCTGCATGGTACTAACGGTCTCGTATACGCGTTCAGATCTTTTTTGAGACAATATGACCGTTACCGAGAAATATTTCCGGTTCAATTTTGATACCAGGTATACCAGGTGTTTCAAGGCACCTGAATCGGCCGCTTCCAGGCCAAAAAGTATCTTACATTTCTTTTTCATGTTATTAGCGCTTTAATTTGGGGGATGCTGTTATCCGTTATTTCTTACCGTTGAGACTGTATACAGGCATTGCTGCAAAGGCATGCCAGGAAGAATATAAAAGTTGTATGCAATTGTCGGCCTTACCCGTCGGTGCGAAGCTCAAAAAGATCAGCCAGCCGGGTGCTGCAGTGTTCAATATCGAAACGGTCTTTAACCAGCTTGCGGCCGGTTCTTTGCAGGTAATTGTACAGGGATGTATCTTTTAATAAAAGTATGACTGAATCTACGATGCCGTAATAGTCCCGCTCCGCTACAATAAGTCCTGTCTGGCCATGCAGTATCAGTTCTGTTATGGCAGAAGTGGCGGTCGCAATCACGGGCAATCCCACAGCCAGTGATTCTACCAGTACATTGGGAAGACCGTCGCGATCGCCGTCTGACGCTACTACCGAGGGCAGTATAAAAATATCCGATTCTCCATAAAATGATTGCAGGGTCTGCTGCCCCATGGCACCATGCAGGGTTACACGGTCGGCCAGGTCATAGGCCTGGATATAACTATCGAACGACTGGAACAAAGGCCCCGAACCAATAATGGAACATCGTACGTCATAATTCCGTTGTTTCAGTTCGCGCATCGCCCTTAATAAATAAATGATTCCTTTTTTCTCAACCAGCCGGGCGGCGGTCAGCAGGCGGATGGTTCGCGAATGACCTTCGTCTTTCCGGTGTTCCTTTGCCTTCCATTCGCGGTAATTGATGCCATGATAAATATGCACCACTTTGCCGCTCTCTTCTTCCTGCATCAGTTTATCAAGAAAGACCTTGTTGCAGGCCGTGCAGGTCACAATAAATTTCGAATGCCATAATACGCGGGTCAGCCGCTCCGGTGCAGTGGTATAAATATCCTGTGCATGGGCACTGGCGCTGAAAGGTATACCCGATAGTTTCGACATGATCATGGCTATCCGGGCAGGCAGCGACAAAAAATGCGCATGTATATGGGTAACGCCCATTCCGCGTATTTTGAAAAGAAAGTACACGGAAATAGACAGATCTTTCAACGCCTTCAGGCTTTCTTTTACCGAACTCGCTTCCTTCAGCAATAACAGCAGCGCCTTGAAATACCTTGCCCTGGCAAAGAAAATGGCATAGAGGTGTGCTGCCATTAATGGGCCAAAGCGTTTATAATACAAGACCCCCACGGTCTCAGCCCCCTGCACTTCCTTTATGGCGGCGGCTTTTTTCAAAGCAAGGGGTTGTATATTAATTCCTTTTTGTTTCAGGGTAATAATTTCATTCAGGATGAAATATTCCGAACGCGAAGGAAACTCTCCCAATATATATGCTATCACCGGTTAAATTTTAAGTTGGGATAAAATATTGTTTTCTTAAATCGTATCAACCGAAGGTTCACTGCATAGGTAACCATACCCAGCAGCGCGCAAATGGCCAGGAAAGCAGCTTTTTTCGCCATCGACTGGTGGAAAGCATCCTGCATAGCCTGTTTTATTACCAGTAGTAAGAGCATGGTAAGTCCCGATGCAAACAAAAGTTTTAACAGTACCGCACCCACGGCATTGTAATTAATGACCAGTTTGTTTTTTAGCAGGAATAACAACAACAATACTTTTGTCATTCTTGATAAAACAAAGGCCAGGGCGATGCCCAGGTAGCCCATGCTCCGTGTGAGCAGGTAAGAAAGCACAATATGGAGTACCACGCAGCCAATACCGGTTATAATGGGCGTTTTTGTATCTCCGTTAGAAAAATAAAATACCACCAGGATGGCTTCTATGGCAAAAAAGATCATACCAACGGAATAATAAGCAAGGGCCTCGCCGGTTAATGCCGTAGAAAATTCATTGAATGCACCCCGTTTAAAGAAAAGTTCTATCAACTCATGCGAGAAGATGAGAAAGAAACCAGAGAGGGGCAGGAAGACCAGGAGGATAGAGGTAAGGTGCTTGGAGAACAGGTTGTTCAGTTCCTGTTGCCGTTTGCCGATCACGAGTTCAGAAAAATAAGGAAATAATACGGTGCTTAAAATGTATGGGAAAACCAATACCGGCAACTCTACCATTTTTTTTGCATAGCTGAGTGCGGCAATGGACCCCTCGGGCAAAAAAGAAGCAAAACGGTTATCGGCCAGGCTGCAAACCTGTGAAAAGCCAACGCCAATCATCAGCAGCCAGGAAAGCTTCCAGGTCTCCTTCAGGTACCGGCGTTTACCTACCGGTTTCTGAAAAGGATATTTTTTGAAAAGTATGTACAACTGAAACAGCAGTTTGGCCAATGCACCCGCCATGATGCCCGCAATAATAGCGTAGATGCCCCAGTACCTGCCTACCAGTACTAATATCAGCACCACCATTACTTTGAACAATAATTCACTCGCGGCCGGCAAGGCAAATTCCTTTAACGCATTTAAGGCACTGTTTATAAGGGCCGATAAAGACAGAAAAATACAGGCGGGAAACGCCAGGCGAATCATTTTGGCGGCCAGCAAACTCTTTTCTGCCGTAAGCCCAGGTGCCAGCAAATGTATGGCCGCACCAGGCATGCAGCAGACCAGTACTGATAGCAACAGCGTACCAATGCCGATACAGCGCGCAAAAATGATCAACAGGCCCCAGGCATGCTTGCCTTCCTCTTCTTTTACTGCTCTTAGAAAAGAGGGTAAAAAAGCGGGTTCTACTATTTCCCGGAAAAAAAGAAAAACACTGAATATGAAAGTAAGTATGATATTATAAGCATCAACGGTGCTACCGGTGCCGAAATAATAGGCCAGTATGATCTTCTCCATATAACCCAATAGCCTGGCGCCCGCCGTAGCAAGGGCTATTATTACCGAAGACCGCACAATGGGGTTCCGGGCCATTTTTTCCATCAAAACCTTTATCATGATTGGCAGTTATTGGGTGTTCTATTTACCGGGGCAAAATGCTGCCGGTATATAACGCTGGCGGAGCTCGTTGAATAATTTTTCTGCGGTAATGGTAAAACCCAGGTAATTCAGGTGATCGTCCAGTTCATGCTGGTATTTTTTATCGTCGAGTGGCAGTGACAAAGAAATATAAGGGAACATCACTTCATCGCTTTCCCGGATGCGATCGCTCATATCGCTGTTGCCATATTCATAGGCAATCAGCTGGCAACCTTTCCTGTTCAGTTCTTTTTGCAGATCATTAAGGGCATAGATGCTCTGTCGCACATCCAGGTCCCTGGGTATATAATACTGCCAACTGTCTGCACCATTGTCTGCGTAGTCTTTCCAGCATTGCGTGGGTGTGTTCCAGCTGTCTGCCGCAGACCTGGCCCAGTAGCGAATGCAATAACAAAGATCATACATGCCGGTCAGCAGGCTGTTTGCCTTTAACAGGTCAACCTTACGCCGGGCGATGGCTTCCGACTGGTTCCATTCTGCACTACTGTCGCCGGTAAAAAGAATCGCATAATCTTTATAGGTGCCGCGCAGGTAATTACCCCAGTGAATGGGAATGGGATGTTCAAACAGCACCATATTTGCATGGAACCTGCTGCTAACATCCCTGATCACATTCATATTCTGCCAGTCGCGGTTGGAACCGGAGATGCCGCAGTTGATCACTTCTACCCGGAAACCCTGTGCTTTAAACAACTCGTTCAGCATGGCAGGATAAGATGTCCGCTGGTTGGCCCAGATACCTTCTACAACCGAAGAGCCGCAAACCAGGATCCGGAATATACTGTCTGGGTGTTGAGGGATAATATCCGGTCCATAAAATCCCGCATTGTTAAGCCTGAATTTTTTTTCGATGCTGGGCCGCCTGATATAACCCTCTTTGCGGGCAATACCTTTAAACCCCTGGCTGCTGTCTGGCGCATATACCAGGGGAAAATGATGCACGATCATATGCTCTGCATAAAATATCCGCAGGCAGGCTTCACAGCCAACAAAAACGATCAGGCAGGCAAACGTTATATATTTTGATGATTTTATCAATCGGGCGAGCATGGTAATTTCTTTTTATTAATTGTTGTATCAGTAATGGTCCGCTTAACTTTTAATTGACGCTTGCGTTCTTTGTAACCACGGTGTTTTACCAGGCATCCATGATTACTGTATATACGGCACACCCGGCTTAATGTAATAACCCTTTACTTTCTCTTCGCTGATCTGCAGTACCAAAAAATCGGGATCGATGTGAAAGGGACTGTTCCGGATGCCGGCATAATATCCCCAGCGGTATCCCGCGCTATCTTTGTACACCCGCATGGGCAGCCCGAGCATGTTTTTTATTTCTCCCGGTGTTTTGTCTCGCAGCGACCCGCCATTTACCAGGTCATTGACCATGGCCGCTCTTTCTTCGGGTGCGGTTTGCCAGCGCTGTTTATTAAAAGCCGATTCCGGCTGCCGATGCAACAGCAATAAATAAGTGCCCGTGTACAAGAGGAAAAAAACAACCGACAACACAAACACGTGCCCCAGGTAAACCAGGTCACTGAATTTCCATTTGTGCGCGGAAGAAAGGCATACGCGTATCACCACTGTTAATGCCGCCAGCAGGCAGGCCAGGTAAACAACCGAAGTATTATTCATCATAAAATATATTTTTTATTTTTCTTACTTATTTTTTACCAGCTGCATGGCTGCAGTGGCATTGGCCAGTGATGGCCGCCGGGGGCAAAAGCGTTC
>CAXTMV010000191.1:0-11500 GCA_964245425.1 uncultured Flavihumibacter sp. | reverse complement strand
ATTTTAGACCCTGAACTTAATTAGCCATTTCTTAAAACGCTGCTGCCCGTATGTTATTGTTAGGAATTGATATCGGTACCTCTTCTATAAAAGTATCCGTTACGGATGCAGACACCCGTACCTGCCTCGCCGCCGCACAATACCCGGAAAATACTGAATCAGGTATCCTGGCGCTACAGCCGGGATGGGCAGAACAATCGCCCGAGATGTGGTGGGACCATGTAAAACTGGCTATCGCAAAAGCAAACGCCAGCGGTGCCTACCAGGCCAGTGATATCGGTGCCATTGGCATTGCCTACCAGATGCACGGTCTGGTGCTGGTCAACCAGCAGCAGCAGGTATTACGCAATGCCATTATCTGGTGCGACAGCCGTGCCGTTGCCATCGGTAACCGCGCAGTGCAAGCCATCGGCGAAAGAAAATCACTGGAACACTTACTGAATGCGCCTGGTAATTTTACCGCTTCCAAACTGGCCTGGGTAAAAGAAAACGAGCCGGATATCTACAGTCGTATCCATTCGGTGATGCTGCCCGGCGATTTCATAGCCATGAAGCTGACCGGCCATATAACCACCAGCATTTCGGCCCTGTCGGAAGGCATTTTCTGGGATTTTAAAACCAACCGGCTGTCGGCAGACATCTTTGATTATTTTGGATTCGATCAAAAGCTCATACCTGCCATTCAACCCGTCTTTTCTGTTCATGGAACCCTCACCGCAGACGCTGCAGCAGCTTGTTCCCTGCAGAAAGGGATACCTGTTACCTATAAGGCGGGCGATCAACCCAACAACGCTTTATCGCTGAATGTAATGGAACCAGGCGAGGTAGCCGCTACGGCCGGCACCTCGGGCGTCATATATGGCGTTAGCGATGCACTTACCTATGACCCCCTGTCGAGGGTCAATTCATTTGCCCATGTAAACCATGCACCCGGTAAAATAAGGACGGGTGTATTGCTGTGCATCAACGGTACGGGTATCCTGAACCGCTGGTTAAAAAACACCTTCACTGCAACAACGGGTTATGCGGATATGAATACCGCAGCAGCGGGCATTCCGGCCGGTGCGGAAGGCCTTAAAGTGCTGCCATTCGGTAATGGCGCCGAGCGGATGCTCAGTAATAAAATATTGGGTGCGCAGTTTCATGGTATCGATCTCAACACGCATACACAGGCGCACCTGGTACGGGCCGCACAGGAAGGCATCGCTTTTTCTTTCCGGTACGGGTTAGACATTATGCGGCAAAACGGTATGCAGCCGCAGGTAATACGGGCGGGCAGGGCCAACCTCTTCCTGAGCGCTGTTTTTGCACAAGCTTTTGTAGACGCCACCCAGGTACCGGTTGAACTGTACAATTGCGATGGAAGCATCGGCGCTGCCGTAGGAGCCGGTATTGGGCTGGGCATCTACCAGTCGGCAAAAGATGCATTCAGCAATACCCGGCCTTTGCAACTCATTGAACCAGTATCCGCCGCTGTTTATGAAGATCTTTACCAGGACTGGAAAGCATTGCTGAATAAAGAATTGAAATAGGCTTCGGGGCGGGTCATTTATAAAGCATCATTTTTGTCAGTAGCATTTTATTTTAAATCACAAACCATAATAATATGTCAGTAATAACAGGTGAAAAAGAATTTTTTAAAGGCGTGGGCCAGGTAAAATATGAAGGCCCGCAATCAGACAATCCCCTTGCTTTCAGGTGGTACGATGAAAATAAAGTGGTGGCGGGTAAAACCATGAAAGAATACCTCCGTTTTGCCGGTGCCTACTGGCATTCTTTCTGCGGCAATGGCGGCGATCCTTTTGGGGAGCCTACGCATCTTTATCCCTGGAACGAAAAAGCAGACCCCGTAGCAAGGGCAAAAGATAAAATGGATGCAGCTTTTGAGTTCTTCACCAAGATGAACCTGCCTTATTATTGTTTTCATGATGTGGATGTAGTGGATTACAGCAATGACATTGCAGACAATGAAAAACGGCTACAGGCGTTGGTAGCCTATGCCAGTCAAAAACAGGCTGCCAGCGGGGTAAAACTGCTCTGGGGCACCGCTAACCTTTTTTCAAACCGCCGTTATATGAATGGCGCTGGTACCAATCCTGACTTTCATGTATTATCGCATGGTGCTGCACAGGTAAAGGCAGCATTGGACGCTACCATATCGCTGAAAGGCGAGAACTATGTATTCTGGGGTGGCCGTGAAGGTTATATGAGCCTGCTCAATACGGACATGAAAAGAGAACAGGAACATTTCGCCATCTTCCTGCACAAGGCAGTGGAATATGCAAGAAAAAGCGGGTTTACCGGCACTTTCTTCATAGAGCCCAAGCCCTGTGAACCCAGTAAACATCAATACGATTACGACTGCGCAACAGTCATTGGCTTTTTGCGTCAGTTCGATCTGCTGAAAGATTTTAAAATCAATATCGAAGTAAACCACGCTACCCTGGCCGGACATACTTTTCAGCACGAACTGCAGGTGGCAGCCGATGCCGGTGTATTGGGTTCTATGGACGCCAACCGCGGCGATTACCAGAATGGCTGGGACACGGACCAGTTTCCCAATAATATCAACGAACTGGCCGAAGCCATGCTGGTGATACTGGAAGCTGGCGGCTTCCAGGGCGGAGGTATTAATTTTGATGCCAAACGCCGGCGGAATTCTACCGATATGGAAGATCTTTTTTATGCCCATATCGGCGGCATGGACACTTTCGCACGTGCCCTGATCATCGCGGATAACATCCTGCAAAAATCAGATTATAAAAAGATAAGAAAGGAGCGGTACGCTTCTTTTGATGCGGGTAAAGGAAAAGAATTTGAAAATGGCAAACTGTCGCTGGAAGATCTGCGCGCATTTGCCGTGGCCAATGGCGAACCTGCCGTAAGCAGCGGTAAGCAGGAATACCTGGAGAATATCATTAACCGGTATATCTGATACCATTAAACGATATTATAAAAATGATAAAAGCTACTATCCGGTAGCTTTTATCATTCATGCAATACCAGGTGTTATTTTTTGCCGCTGCCAAACACATAAAAAACGCCGATCTGGATCACATTGAGCTTTCCTGTGCCGTCGCTCGCATCTTTAACAATATTGGTCAGTCCGAGTGTATACCGCAGATCCGCTCCAATATTGAGTGAAGACAGGTAACCAATACCCAGCGCACCGGATACGGCGGCTGTTTTCAATTGGTCTTTAACGTCGGTTGACGTTCCATCTGCTTTCTCTTTTGCGCTGATTAAGACGCCGAATTGGGGTCCTATTTCAGCAAAAAAACCGGAAGGGTCCTTGTATTTGAAAAGTACCGGGATGTTAACATAGTTAAGGTGCTCATGCGCCGCGCTACCCATATAGGTTGCTTTGAAACCTTCTCCGGAATACAGCAGCTCAGGCTGCAACCCGAAATTCATAAACAGGGGTACGTATACCAATGCGCCCAGGTGAAAGGATGGCTGCATGCCGTAGGAAAGGCCAGTCTGTTGGGCCGATACGCTGACCGTTCCCAGGTTTAACCCGCCTTTTACGCCAAATTGTATTTGAGCGCCGGCCACACAGGTGATACTTGCCGCAATGGTTAAGAAGAATAGCTTTTTCATCAGTAGTTATAAAGTTTAGGTGAACAATCTGACGAAAATAGGCCATCCGTTTGCAAGTCATGTCCTCCCCTGAGGGACAAGGTTGCACGAAAAAGATTTATGCAAAGAGGATGCGCAAACACGGTAAGCGTGGCAAAGAAACAAAGACTTCTTTCTTTGCCGGAAACAAACGCATCATCGCCGCCATAACTGCGAACCCCGAACTTCTTAAAAGCTTATTTTTTACCGGCTCTGAACATATAGAAGATACTAAACTGGATCACCCCGTTCTTAATGGAGCCGTCGGCAGGGTCGCTGCTGGACGTATTGGTAAGGCCGAGGTTATAACGGGCATCAAAGCCGAGGTTGATGGACGACAGGTAACCAACACCGAGTGCCGCCGAAAAATCAGTTGATTTGTGGCTGCTCTTGATATCTTGCGACTGTCCATTCACTTTTACTTTCCCGCTCAGCAATACCCCCAGCTGCGGACCCAGTTCAGCAAAAAAACCGGATGGATCTTTATACTTAAAGAATACGGGAACATTCAGGTAATTGAGGTTATAGCGGTAATCTGTGTTGCTGATATTGATTTTGGAGCCTTGCCCGGAATACATGATCTCGGGCTGCAGCCCAAAATTTTTGAAAAGCGGTACATAGACCAGGATACCCGCGTTAAAATCGGGTTTCAATTTAAAAGAGGTGTTAGGCTGCGCCGGCGAAACACTGAAGTTGGCAAGATTGAGCCCTGCTTTGGCGCCCAGTTGAAGCTGCGCAACTGCCATGCCCGAAAAAAATGCTGCAATAATAAAAAGTGATAACTTTTTCATCCTTTGTAGTATTAGGGTGATCAATGCCCCAAATGTACCGCATTATCCTAACAACAAAAATACCCGATCTGTGTGATGGTACAGCAGTAAAAAAAGTCAAAATGAGGCAAATAAAAAAGCCACCCGGTGGGGCGGCTTTTCTTTGTATACTGGGGTTGTATTATTTCCTGCTTTTTCCAAACATATAAAATACGCCTACCTGTATAACGCCATTTTTAAGTTTGCCGTCGGAAGACTCTTTCACGATATTGCTGAGACCCAGGTTGTAGCGTGCATCAATACCCAGGTTCAGGCGAGAAAGGTAGCCGATACCTACAACACCGGAGAAATCGGTTGATTTAAGTTCGTCTTTTAAATCCTGCGATTCTGAACCGGACTTTGCTTTCGCACTGGTTAAAATACCCAGCTGCGGGCCTATTTCAGCAAAAAAACCGGAAGCATCTTTATATTTAAACAACACGGGAACATTTATATAATTCATGTTGTAAGTACCACTTTCGTCGGTGCTTTTTAATTTAGATCCCTGTGCAGAATACATTATTTCGGGCTGTAAACTGAACTTGCTGAACAAAGGAATAGATACCAGGACGCCGGCATTAAAATCGGGTTTCATGTTCAGCGAATAATCTGAACTCTTGGGAGATATACTGAGGTTGGCAAGATTAAGACCGGCTTTGGCGCCAAACTGGATTTGCGCACCAGCAATGGTTGTAACAGAGGCTGCAAAAGCAAATAACAATAATTTTTTCATCTGGGGTAATGGATTTAGTTAAATAATAGGGCGAAAATAATAGCAAAATTTAAAAATGCAAATACTGCCTGAAAATTATTTTTCTTGTTGCTGCATTTTTTTGTTTTTTGTTACATATGCCTGCTGGTTGCTTTATGTAATACGGGCTGTCTCACATGCTTAACCGCTTTTAACGCAATACTCGAAAATATACTTGGTAATGATACGAGCAAGATGAAATTCGACATTAACAAATAAAAAAGCCTTTGCCAGGACAAGCCGGGCAAAGGCTTTTCAATGTTTATTTGTGAATTTTCTTTGCCTGTTGCCGGCCCAGGTACCGTTCACGTATGATGTCCTGTACGGCCACTTTTTTGATCTTGCTTTCCAGCCAGGATATGATATCGAGGTAGGCGAAAGCCCTTGTTTCAAAACGATTGCGCTCGTATTTTTTAACAATATCGAGCAGCTTTTGAAAAGCCGGTTGCAGTTGCCGGGGGCTTAAGCGAAAAGAATTGCGTAAAAACTTAAACATTTCTTCCTCCACCACGCTCAGGTTTTCCATTTTGGCCATGAAGCGGTATACGGATTTGGTGAGGTATTCCAGTAAATCGTAATTGCCGAGCTCGTAATGGGCTATGAGGTGCAGCAACCTGGCGTAGCATTGCAAATCGGTGCGCAGATCCACCTTCCAGTTGATGATCTTATTGAGGTAGTCAATGGCTTTTTCATTATTACCACTCCCAAAATACAGGCAGGCAATTTTGTAATAGAACACCAGTATCCGGTGCCGATCCAGGTAAATTTCATACTCAAGCAGTTTTGCCGCAATGCCGGGTACAATGGCGATGCCTTCGGTAAAACTGCCTTCTATAAAATGCTTATTGATCAAAGCGGTGGAGAAATAGACAAAGCATTGTATCTGGTTATTTTCATTCTGCACTACAATGGCAGACTGGGAAAATGTTTCGAACAGTTTCAGGATTTCATTGAACCGATCATAGTTCTGCAGGTCAAAATGAGCGCCCAACAGGTTGTGCAGTCCTTTAATATAGTGAGAAGTCTCTATCTCCACCATGAACGGGTAAGTGGTGAAAAGGTCCACCCATTTCTGTGTATAGCGGTAATACATCAGGAAATCCTGCCTGATAAAGCCATACCAGGAATAGCTCTGGTAGAGGTATAGCTTCTCATAAAAGCCGTGCGGCGATTTGGCATGGGTAGGGTAGTGGTCATCAAAAAATTTCTGCACGGCCGCTTCATCATTTTTGTTGCGGGCATGGCCGTTTTTAATATACCAGCTGTATAAAAGCAGCGAAAGATTAGACAGTTTGCTGATTTGCATCAGCCGGTCGGTCACTTCGTCGGCCTCGGCTGTTAATCGCTCCGCCCGGTCCTGCATACTACGGGTAATATGCAGGGCTTCGATCTTCTTTTCAAGAAAGACCACCTGCTGCAGGTACGTAAACTGGTGGTTTTCGCGGGCCATATCCTTCATCTTGTCAAGCATTTTCAGGCTTTGCAGGTAAAGGCCTTTGTTATAGAGAATACGGGCGTAATCCATTTGTTCATGCAACTGGATATCTATATTGTCTTCGTGTTTTAACAAACGCAGGCTGGCCAGTATCTGGCGGTACAAATGCGCTTTGCTGTTAGACAGCTGCTGTTTTTTTATCGCGGGCGTTTTTTTGAGCAATATTTCTTCGTCGTAGGCGTCCATTTTATCTATGGCGTCGAACAGTTGCACCACTTTCAGGTCTTCACCGCCGGTATTTCGGCCTACATATAGTTTAAAATTGCGCTTTTCGCTCTTTTCCAGCGATTTAACCAATTGAAACAGGGTGTCTGTAGATCTGTTGGGCATCGTAATAAATAATAACAAAAGCCTTGCTGGGCTTGCATTTCATTGAAAAATACACAGCTTACGCAGTGTAAAACGAGGCGATTTAGGTTTTCGGGGCACTCCGGCCTGTGCTACTTTTAAGGAGCGGCTGGTTTATTTCGTAAATATAGCAAGCAACACGAAGGTAAGCAGCCTGTATTTATTCTCTCATTCAACCATTTTACTGTGGAAAACAAAGTCTTCATTTTTGATACCACGCTGCGAGACGGGGAGCAGGTGCCAGGCTGCAAGCTGAATACCAAGGAAAAAGTTGAGCTGGCCCTACAGCTGGAAGACCTGGGGGTTGATATTATTGAAGCCGGCTTCCCTATTTCGAGCCCCGGCGATTTTGAATCGGTGACCCAGATCTCGCGTATTATAAAAAAAGCCACCGTTTGCGGGCTAAGCAGGGCGGTACAAAAAGATATAGAAGCGGCGGCAGCGGCCCTGAAGCATGCACAGAAACCACGTATCCATACCGGTATCGGCACATCCGATTTTCATATCAAGTCAAAATTCAATGCTACCCGCGAAGAGATACTGGCGAGGGCCGTACAGGCCGTTAAATGGGCAAAGAATTTTGTAGACGATGTTGAATTTTATGCCGAAGATGCCGGCAGAACAGACAATGATTACCTGGCCCGCGTGGTAGAGGCTGTTATTGCAGCCGGCGCCACCACGGTAAATATTCCGGATACAACCGGCTATTGCCTGCCTAACCAGTATGGAGATAAGATTGCATGGCTTGTCAATCATGTACCCAATATTGACAAGGCCATCATCTCCTGCCATTGCCACAACGACCTGGGCCTGGCAACTGCCAACTCCATTGCAGGCGTAATGAATGGCGCCCGGCAGATAGAATGCACCGTGAACGGCCTGGGCGAAAGAGCCGGCAATACCTCTCTGGAAGAGGTAGTGATGGTGCTGCGCCAGCATAAACAGCTCGGCTATTTTACCGGCATCAATGCAAAAATGCTGAACCCAATCAGCCGGCTGGTGGCCGATACCATGCGCACCCCGGTGCAGGTGAACAAAGCCATTGTGGGCGCCAATGCGTTTTCTCATTCTTCCGGCATTCACCAGGATGGGTTTTTGAAAGATTCCCTCACCTATGAGATCATCAATCCGGAAGAAGTGGGTGCAGACGGCAGCAAGATTGTACTAACGGCCAGGAGTGGCCGCAGCGCACTGGCGCACCGGTTTCATAAATTAGGCTACCAGTATTCCAGGAATGACATCGATACTTTGTACCAGCGATTTTTGCTGGTGGCAGATACGAAGAAGGAGATCGACGAAAAAGATTTGCAGCAATTGGCGAAAGACTATACCCCCCAACCCCCTGCAGAGGGCATATTGAAACCGGTTGGGCGTTCCGCCATGAAAAATGAATAGGTAAGTAAGAGGATTGTTGACGCCGCTTCAGTACATTATGATTTTAGTTGAAACCAGATTATACAATGAGCAACGAAAACATGCTTAAAAAAGATAACAACCTTCCTTCAGAGGTGGGGAATATGTCCTTATTCGCAAAAATATGGAATACCCATGTTGTCAGCACCATTGAAAACGGCCCATCCGTTCTGTACATCGATAAGCACCTGATACATGAAGTAACCAGCCCGCAGGCTTTTGCCGGGCTTAATAAAAGAGGTATTAAAGTGTTTCGCCCCCAACAGGTGGTGGCTACCGCCGATCACAATGTGCCCACCCTTAACCAGCACCTGCCTATTAAAGAAGAATTGTCCAGGTTACAGGTAGAGACCCTGAAAAAGAATTGCGAAGAACATGGAATAGAATTGTATGGCCTCGGGCACCCCTTCCAGGGCATTGTACATGTTATCGGGCCCGAACTAGGGATTACCCAACCGGGCATGACCATTGTTTGCGGCGACAGCCATACCTCTACCCACGGGGCTTTTGGCAGCATCGCCTTTGGCATCGGCACCAGCGAAGTAGAAATGGTAATGGCCACCCAATGCCTGTTGCAAAGCAAACCCAAACTGATGCGCATCCGCGTAGATGGCGTATTGAACAAAGGCGTGGTAAGCAAAGATATTGTACTGTATATATTGTCGCAGCTTTCTGCCAGCGGCGCTACCGGCTACGCAGTAGAATTTGCCGGCAGTGCCATCCGCTCGCTCTCAATGGAAGCACGCATGACCATCTGCAACATGAGCATCGAGATGGGCGCGCGTTGCGGCATGATTGCGCCGGACGAGACGACTTTTCAATATATGCAGGGCAGAAAATTTGCACCACAGGGTGCCGAATGGAATAAAAAACTGGCTTACTGGAAAACGCTTTACAGCGATGACAGCGCTGTATTTGATAAAGAAGTTTTCATCAAAGCCGAAGACATTGAACCGATGATTACTTACGGAACCAATCCGGGTATGGGAATTGGGGTTAGCGGGCATGTGCCGGCATTAAGCGAAATTGAAGACAAGGAAAAAAACGCTTTTGAAAAATCACTGGCTTATATGGGCCTGCAGCCAGGTGCAGACATCAAGGGAAAAAAGGTTGACTATGTTTTTATTGGCAGCTGTACCAATTCAAGGATCGAGGATTTGAGGATGGTTGCTTCCTTTGTAAAAGGAAAACACAAGGCCGATAACGTAGAAGTATGGGTAGTACCGGGCAGCAAACAGGTAGAAAAGCAAGCCATTGAAGAGGGCATCGATAAAGTTTTTGAGGCGGCCGGTTTTATGCTTCGCCAACCTGGCTGCAGTGCCTGCCTGGGCATGAACGAAGACAAGATACCCGCCGGCAAATATTGTATTTCTACCAGCAACCGGAATTTTGAAGGCCGGCAGGGGCCCAATGCAAGAACTTTTCTGGCGAGCCCGCTCACCGCAGCGCTGGCCGCCATTACCGGTGTAGTGGGCGATGTGCGGGAACATTATAATTAGTCGGTAGCCTTTGCCGCAACATTGCAGGCTAATGACCATCGGCTATCAAGCAAGATAATAAACGTGAATAAACAATGAGCAAAAGCATTAACATAATAAGGTCCACTGCCGTTCCGCTGAATATGGAAAATGTGGATACGGACCAGATCATTCCGGCCCGCTTTTTAAAAGCCACCAGCCGGGATGGTTTTGGGAAAAACCTGTTCCGCGACTGGCGTTATGAAAATGACGACGAATCAAAGCCGAAAAAAGATTTCCCTTTGAATGATCCCAAATACAAAGGGCGCATACTGGTGGCGGCCAAGAATTTTGGCTGCGGCTCCAGCCGCGAGCATGCTGCATGGGCCATCAAAGATGCCGGCTTTGACGTAGTGGTAAGCAGCTTTTTTGCTGATATCTTTAAAAACAATTCACTGAATAATTTTTTGCTGCCGGTAACGGTAAGCGATGGGTTCCTGCGGGAAATTTTTACCGTCATTGCACAAGATGCCGCCGCCGAACTGGAAGTGAACCTGTCCGAACAAACCATTACCCTGGTGGCTTCCGGCGCAAAAGAATCATTTGACATAAATAATTATAAAAAGACCTGTTTGCTGAATGGTTATGACGACATTGACTATTTGCTGAGCATGAAAGATCAGATCATTCAGTTTGAACAACAGGGAGTATAATCCACCCAACCCAACCCCCAGTTAGCATGAAAAAGAATATTGCAGTTATTAACGGAGATGGCATTGGCCCGGAGGTTACCCGGCAGTCGCTGAATGTGCTGGATGCCATTGCCGGTAAATTTAACCATGAATTCAATTATACCCATTGCCTGATGGGCGCTGTGGCCATTGACCTGACAGGTAACCCGCTGCCCGATGAAACCATTGAGATCTGCCTGGAAAGCGACGCCATTCTTTTCGGGGCCATCGGTCATCCCAAATACGATAATGACCCTACTGCCAAAGTAAGGCCCGAACAGGGTTTGCTGAAACTGCGTAAGTCTTTGCAGCTTTTTGCCAATATCCGCCCCATCAATACCTACCCGGCGCTACACCATCTTTCTCCGCTGAAAAGCAAACAACTGGAAGCTGTTGATTTTGTCATTTTCCGTGAGCTGACCGGCGGTATCTACTTCGGTAAAAAAGAAACCAATGAAGACCAGACCTGGGCAAGCGATGAATGCAGCTACAGCAAAAATGAAATAGAAAGAGTGGCACACCTGGCTTTCAAATATGCCCGGCAACGCAGTAAGAAACTGACGCTGGTAGACAAGGCCAATGTGCTGGAGACCTCGCGCTTATGGCGCAAAGTGGTACAAGAAATAGCCAGGCAATACGCAGATGTGGCAGTGGATTTCTTATTTGTAGACAATGCGGCCATGCAAATTATCCTCAATCCAAAGCAATTCGATGTGATACTTACGGAAAATATGTTTGGCGATATCATCAGCGATGAGGCGAGCGTTATTACCGGTTCGCTGGGCCTGCTGCCTTCCGCATCGGTAGGCAACAGCACGGCGTTGTTTGAACCGATCCACGGTTCCTACCCGCAGGCGGCCGGCAAAGACATTGCCAAC
>CAXTMV010000190.1:0-11510 GCA_964245425.1 uncultured Flavihumibacter sp. | reverse complement strand
TGACAATGCTGCGTTACCTCCTCAAAGCAACACGCAGCATCGAAAAGGCTGCGAGTGCTCGGCCGGCCTGAGGCCAATCTATTAAAAGTTTACCCGGACAACAACGATTAATAATCCTTATTATTCCGGGAAACCGTTTGCTGGGAGTGGTTGGTGAGACAGCCCCGGGAAAAGATGCCGGGATTTATTTTGCCGCGCAAAGAATAATCCCGCCATCAAAATCCTATTTTTAAATAATGATCCCTGACAAACAAGAAAAAAGTTCCGGAGAAATAACCTGGCGGTTAAAGGCCATTGTTGGCGGCTCTGCAGGCAACCTGGTAGAATGGTACGATTGGTATGCCTATTCTGCTTTTGCCCTTTATTTTGCCGGGCAGTTTTTCCCGGGCAGCAATACCACCGCCCAATTGATTAATACAGCAGGCATTTTTGCCGTTGGCTTTTTAATGAGACCGGCGGGTGGTTACCTGTTTGGGCGACTGGCCGATAAAAAAGGACGAAAAACAGCCATGACCTGGTCCGTATTGCTGATGTCTTTCGGCTCGCTGCTGATTGCCTGCCTGCCCGGTTATGCCAGCATCGGCATCTTTGCGCCCATTCTGCTGCTGCTGGCCCGCCTGTTGCAGGGCCTCAGCGTGGGCGGCGAATACGGCACTTCCGCCACCTACCTGAGTGAAGTGGCCACGCCCAGGCGGCGCGGCTTCTATTCCAGTTTTCAATATGTTACTTTAATTGGCGGGCAGCTGGTCGCACTTGGCCTGCAATTATTATTGCAACGCGTTTTTTTAACCGATAAGCAATTGCATGTCTGGGGTTGGCGCATTCCTTTTGCAGTAGGTGCGGTACTCTCGCTGGTGGCGTTTTATTTAAGAACACACCTGCGCGAAAGCGACGCCTTTACAACGGAAGCCAAACCGGCCGGCAAGAAAGGAACATTGAAAGAATTGCTGAAATACCCCAAAGCGCTGGCACTGGTTACCGGTCTTACGCTGGGTGGCACCCTGGCTTTTTATACCTATACCACTTATATGCAAAAATTCCTGGTCAATACAGTGGGGTTGAGTAATGACCAGTCTACCCAATTATCTTTTTTGTCGCTCCTGCTTTTTGCACTGCTGCAACCTTTATTCGGCCTGTTGAGCGACCGCGTGGGCCGCCGCCCCTTACTTCTTTCTTTTGGCCTGTTGGGCAGCATTCTCACCGTGCCACTGCTAACTACGCTTAGCCATACCCGTAATATGTGGCAGGCTTTTGCCCTGCTGATGACGGCTTTGATCATCGTAAGTGGCTATACGTCCATCAATGCCGTCGTAAAGGCAGAACTGTTTCCCGTGCAGGTGAGGGCCCTGGGCGTTGGCCTGCCCTATTCCTTAACCGTGGCCATTTTTGGCGGCACGGCAGAATACATTGCATTGTGGGCGAAGAACAGGCACCACGAATCTTTTTTTTACTGGTATGTTACAGTCTGTATTTTTATTTCGCTGCTGGTCTACATTTTTATGAAAGAGACCCGTAATACTTCTCTGCTGGCTGCAGCAGCACCCCGGGAAAAGGCCTAAGCCGGTTTTTTAGTCCTGTACGACAACAAGTTTTTTGCCACCAGCAGGAAGATGATTATTTCAATGATCACAATAAGAATGAACCGCAAAGAGCCGGCAGTATAATCGCCCGACAACCAGAAATAGCAAATGACACTGATGCCTGATACAGCAGCCAGCAGGAACAGGCCCCACTTAACCGCTTCCATCCATAAATAAAGTTTATGCTGCCGGATAGTACTGGTGGCAGGCTCGGGCCCAATCTTTTTAAGCAGGTAGATTTTTTCGATGATGCCGCATATCAATGGAATCAGCTGAACCAGTGCCAGGCTGGTAAACACTATATAACCCACCGTTGTATTCATTTTTTGCGCTACCCGCCAGCACAGCAGAAACACCGATCCGTATACCAGTGGCATAAACAGGAAATTAAGCCATAACTGTCCCTTCAGGGCCCGCAGTGTAATGGAAGTAACCACTGGTGGCAATTTATAAATACCCTTTATCAATTTTACCAGTTCTTCCGGTGTGGCAGGCATCTGCAATTCCAAAATGCTGAATTTGCGAATGGCAGCTGAATCCTTTGTGTAAAACAGGCGTCCCTGCCAGATCAGGATGCACAGCGATACCAGCAGCAGGCCTACACAAATGGTAAATAAGGGCCAGTGATCAAGGTCTATTTGCATAAAACAGCTTTTCGGTTGGTGGCAATTAATTTTTTTTCAGCGATTCCTGCATCTGGGTTCTTGCTTCCTTGTATGTTTCCCAGTCAAACTTTTTCAGGAACTCGGTTGCCGTGCGGGCACCCAGTATAAACATTTCTTTTTTTGTATTGTCGTCCATAAAAAAATTCAGCCAGTTATATTCCTTCAGCGGAATGCTGCCGATACCGGTGCGGTAAAAAGCATTTTTTATCAGGAAATCCTTGTCGTAATAAAATCTAACGGTATTGAACAACCGGTAAATATAACCGCCGAAACTCCAGGCTTCCGCATCTTTACCGGCATCTTCTTCTGATATGGCTGGTGAAGCCTGGTTGATATTGCTAACCTTCTTAGGTGCATCCTTTGCAGAAACGGTATCATCCAGGTCAATCCCAAAGGTGGGCAGGCGCGGAACAGTTACATTGGGATTGTAAAATAAATTGATGGGAAAATTTGACAGTACGCCCCCATCTACAAACCTGGCGGTAGAGGGCGGATCGCTTTCCCCTAATGCTGCCCAGGCCTCTTTTATTTTTTCATCGTGACAGGGAATCTCGCTGATAAAATAGGATTCAAAGAAAACGGGGATCGACATCGAAGCCCGTACAAAACCGGCGGGGTCCAGCTGGTTCATATCATTCCGGAAAAGATTCCACATCCGGGGAAACTCAATTTTATTCTGGCTGACCAGCTCGGACGTAATAAAGGTCACGTCGCCGTCCAGCCCATTGGTGCCTTCGGTACTGGGTACCCGCAGGGCAATGTCTTTTACGGGGCTGGATGATTTGCTGATCAGGTCGGCCACACTCAGTACATCATTGGCCTCCATCTGTTCTTTTACCCAGTTAAAGAAAAAGTTACCCGGGTTTACCCCAAAGCCCGCGCTTTTAAGCCGGTTGAATAAATACAGCAGGCAGGTTACCAGCAACGCAATAACCAGGATAAGCGCGCCTGTTAATATAAAAGAAAGCTTTGCCAGCAGCGCGGCAACAGGCCATTTGTATTGCAGGCCCAGGAAACTGAAATCGAGGAACAGCAACAGGCCAAAACTAACCAGGATGGCTGTTGCCCAGCGGCTCACTTCTGCCACAAAGCCTTTGTTGGAAATAAAATTCTTTATCAGCCATTGCGCAATCGGGTGGCCGTCTACCAGCCTGAAAAAATTGAGCTTGTTCAATACTGCCAGTATCTCGGTTGATTTGGCTTTCTTTTTATCGCCGGTAACGGTTCTGGTGGTAACGCCATCAACGGTAGTGCTGGTAGCGGTTCCCCCGATAACCGTCATCAGCGCGGTGTTGATGGCACCCGCACTGGTACCAGCGAGTCTTACAAAGCGGATATTCATTTGCTCCAGCACATAGGTATAGCCAATCAGGGCAACGCCCAGTACGCCGCCGCCTTTCTGCACCAGGTGTACATACTGGTGTCCATCGCCGTCAATAACGTCAGAGACCAGCAGCTTTTCACCGCCGGGACCAAACAGGTCTTCCAGTTCTTTGATGCAGGCGGTTACAGCAGGATCCTTTATAAAAAAATCAACAGAGGTTTCTGGCATGTTGGTTGATTGGTTGAATAGTTGATCGGTAGGGGCCGGTAAAAGGAAGGGGGATTGGCTTTTTGCGGGATTGGTTTTACTTTACTCCAAGGCTTATAACTCCACGTCGCCTTCATATACTTTCTCTGCCGGTCCGCACAGGAATATATTGGAATAACTTTCGTCATTTGAACGGTCATACTCCACCGTTAGTTTGCCGCCCTTTGTAAAAACGGTTACATCATTATAACCGGTTTCATTGTGGTAACAAACCAGCGCGGCGGCGGTTACGCCGGTACCGCAGCTCCAGGTTTCATTTTCAACCCCTCTTTCGTAGGTGCGCACGATGATTTCATGGTCGTTTTTCTGCTGCACAAAATTTACGTTGATGCCTTTTTCGGCAAAATCGCCGCTGTAGCGGATGTCATGGCCTTTTTTAAAAACATCGTAGCCCGTTACATCGTTGATGAACTTTACATAGTGGGGCGAGCCGGTATCCAGCAAAAAATCGGTGCCGAATTCTGCGATGCTGCCCACATCTTTCATTTTGAGGCTTACTTGGCCGTCTGCGTCAATTTCCGCATCGTGCGGCCCGTCAGACGCAATAAAATGGTACATATTTTTACGGATGCCCATATTATACGCAAATTTCACCAGGCAGCGGCCACCGTTTCCGCACATGCTGCTTTCTCCGCCGTCGGCGTTGAAATACTTCATCTCAAAATCATACCCGTCACGCTGGTTCAGCATCATCAATCCATCTGCACCGATGCCAAATCGCCGTTCACAAAGACGGTTTACCTGTTCCTTTGAAATGGAGCTGTATTGGCCATTCCGGTTGTCTAATATAATAAAATCGTTCCCGGTGCCCTGGTATTTATAAAAATGAAGCTTCATATCCGTTATCCCGCCCTGGCGGGATTTTATATTGCGTGAACAAGGGTTTTGCTGTTAACTTCCGGTAAATTTAGCTATAAACCGCCGATAATTTCCAATGTTGTCTGAATGAGCCGTTCCATTATTTCGCCGGGCTGCGTAGAAAATTGTTTTTCAACCCGGTTGGCAACGATGGCACTTAGGCTCAGGCATTGGTGGCCCAGCAATTTACCCAAGCCGTAAATACCGGCCGTTTCCATTTCAAAGTTGCTGATGCGGTGCTGGCCGAAATTGAATTGGGTAAGGTTGTCGACCAGGTGGGGATGGCTGAGCCCCAGTCGGAGGATGCGCCCCTGCGGTCCGTAAAAGCCCGGGCAGGTAACCGTTATACCGTGGTGAAAATCGCGCACAAAATGTTTGAGCAGTGAACTGGCACCGCCGCTGATATAAGGCTGGGCAAAATTATGCTGTAGCTGGGTCTGGGTAATAAAAGCCTGCAGCAGCTGTTTGTCTTCTTCATTGTGTTCGATACGGTAGAAGTTCAGGAGGTTATCGATGCCCAGTCCGTGGGTAGACACCACGCAGCTGTCTACCGGTATATCGGCCTGTAATGACCCGGAAGTGCCGATGCGGATGATGTTAAGGCTGCTGAGTTGTGGTTGAATGGTGCGGGTGCTGAAGTCGATGTTTACCAGCGCGTCCAGCTCGTTCATCACAATGTCTATATTATCGGTACCGATGCCGGTAGAGACCACGGAGACTCTTTTGTTACCGGTATAGCCTGTATGGGTGATGAATTCGCGGTGCTGGTTCCTGTACTCGATGCGGTCGAAATATTTGCTAACGGCGGCTACGCGGTCGGGATCGCCTACGGTGATGATGGTGGAAGCGAGTTCTTCTGTGCGGGTATCGAGGTGGTATACGGCCCCGCGATCGTTGATAATGAGTTCAGATTCAGCAATTCTTTGCATGTGGCCCATTTAATTTAAAATCCGAAGTTCAAGGATTTTTTGGCAATTCTTCATCAAAAATTTCTATTTTCGCAGCGATTTAAAAAAAGGTCCTTTGGCCGAGTGGCTAGGCAAAGCTCTGCAAAAGCTTCTACAGCAGTTCGAATCTGCTAGGGACCTCTGGTTAAAAACAAAACACCGCTCTTGCAGCGGTTTTTTTATGCGCTGGTCACCCCTATCTTTGCCCCGCCTCCTTTTTTATAAAGACCCATAGCAGCTACACCGTGATCCAGTACTTTAAAAATATCGATTACAAGACCGTTTCAATAGACAAGCCCGAAGAAGGTGCCTGGGTGAATGTGCTGCCACCCCTGAAACAGGAAGAATTTTCGTCCCTGTCTACCGCGCTGGAGATTCCCCTCGACTTCCTGGCCGATTCGCTGGATATTGACGAACGCAGCCGCTTCGAGGAAGACGACAATGTAAAGCTGATCGTTATCAAAACACCTACCGAAAACAATTCTTTCAACGAAAGCGATGCCTATTACATCACCATCCCCATCTGCATTATATTAACCCATAACCAGATCGTTACCGTTAACTCCTTTGAAAACGGCGCCATCAAAAAATTCCTTAACACCTTTCAGAACCGGCACCCCGATAACCGGAAAATGATGGTGCTGAAGATCTTTGAAAAAATTACACAGACCTATATGGAATCGCTGAAGGAAATTAACCAGCGCCGCAATATAATGGAGCAGAAACTATATGCCAGCAACCGGAATGAAGAATTGCTGGAGCTGATGAAAATACAGAAAAGCCTGGTGTATTTTGTGACCGCCCTGCGCAGCAATGAAATATTACTGATGAAAATAGCCCGTACCAATTTCCTGGGCCTGAATGAAGAAGAAAAAGAATTCCTGGAAGATATGATCGTAGATATTTCACAAGGGCTTGAAATGGCTAATATCTATACCAATATCCTGAGCAGCACATTGGATGCTTTTGCCAGCATCATCAATAACAACATGAACAATGTGCTGAAAAGACTTACGTCCATTACCATCATCCTTTCATTACCCGCCCTGGTAACGGGTATCTATGGTATGAACGTGCCCATCCCCTACTCTTCATCGCCCCATGCATTTTATATTCCACTGATCCTGTCGGTGGCCATTTCCATCGTTATCAGCTGGTATTTCATGAAGAAAAAATGGTTTTAATATGTTTACAATAAGGGTCTATGGCATCTTGCTGAACAACAACAAACAGGTACTGGTAAGCGACGAGCACATCCGCGGCAGTTATTATACCAAGTTTCCGGGTGGCGGCCTTGAACTGGGAGAAGGCACCCGCGATTGCCTGCGGCGCGAGTTCATGGAAGAAATGGCGCTGGCCGTGGAGCCGGGCGTTCATATTTATACCACCGACTTTTTCCAGATGAGCGCCTTTAACCCGGCCGACCAGATAATTGCCATTTATTATTTTGCCCGGGCACTGGCCCCCATTACCGTGCCCCTGCGCAGTACCGCTTTTGATTTTGATGCCGGCCAGCAGGCAGCCTACGATGCCACCGGCCAGGCAGAGACCTTCCGGTTTATTGACTGGAACGATTTTTCCGCTGCTTCCGTAACCCTGCCAATAGATAAAATTGTAGCGGAGATGGTGAAAGATCTGTTGTGACAATACGGAATTACCGCCTTCACCCTTGTGCAAAGCGAGTCCTTTTATTCAATTATCCTCCTGTTGAACCGGGCAAATACCTGCGAAACCGCCTAAAAACTTATTGACCGCCCGTTAAAATTTAATAAATACCTTCCGCATTCAACGGGTTGCTGCCATGAAACTTTAACTTTATCCAACTCACCCTCTTATTAAAAATAAATCGTTTATGAAAAGATCCACGCTGCTCTTCTCTTTATTCCTTATCCTGGCAGGCACCCTGCATGCACAGGGCAACTGGCCGGCCAATATTCATTTTTCCAAATTACCCAATGGGTTGCAGGTGCTGGTAGTGGAAGACAATTCCGTGCCGCTGGTAACCGTTGAGATAGCCGTACGGAATGGGTCGTTTACAGAATCACCGGAATTCAACGGTCTTTCTCACCTGTATGAACATATGTTTTTCAAGGCCAATAAAGACATCCCTTCGCAGGAAAAATATTTAGACCGTATTCATGAACTGGGCATTTCCTTTAACGGCACTACCAATACGGAAAAGGTCAATTATTTCTTCACCCTGGGCAGCAAGGAAGTAACAGAAGGTCTGCAGTTCCTGAACAGTGCCGCCCGCTACCCGCTTTTTTTACAGGAAGAAATGAAAAAAGAAAATCCCGTGGTGGATGGTGAATTCCAGCGGGCCGAAAGCAGCCCCTTCTGGCCCCTGCAAGACAAGTTCAACCATAAAATGTGGGGCAGCCTTTTTTCCAGGAAAAACGTTATCGGCGATCACCAAATCATCCTGACCTGCACCCCGGAAAAAATGAATATCATCAAGGATAAATATTATTACCCCAATAATTCCATCCTGGTAGTGGCCGGCGCCGTTAAGAACGACGACATCCTGAAAAAAGTGACCGCTATTTTTGGTGACTGGAAGCCCTGCGACTTCGACCCCTTTCAAAAATGGCCCATCCCTGCCTTTGCGCCGCTGAATCCTGCCGATTCCCTGAGCTTTGTGGTCACCAGCCCCAATGCACAGGTACCTGTTTTGCAAATGGGCTGGCTGGGGCCCGATACAAGAACGGATCCCAAAAACACCATCGTGGCCGATGTATTATCGTATATCCTAACGCAGAAAGCATCCAAATTTGAAAAGGCGCTGGTAGACAGTGGCTATGCGTTACAGGCGGGTTTCAATTACCAGACACAACAGCATACCGGTCCCATCACCCTTTTCATGGTGCCCAACCCGGCTAAATTCAAGCCCTCTTTCAAAGTGCTGCAAGACCAGCTGAACCAGTTTGATGCACCGGATTATTATACAGATGAGCAGCTGGCCACCGCAAAAGTAAAGCTCTCCAACCAGCAGAAATACGGCAGCGAAGTGACTTCAAATTATGCCCATACACTTACGCAATGGTGGGGCATTGCGTCGCTTGATTATTATTTCAATTACATAGATGAAATCAATAAAGTAACCAGGGCCGACCTGGATGCCTATGTAAAAAAATACATCAAAGGCAAACCCTGCGTGAAAGGGTTATTGCTAAATCCCGGCCAGCAGAAGAACTGGAATGTAACAGACCTGGATGCTTTATTCAACTAATACCCTCTAAAAAATACAGACATGAAATATATTCACCGGCGCATCCCCTTATTCTTTTGCGTGCTACTGGCCACTGCGGGCAGCTTTGCACAAAACGGCACAAAAGAGATCAATTATGAAGGCCTCAAGATTATTTATAAAAAAACGCCCAAAGAAGTGGTTACGGCCAGCCTGTTTATAAAAGGCGGCACGGCCAATATTACCAATGCCCAGCAGGGCCTGGAGGCACTGGCATTGAGCCTGGCCATGAGCGGAGGTACCAAAACCATGGACCGAAATGCCTTTGCGGCACTGGCCGATAACCTGGGCACCGGTTTTACTGCCACGGCTTCCAAAGACTACAGCCGGGTTACCATGACCTGCCTGAAGGACAACTGGGATAAAAGCTGGGCCATGTTCACCGATGCCATACTGAACCCGGCCATGGACGACAACGAATTTAAAGTGATCAAAGACCAGATGATAGCTTCTGCCAAACAACAGGAATCTAACCCCGATGCCTACCTGCGCAAGATGGCGTCTGACCAGCTGTTTGCAGGTTCTGATTACGCCAAAGTACCCAATGGAACGGCAGGCACCCTCGACAGCCTCACCCTGGCCGATGCAAAAAGTTATTATACGGCGCTGCTGGGAAAGAAAAAATGCTTTCTTGTAATTGTGGGCAACGTGGAGGAAACCAACCTGCTGAACAATATCAAAAACAGCCTGGCCAGGTTACCCGACGGCGGCGCACCGAAAAAGCCCAGTTCAAAAGCCGTAACAGACCCAACCACCAATATAAAAGACAGGACCATTGCCACCAATTATATATTGGGTACGCTGAACGCACCCAAGTATTACTCGCCCAGCGGTGAAGGCCCCCTGTTTGAATTTGCGATGAGCATTTTGTACGATCGTTATTTCCTGGAACTGCGTACCAAAAGAAGTCTTTCTTATGCCCCCGGCGCTTTTTATAATAAAAACACCATTGAACAACCCACCGCAGGCCTGTATATTTCCACCATCGATCCAAAGCAATCCTTACAGGTAATGACACAGATCATCGATGATATCAAAAAGAATGGCTTTACCGATAAGGAAGTAACAGATAAGAAAAAAGAATACCTCACCAATTATTATATGACCAATGAGGCCAGTGCCTTCCAGGCCGGGCAACTGGGCTTCTGCGAAGCATCGGGCAACTGGCGCCTGTTCGATGAGATCAACAACAAAATAGACCTGGTAAAGACAAGCGATCTCAATAAAACCTTTAGCAAATACATGAAGGCCATCAACTGGACCTACCTGGGCAAGGAAGACAAAGTGGCCAAGGAAGATTTTAAGCAGCTGGCGCCTGTTGAAGCAAAACTGCCTTCATCGGAACTGAAAAAAGACAAAAGACAATAATTACCTAGTTCGATTGGTTTCAATAATTCATCCGTTACCATCTCCAGCGTAAACGATAACCAATAAATGAAGTGTTATTGAATCTTACCAGCCAGGCCCAAAGGGCTGATGTCTGTCAGCCCGGGCCGTAGGCCCGGGCAATAGGCCCGGAATCGGTCGGGCAATAGGCCCGGCATCGCCTTGCGACAGGTTCCGCGGCGCCGAAGGCGTACGGACAAAGAAATAATTCGGCAGTTTGTCGTTCGCCACCATCACAACGACAACTTCCGAACCAACGAATGATCGAACCTTTAATGTCGTTCTTTCAACTTTTTCACCAATTCACTGCTGTTGGTATCCGCATCCGGACCGTAGGCATTTACCAAAACGCCTTTCTGGCCATGCCTGCCGGCTATTGCATATACCACGGCCTCATCAGCCGGATCCGTATCTCCTTCAAACCGGTATACCTCGGTAATCTCAAACTCATCGACCCCCAGTGACACGGATGCCTGTGCGCAGGTCAGCAGCTCCGCGTCTATATTAAAATCGATGCTATAGCCACGCGCTTTCAGGCCATTTACCGCTTCTGACAGCGTATCATATGCGTACATAATAAATAATTTTGGTGATTATACAGGATGATCCTTCATGAAAAATTGAAAACAGTCGATTTTGAATCTTAGCTTTTACATGTTGAATTGGTTCAAACAACCAAATGCGTTTGTTTTACCACGCCCATCACAAAGGTGCTCTGCATATGCCCGATATTTTCCAGCTGGCCCAGTTTGTTTACATGAAAATCATAGTAGGCATCCATGCTTTCCGTTACCACTTTCAGCATAAAATCAAATTCGCCCGATATATTATAACACTCTATTACTTCCCCCAGCTCATTGATGGTCTTTATGAATTTGGCGCCTGATTTCTTATTGTGTTCTTTCAGCGAGATATAACAAATAACCATCAGGCCCTTTTTTACCTTTGCGTGGTTTACCAGTGCAGCATACTGTAGTATGACCCCGCTATCTTCCATGCGCTTGATGCGTTCGTGCACCGGCGTGGTGCTGAGGTGTATCTTGGCGGCAATTTCGCGGACCGTTATTTTTGCATTCTCCTGCAGTAATTTCAGGATCAGCAGGTCTTTTTCATCCAACGCCGGATAGCCATCAGCGTATTTTTCTTTTTCGGCTGTTTTTTCCATTGAATACTTGTCGTTTGTTCCCCAAAATTCGTTAAAAATACGATTTTGTTCTAAATTATAGATTATTATAT
>CAXTMV010000189.1:2471-11588 GCA_964245425.1 uncultured Flavihumibacter sp. | reverse complement strand
GCTACTGATAGCAAAACGAAAAATCAAACACTTGTTTAACTTTTTTAAGTTAATCAGAATTTAATGCCGCGGTATGAACAATTTTTATTTTGTCTGTCAGGAACACACAACGCTTTGAGCCGTTGCAAGGTACAAAGTTGCCCAACAATCAAATAAAATATTATTGTATCTCTTTTTCTGTTGCATAAAAGGATACAAACACATGATGAACGGAAACAGTCTACTAGACGGGGCATACAATTGTTGCCATTCTGCCCCTGATTAAATAAAGCGAAGGAATTATTTTGTAATGATGGCAGACCCGCCAGCATCTGGTAAGGGTACGAATCCTATCCGTTGTTCCGTGCAGAACTGCTCAACTGCCTTTCTTGCGCCCTTATATAGATCGTTGTTAAAATCGTGGATGAATATATATCCGCCCTTGGTCAGCTTCGGATAAAAAAACTGCAATCCACTGTAAATGGGTTCATATAAGTCGGCATCCAGACTTACAAACACAAAGGTATCCTCAACGGCTGCTGCCGATTCGGGAAAAAATCCTTTTACTGGCTTGCATTGCGCTGGCCACGGCATCAACTTTAGCACCGCCGCCACGGAGGTATCGGAGAAATCCTGGTTACCGCTGGAGAAATTTTCTTTTTTTTCTTTTGCAACGTCCCGCGTATCAAAGCCTTCAAAAGTGTCAAACAGATACAGCATCCTGTCTGGAAAGTATTGATTCAGGTACCTGGCAAATTTGCCTTTGTATACACCCAATTCAGCTATATTACCTGCCAGTTTCTTTGCATTTATTTCAGTGCTCACCAGTTCAAGCGTGGCGAGCCGTATATAATCAAAATAATTTTTATCGATAACTGGATTTCGTTCCAGGTAATTTAAAGAATTGCCAATAAAAACACGTTGTTTGCGCAGAACGGACCCTGCCAGAAAATTGATCCCTTGTAGGATTGTTTTAACCATGTAACAAATTTATAGGAATCTGTAAAGATTCAACACAAAAAAACCGGGCGCTGGCACCCGGTTTTTTTATATTGATACAGTTATTATTGTTTTGTTGCATACAATTGTTTGATGGCCGTGGCGCAAAGCTCCTTGTTGTAAATCCTTAATTCATCTATTACGCCATTGAACAGGTAAGGGTATTGCGGATCGCCATGCTTGCCAATATACATGTCCTGGCTGTTGGGCGAAAATGTAGTGGCAGATACCGAATTATAAACACTGGTGAGCACCCCGTTTATATACATTTTAGACTGCCCGTAGCTACAGCTGTATACTACGTTATACCATGTATTGGTATGAATATAGTTTTGATCGTACACCGAAGCCCTTGTATTGTTGTCGCTGTAAGATCCGTAGAAAACTTCTTTCGATGTGTCTACTGTATTTCCACATCCTACCGTAGAGTAAAACCGTAATGCATAAAATCCGTTGATGAAATCGTTCCAGCCTTTTCCAATTACCTGGTTGGTTAGGCAATTGGCACCATAAAAACCATTTATCTTAATGGTGGCCATTATTGTAATTTCCTTTGAAACAGAATTGAGGCTGGCACTATTGGCCACTTGCATATAATTATCTGTTCCATTGAATGAATAGGCATTATTGGCTCTGCCATACCTATCCGCCGCTTTAACAGCATTGTTATTCAAAATAATATTATTGCCATAACCGCTGCTATCATTCAAGGTTCCATTATTAAAATTATAATACGCTACCAGTCCGTCAGCCAGGTTATACAGTGTGTCTTTAACCTTTACGGTATCAGTAACATGTAATGTAACAGTATCTTTAATATGCACGGTTACCGTATCCGTAACAATCTTGTCTTTTACACACGAACTGACATTAACCTGCAAGGAAAACAAAACAATGGCCAGGCATGCCAATCCAATCACTGATCTAAATACTTTCATAATAAGGTCTTTTTAGGGTAAAAAATAATATCCGGTTTTGTAAAACGATGAAGGGTATTGTTTCATTGCTTAACGGGGTGAAAATACCACTGTCGATACTTTTTTACAGCTTGTTGTATTAAAATCGGATTAAAATAAATGATTGATATATAAGCGCAACTATTGAATACCAATCAATTGAACTTTTTGACAAACTGCTTACAGGTGCTATATTTACCTATTTTAAACCTATCTCATGCCCAGCATTGCTGCACAGTTGGTCGATATATTCAACCGCCGCATTTACCCGGCGGAACTTTATTTTGAATCCGGAAAAATAGTTTCCATTGTTCCTTTGGAACGGCCCCACAGCGATACCCTGCCTTATTTGCTGCCCGGCTTTACCGATGCCCATGTACACATTGAAAGTGCCATGCTGGTGCCAGCTGAGTTTGCCCGCCTGGCGGTGGTGCATGGCACCGTATCTACCATCAGCGATCCCCACGAAATAGCCAATGTATGCGGGCTCGATGGCGTTGATTTTATGATTCGCAACGGCCATACGGTTCCGTTCAAATTCAATTTTGGCGCTCCCAGCTGCGTGCCCGCCACTATTTTTGAGACCGCCGGCGCCAGCCTCCGGCACCAGGAAGTGGCTGCTTTACTGGCCCGGCCGGAGATTTTATACCTGAGCGAAATGATGAACTTTCCGGGCGTGCTGCAGCAGGACCCTGAAGTAATGGCCAAAATTGCCAGCTGCCTGGCATTAAACAAGCCGGTAGACGGCCACGCCCCCGGCCTGCGGGGTGCAGCTGCCAAACAATACATTGCAGCAGGCATCAGCACCGATCATGAATGCTTTACCGCGGAAGAAGCACTGGATAAAATACAACTGGGTATGAAGATCCTGATCCGCGAAGGAAGCGCCGCCAAAAATTTTGAAGCCCTGGCTGACCTGCTGCATGACCATCCCCACCAGATGATGTTCTGCAGCGACGACAAGCACCCCGACAGCCTGGTGGCCGGCCATATCAACCAGCTTTGTGCCAGGGCCGTTGCCAAAGGCATCGATGTGTTCAATGTATTGCTGGCCGCCTGCATCAACCCCGTATTGCATTACAAAACGAGTACCGGCCTGCTGCGCCCCGGGGATGCAGCCGATTTTATACTGGTGAAGAACCTGGAACAATTTGAAGTAACCGCCACCTATATCAATGGCCAGCTGGTAGCCGCCGATGGAAAATCATTATTGCCCGTGCTGCCCGCCGCACAACAAACCGTTAATCATTTCAACTGCACTGCCAGGAAGCCGGCAGATTTTGCCATGGCCTGGAAAAAAGAAAGCTCCATTACCGTTATAGAAGCCCTGGACGGACAGCTGATAACCAATAAACTTCTTTTGCCACCCACCGTAGCAGGCAACCAGCTGGTAAGTGATACCAGTCGTGATATTTTGAAAATGGCAGTGGTGAACCGTTATCACCCGGCACCGGTGGCCCTGGCCTTCATCAAAAACATGGGCCTGCAGCAGGGTGCCATTGCTTCTTCTGTTGCCCACGACAGCCATAATATTGTTGCGGTGGGCGCAGACGACGAAAGCCTTTGCCGCGCTGTTAACCTGGTAATTGAACAGCAGGGCGGCATCAGCTGCGTGGGCCCGCAAGCAGACAGGGTGCTCGGCCTGCCGGTAGCAGGCCTGATGAGCAACGAAAACGGATACCGCGTGGCAGAAGCCTACACGGCCATCGATGCCATGGCTAAAAGCCTGGGCAGCCGGTTATCGGCTCCTTTTATGACCTTGTCGTTTATGGCATTGCTGGTGATACCCCATGTAAAACTCAGCGACAAAGGCTTGTTTGACGGTGACGGATTTGAGTTGATGTGAGCGGAAGAAATTTTTCACCGCCTTTTTGCCCCGCTTTACCGCCTTTTAGCCCAACCATGCCTTAAAACAATGGCCGGGCAATGAGCCACCCACTATTTTTGTGTAATAAATATCCCGAATTATGGATGCGCAAAATCAAAATGACAACTTCAACTCACCCCGGCCAAAGGGGCGACTCTGGGGTGGTTTATTCTTACTCTTTATAGGTCTCCTATTTTTTATAAAACAAGCTGATTTTATCTTTTTTCCCGGCTGGCTGTTTTCATGGCCAATGATTCTAATAGCCGTGGGTGTTTATACCGGTGTAAGACGGCAATTCAGGGGAGTGGGCTGGGTCATTCCCATTGTTATCGGCGGTATTTTCCTGCTCGATCGTTTTGATATCGGGCTCGACCTGCACCGTTTCATCTTTCCTTTTATTGTAATTGGTATTGGCCTCGCTATGATTTTACGCCCCAGGCACGATGGTACCGGCGGCAGGGGCTGGGACAACTGGGGCGGCGCCCGCAACCGTTACCGGAGAGACCCCGGCAACAACCCCTCCGGCAACAGTAATTTTACCAGCAGCAATACCGCCCTGCCGGCCCCTGGCACAGACCCCGCCCAAAATACCTACGACAGTGGCTATTTCGATATCACCTCCGTTTTGGGCAGCACCCACCGCGTTGTTACCTCTAAAAACTTCAGGGGCGGCGATATTACCTGCTTTTTAGGGGGCGCAGAAATTGACCTGAGCCAGGCAGATATTAACGGAACCGTTACGCTGGACGTGACTACCTTCATGGGCGGCGCAAAACTGATTGTACCTACCAATTGGGAAGTAAAGCCCGAGATTACCAATATACTCGGCGGCGTGGAAGACAAACGCCAGCTGCAGGGCAAAGTGATTGATTTTAATAAAGTATTGCTGCTGAAAGGAACCGCCATTATGGGTGGCATTGAACTAAGAAGTTTCTAGATCAGCAAAACCGTCTGCCGCCACCGGCATTTGCCCGCCTGCCCGCTTTGCCTTTTTCCTTTTGAAAACCATTCCCTGCCCTGTTCAACTGTTCACTTCAACCAAAATTATTTTTTATGAACTGGTACCTCGTTAAAATGGTATATCAGATTATTTGCGGAGACGGCAGTCATACCCCGCAGTTCGATGAGCAACTGCGCCTCATTGCCGCCGCCGGCGAACAGGAAGCCTTTAACAAGGCCCGGCAGATTGGCCTGCAGGAAGAAGAGAGTTTTTTTAACCAGCAAAGGCAACTGGTAAAATGGAAATTTATTAATATCTGCGAATTGTATAAATTAAGCGAGCTGATAGACGGCGCTGAGATCTACAGTCGCATACAGGAAGCCGATAATGCAGACCGCTTTGTTGAAATGGTACACAACAAAGCCAGCTATATACAAGGCGACAATGTATTGCGCTCCTTACAGTTAATTTAAATTTGATCACCGTGGCCGCCAACCCGCTTTCGCAAAAGAAATTCTTATTTATTTTTATCGCCTGGTGGCTGATCTGGACTGCCATGCAGGCCTGGATCATTTACGGGCTGGGCTATTCATGGCTGCTGGGTATGGAAGACAGCGCCCTCTCCAATATTTTACTGGCAGGTGCCTGCGCACTGATTGGCAATAACCTGAAATATTACCTGCCCAGGCAGCAACGCTACGGTTACCTGCTGATGCTTGTCTTATTAACCGCCGGCGCCTGGTTACTGGCTATAAAATATTTGCTGCCACTGATAACGGTGAGCGAGCAGGGCTACCTGCCTTTTCTTACCAAATCCTTACCCGTTCGTTTTGGGGTCGCCTTCCTGGTTACTGGCTGCATGTCCATGATAAGTGTACTCTGGTACGGATTCGAAGACCAGCGTACCAGCGTGCGGCGAAAAACAGAAGCAGAACAACTGACCAAAGACGCTGAATTGTATAAACTGCGACAGCAATTGCAACCCCATTTTTTATTCAACAGCCTCAATTCAATCAATGCGTTGATTGGCACCCGGCCGCAGGAAGCCAGGACCATGGTGCTGCAATTATCAGATTTTCTGCGGGGTACCCTGAAACGCGAAGAACAGCAGTGGATACCCGTGGAAGAAGAATTACAATACCTGCAGTTGTACCTGGATATTGAAAAAGTAAGGTTTGGCAACCGCCTGTCTACCGTTTTTGAAACAGCGCCCGTATCGCTAAAAATGAAAATGCCCGCCATGCTGCTGCAGCCGCTGGTGGAAAACGCTATCAAATTTGGATTATACGACACCACGGGCGAAACCGTTATCAGCATCGCCACCAGCTTTGCCAATAATATGCTGGTGATAGTGGTGCAAAATCCTTTTGATGAAGAAACCGCACAACCAAGACAAGGCACGGGTTTTGGACTGCACTCTATTAAACGCCGGCTGTACCTGTTGTTTGCCCGGAACGATCTGCTGGAGACAATTGCAGAAAACAATACATTTACCACGAAGGTAAAAATTCCGCAGCCTTTGTCGGCCATTGCGGAAGCATCAGGCCCCAAAAAAAGCAACGATAGCAATCCTGATCACCATGTTCTTTAAAAATTGAAACCGCCCCGCAATAAAATACAAGTATGAAAAAAGTTATTATCATTGATGATGAGCTGCTGGCAAGAAGTGTTGTAGCAGAATACTTACAATTTCATCCGCAATTGCAACTGGTGCAGGAATGCGGAGACGGCTTTGAAGGCATCAAAGCGATTATGCAGCACCAGCCGGATCTGATTTTCCTTGACATACAAATGCCCAAGATCAACGGTTTTGAAATGCTGGAACTGATTGAACAGCCGCCGGCTGTTATTTTTACCACCGCTTTTGATGAGTTTGCCATCAAGGCTTTTGAAACACATGCCGTGGATTATTTACTGAAACCCTTCAGCAAAGAACGTTTCGATAAAGCCGTGCAAAAATGGCTGGATCAGAAAACAGCGCCAGCCCAGGTAACTACTGCAACAGAAACATTGCTTGAAGCCGCTTCGCTGACGCCTGGCCAGAACCAGCGCATAGTTGTTAAGAACGGCGCCAAGATAAAGATCATTCCCGTGCACGAAGTATTGTATCTGGAAGCGGCTGACGATTATGTAAAAATCCACACTGCCGACAGCTATTATCTCAAAAATAAAACGATGGCGCATTTTGAAAAAGCGCTGGATACCCTGCAATTTGCCCGTTGTCATCGTTCATATATGGTAAACGTGCAACAGATAGTCCGTATAGACCCTTATGAAAAAGACGGACACCTGGCCATACTTAAATCGGGTGCCCGTGTGCCGGTAAGCAAAACGGGTTATGTGAAATTAAGGCAGGTATTGGGGTTGTAAGTAAGGTGAGGGATGAGTGGAAATAAAATACCGATGGAACAATTTTACCGGCAGCAATATCATCAATTTTTTCAGACATATGACTATTGAAGGGGTCTGCACTGCAAAGCCAAATTCCTGACGATAGCCACATCTATACCTCGTAAAAATACTAAGTAAATTTACGATTTCTATTGGCTTATTCCCCATTTATCAACACTATCAGCAACCCATTATTTAGCATTGGCCCAATGGTTATATTTGATTACCTGTAATGCAGGCATTGAAACCGTGCTAACGTGATCATCAACAGCAAATCAAAACCAACTGACAGCGGCAGAAATCACCTGCAGGATCTTTCCAATGTAGTGGTAAAAGATCTGCGCGCATACGGTGTAGAACAAGCCGGCACTTATAAGGGCGGCGTAGAAGCTTACAAAGGCATGCTGAACAAAATCCGCAGCGGCTCCATTCTTACAGAACAAGACTCCTTGCGGCTGGTGGCCAAAACAGAAGAGACAAAGCACCGGATACAAAAAAAGATTGACTCCTTGCTGGAAAAATATTATGAATTAAAAAGCCGCGCAGACGAGATCCATAACAGCCGAGACATTACCAAGGGCCTGGTACCCATCAAACAAACCGAGATCTACCTGTTGAAAAACCAGGTAGATGAAATTGAAACCACCCGCGCGGCTGTACACCATAATAAATTCAACACGTTCAGCTGGGGTACTTATATTTTCCTGGTCTTTTTATTGCTAGCCCTTTCTTTTTACCTGCTCTATTTTTATATGAGCGTGGCAGACTTCGCACTGAACGGCGTGGATCCGCTGTCGCTTTTCCAGGAAGGGCGCCTGAACATACAGTTATTGCCCAACCTGCGCCGGCTGATCTACCTGATCATTAACTATCCACCCCTGATCGTTTTTCCGACCATCTTTTTTGCCTTGGGCACGGCCATTCACCTGTTCTCGGAAAAAGGGATCCGGTTCAGGAAAATCGTTATGGGCCTGCTGCTGCTGGTATTTATCGGAGACGTATTGCTGGCCTTCCAGATACACGAAGGCGTGAATGAAATTCTGATAAAGGCCAACCGCGAAGAATTTAAATCGCTGGTAGTACCGGCATATGCCGACAGCCGGTTTTACCTGGTGTTGTTCCTGGGTTTTGGCGTATTTGCCATCTGGAGCGCAGTTTATTACCTGCTGCAGTTGGAATGGGCCAAACGCAACCAGATTAAATTACGTTACCAGCGCATTACCCGCCTGCAGGATGAAATACTGGAACTGGAAGAAAAACGCATGCTCCACGAAACGGAAATCAATCATATTGCCAAACGCATAGAAAACCTCAGTAAAGAAAAAGATCGGATGGTTTTGCCGGTAGATACCATCGAAAAAAATATCAATTATTTCCGGGATGGATGGAACGGGTACCTCTCTACCCTTTACGGAAAGGAAAAAGGGGAAGAGCAGATAAAAATAATCAATGAAGCGTCGGAAACCTATGTGCGTGAACTGAAAGAGTTCCAGGATTCATACTTTAAATAATTAACCATGCGGCGTTACGGATACCTGCTACTGGCAGGTTTGTTTTTTCTGGCAGGATGCAATGAATTTCAACAGGCGGTGAAGGATGCTAAGAAAGAAATCCCTGCACCTCCCAAAGATAATTATATTGTACTGCTGGATCTGAGCGACCGCATCCTCTTTAACAACCAGCAGCAGGTACCTAAAGACATCTCTGTTATCAAATCTGTTTACGGACTGTTCAAAGCGGGCCTCAATGGCAAGGACCCAACCCACCTGTATTACGGGCTGAACGATAAACTGAAAGTGCTGATAGCGGCCCAGAAAACAACCCCCAAAAACCTATACGATATGGTGGGCAATCTGCGGGTAGACCTCTCTGCAGAACAACCGGAGAAAAAAGCGAACCTGGCCGACGAAACAGAAAAAACATTTACAACCCTGTTACCCGAGCTCTATAAACAAGCAGTCATTGGTAATAACAGTGCTGCCTAT